>NZ_JAUJFI010000036.1 GCF_030849505.1 Azospirillum isscasi | reverse complement strand
AAACGGGCGGCGGAAACGCCATTTCCAAGCCTCAGCAGAGGCAAAAAGCCGAAATATGTTCGTTTTTCCGCGACCTGTTAGCGTGGCTCGTGCCTCTTTCCATGCTTTGGGTGGGTGACTGCCAGGAGAGCATCGCCAAGCCCCGCAAACGCAGGAATCATGGTCGGGCGCAAGAGTCGGGATCATGTGACGGTGAACAGAGAAGGCCTCGCTGCCGTGCTGGTCGGATGGGCGGTTGTCGTCACCGTGATCGCCCGAAGGCGCAGCCCGAATTGCGCAATCAAGATAACACACGGAACGCAAAGAACATTTCTCGCGTGCGGTGCCGCTGCGTCAAAATGCCCGTCCGCTACCGGTTGGCAGTAAAATGTATATTAACGGTTGTTGATGTTTAATGTTTGCAAATGGAGCTGGCAAACCGCGACGGGGGAGGGCGGAAGGATCTTTATAGAGAAAATTAAATTCCCAATGAAATCATCAGTTCCCTTGATGGTTTCTGATCGGATAGAAAGTGAACGTCATTTTTCTTTCTGTCCAAGGCGGGTGTTGTCCGTTTTGACGGAAACAAATGGATGAGTAACTTGCCCGTCCCGAGCGAAAGCCTGTGCCCTCTGGCGAGTGCGAAAGAGGAGCCTTGTGCATATGCGACGTCACTTTGAAGCAATCTCACCGATCCTGGAACAAATCTTATACGGAGGTTCCAGCGTATCGCTGAACCTGCTGTCCATTACCCAAAGCCTGCCGGAAGAGGCCCATCTCTTCCGGACGCATGCTCTGAACCATGTCATCCTGTTCAAGTACCCGAATTTCGACGAAAGCCAGGGCGACGGGCACGATTTCCTGAATTGTGACGCTGGGAACGCGCTCAGCAAGCGTCCGGTTGAAACCGGCATTTACATCCCTCATGACGACCGTCAATGGGAGGCCGGTGGGGTTGCCATCTATCTAAGGTCCCGCAATAGCACTGTTCTGTTGGAAGAGCACTTCGGTCCTGAAGCGGTGGAGCAGGAAAGTGTCCATAATGACCTTAGCCTTTTATCCCTGATCGACAACATTCCATCTCTGGACGCCTTTCTGCTGAAGACTTACTTCGAAGCGAAGAAAGTTCGGCTCGATCAACGTTATTGGCAGATTGCCGCAGAGGAGGAGGCCCAGTTGCGTCGGCTGATCAGCCGGCGGGTGGAGCCAATCGTGCGCAAGGCCGTCAACGATGGCATCGGCAGCGAGGCAATCGTTGGTCGGTTTCTCGACGCCATCTGGAATCCCGACATGGAAGAGGCCGGGCATTTCGTATCGGCCTTCGGCATCGATCACTCCGAAGCCGACGCAATCTTCAGCGCCTGGAAGGGGATTACTTTCTATGAATACCAACTCCGCCGCATCGCTCCGCGGGTCCGCACCATCATCACATGGTTGAGATCCCGGGAATGCGTGCCGGCCGACTTGAAAATGCACCGTCCCTACGATGAGCATTTGCTGATGCACATCGACCGGGTGGGTCATATGCTCAACGCCACTCTGCTGGATATCCGCCACATTCTGGGCGAGTACGAGAAGAGCTTCAGGGCGCTGATGGATGGGTCCCCGTCACTGTTCCGCGAGTTCCTGCGCACGATCCATGCACATTACTGGCTTCTGGGCTATTGCGTGTCGGCGCTGATCAGCGTGGTGCATCTGGACAACCGTTGCATGAAGAGCCTGCCATCCCGCCACGTCGATTTCGAGACGTTGAGCCGCCTGCTGCGCCAGTTCGATGTCGCTCTGGACCGGCGTCGGGAGCAGAAGTCAGCATTTTGAGTGTTCAGCGCCATGACGACATCGAGCGATCGCCGCCCACTCTTCCTGGGGCGGGAGATGCCCGATGGGGCTGTGCGGATCAGGGCGGAACCCGAGACGGAGAGCCGACAAGCGGGCGGCGGCCCTTACGGTGCGTTCCGTAATCTCCGCCCGGTTCGACCGAGCCCCCGCGCCTTGGCGAGCGCGGAGCAGGATGCCGCGTGGTTTGGAGCGGTCATCGGGTAGTTGTCCGGCAGCTGCCAGCGCGCCCGGTACTCCTCCGGCGACAACCCATAAACAATACGTAGGTGGCGTTTCAGCATCTTCAGCTTCCGACCGTCTTCGAGGCAGACGATATAGTCGGGAGTCACCGAGCGACGGATCGGCACCGCCGGCTCCCGTACGAGGTCAGGCGGTTCAGCGGGGGTGCCAAGGGTGGTCAGGGCCTGCCGTACGGCCGCGATCAGCGGGGGCACTTCCTCGACACCGACACGGTGGTTTCGGACGTAGGCGGCCACGATCCTGGCAGTTTGCTCGAGAACATTGGTCATTGCACAGAACACCCGACGTTGATGTTGCGTACCGTTGTGTGCGGCGGCTGTTGGTCGGTCAAAATCCATATTCCTGAAATGGCTTTTTGACCCCTTCGTGACGTTGCTGGGCGCAACGGCCGCTTCCGCCCACGCGCTTGAGCGCGGTCAGGAAGAACCAAGCACGGTCCGGATGGCCGCGATGATCGGCGAGGGACTCAGCGGTTTGGTCAGAATGACGATACCGGCTTCCGTTGCGCCGCGCAGTTCGTCGAGAGCGGGGTCGTCCGGGACGCCGGTCATCAGGACCACCGGCAGCGCGGGGCACGCTGCCCGCAACCGCCGGATCAGTTCCCGCCCGTCGAGGCGGGGCATCTGGAAATCGGTCATCAACACGTCGGTGGGGCCCTGGGCCTGGAAAGCGAGCGCCTGCACCCCGTCGTGGGCGAGCGTGACGTGGTAACCGGCCTCCTCCAGGATGGCGCGCAGCGCCCGGGCGACCAGCACGTCGTCCTCGGCGACAAGCACATGGATGGGTGTGTCCTTGGTCATGGCTGATGTCCTCATTGGCCCTCAGGATGCGCCGGTTCGTACCGGGCGCGCGCCGACGATCACCGCTTTTCTTCAATCCAGAACGATTGTGTTCTCCATGCCGTTGTCGGTTCCTTTCCAAACGTTTGCCGCCACGTGCGCCTGGATGATGCCGGTGGCGGGGTAAGAGTGTGGTCCCTCCATAACCGCCCTGCGGCTGGGAAAGGGCAGTGGACCACTGCAACTTAGGAGTGTATTTCCATCGGTATTCTGATACGACTATAATAGTCGTTTTCGTAGCGCCGGACGCGCGCATCGGGAATGTGATCATCGATGATCACACCCAGGCAAATACGGGCGGCGCGGGCGCTCCTCGGCTGGACGCAGGAGACGCTGGCGGACACGGCTCTGGTCGCCTTGACCGCCCTGAAGCGCCTTGAATCGGACCGCCTTGAAGTGCGGGACACGACGCGCAACGCCGTGCGCAAGGCGTTGGAGGAGCATGGCGTCATCTTCCTGTCGTCGGCCCGCGGCCTCGGCGTCATGCTGGTCGATCAGCCGGAAGACATGCCCGCTGTGCCGCAGGACGCGTCCGGGCGGAAGCGTGGCTGACCGTCCGTTGCCCGGCTCTTCCATTTCCTTTCTCCGTTGACTCCTTAAGGCTTCCTCCATGCGGGCGCCTCTGCCGTTGCGTGGCGGATCGGGGCGCCGGCTCCGGGCGGGGCAGAAGGCTCCTTCGACTGCGCAACCCGCCGCACTGGAGTGGGAACGCTGGTTCAATCCCCGGCATCTGCACAAGCCGATCGACGACATTCCGCTCGTTGAAGCCGCAAGCGCGCTGTCACGCTTAAGCAGAGGGCGTTGCCTTGATGGCCTGATCCAAGCCAAGTGGCCCTCGGAAAGCCGGTCCGGTTGAGTTTGCCCAATCCTGCCGGTCCTGCAAACGCCGCAATACAAGCTTAAGTGCATAGAATTCGCGCTCCTTTTCAACTGTTCAGGGCGCCTAAGCGGAGCGCCTGCTTCCACCCATCAGCTCCAGTCACCACGCCATCATCAAAGCCGAAGCTGCCGCTCAACTTGCGATGTGTGTCGCCAAGGGTGCGCCATCATTCGAAAGGGATAGAGTAAATTATCTTAGGAACGCGAAAGCAATGGTGAAGATAAGTTTAAATATTTTAACCAAGCAAGTATATGTTCATGGTTAACAAACATTCATCACCTTTGCAGTGAATCTTTGATTGAACGCCGTGCATTGTTGACTCGTGGTGTATATGGAGTATGTTTGTGTGGAGTCTGGGTTTTGAACCCATTCTCCGTCATCCGTAAAGATTGTTGTTTGAGCCCGTCAGAATGACTCGGAAAACGCCATTTGCTTCAATGTCCTTGCAGCGGCAGTTCATGGCCCTGATCGGGATCGGCTTGTCGTTGCTATCGGCTGTTTGCCTGTTTGGCGTCGCCTGGCTCCAGGCGGACCAGATGGAGCACAACATTGAAGAGTTCAGCCGCAATGAACTGGACTCGCTTCACGCGCTCATCGTGAGCGTGATGGCCAAACGCCCGACCGACGCCGAGGATGTCGGGATCGGGGTGTTCAACGATTGGTTCCGCCAGCGAAACACCGACTATCCCGGTCAGATCTGGAGCGCTTGGTCGCCGTCGGTTGCCAGCCACATGGCCGAGGGCTTCCCGAGCACCCCGCCCAAGGAGCCGCGCGACGACATCGACCGGGAAGCGCTCCGTTCAGGCAAGCCGGTCGGCCGGTATGTCAGCGACACCTACCGGATGACGCTGCCCATTGTTCTGGGTGAAACGCCGGGGGCCGACCAGGAGGTCTGCTTTACCTGTCACGGTGCGATGGGACTGCGGAAGGGCGACGTCATCGCCGTGCTGTCCAGCCAGCTCGACGTCGGCGCGGAGCAAAGCCGCCTGCGCGGCATTCTGCTGAAACTGCTCGGCTGCGGCGTGCTGCTGACCGCGGCCAGCATGTTGGTGGTCCGCTGGGCCTTGGTGAAGCGCGTCACCGGCCCGGTCGCCACCATCACCCACTCGATGGAGCGCATGGCCGCCGGGGATTGGGAGGTCGATATCACGGGCGTGGAACGCCGCGACGAGGTCGGCGCCATGACCCGCGCCTTGGCGGTGTTCCGCGGCAATGCGGAGAAGCGGGCCGAACTCGAAGCCAGCCAAGCGGCCCAGATGGCGGAACGGGAGCGGCGCATGCATCACATCGAAACGCTGGTCCACCATTTCGAAGGCACAATCGCCCAGGTCCTCGGCAATCTCTCCTCGTCCACCGAACGACTGGTCGGCACGGCGCGCAGCATGACCGAGACGGCCTACGCCGCCACACACACCTCCGAGCGGACCGCGGAGGCGGCCGGAACGGCGTGCGGCAGCGTGCAATCGGTGTTCGCGGCGGCGGATCAGCTGACAAGTTCCATCCACGCCATCGGCGGCGAGGTATCGCGCTCGACCCAGGTGTCGAAGGACGCCATCGCTTCGGTGGTGCGTTCGACGGAGCGGGTCCGCGCGTTGGAGGAAACGGCGCGGCAGGTCGCCGGCATCGTCGATCTCATCTCCAGCATCGCCGCGCAGACCAACCTTCTCGCTCTCAACGCGACCATCGAGGCGTCGCGGGCCGGTGCCGCCGGGCGCGGGTTCGCGGTGGTGGCCTCCGAGGTCAAGGCGCTCGCCGCGCAGACCATGGGGGCGACGCGCGAGATCATGGAGCGCGTCGGCGCCATCACCGAAAGCACCGCCGAAGCCGTTCAGGCCGTGCGGACGGTTGCGGCCACCATTGATTCCATCGACGGCGCTCTGGTGACGATCGCGGAGTCCGTGGAGCAGCAGGACGCCGCCACGCGCGAGATTGCGGCCAACAGCCGGCAAGCCGCGGAAGGCACCGAGACCGTGACGGACAACATCCGTATCGTCGGGTCAAGCATCCATAAAGTCGAAGAGGTCGGCCATACCCTGCAGGCCGTCGTTGATGATCTCGACCGGCAGGCAAAAGTCCTCCGCGAAGAGGTCGATCGCTTCCTTTCCGGTATTCGCACCGCATAAGGCTCTTTTCCTCGTTTCAGGACCCCATCCATGCTGAACGTTTTTCGAAGAACCCGCCTCGCCACGCGCGTCACCGCCACCACGATCCTCAGTCTTCTTCTCCTGTCGGCGTTGACCGTAACTCTGGCGGCGAGAAAAGTCGGAGAGCATGTCACCAGGCAGGCCAACGAGCGCCTGAACGAGAACGCCAGGGTGGCGCACGAGCTGTTGCTGTCCAAAGGTGATGCGTTTCGTTCGGAAGCTGGTGCTCTGTGGATCGGCGAGAGCAAGCTGGACGGCGACAACGACACGCTTGATCGCTTGGTCACAGCCGTCGGTGGAGTGGCCTCTCTCTTCCACGGTGAAGTTCGGGTCGCCACCACAATCATTGCCGAAGGCAAGCGCGCGGTTGGATCGCGGCTGGCCCATGGTCCGGTTTACGAAGCCGTGTTGGAACGGGGGCAGCCGTATCGTGGGGAAGCGTTGGCGTTGGGAAAGATCTACATGACGGCCTACGACCCGATCCGTGATGCCTCGGGCAAAGTGGTCGGCATCCTAGTGGTCGCGGTGGAGAAGAGCCAGTTTTTCGCCGTCATCGACGAGCTGATCCAAGAGGTCGTCCTCGTCATTCTGGTGGCGACGGTGATCTTTGCCGTCGGCGTCCTTGTGGCAATGAAGTTTACCTTCCGGCCCTTCGATGCCTTGCGCCGGATCATGCTGGACATCTCCGAAGGCCGCACCGAGGGCGTCATTCCATGCCGCGAGCGCGGCGATGAACTTGGCGACATGGCTCGTACGATCGAAATGTTCCGCGACAACCTCGTGCGGGTGGAGCGGCTGCGGGTCGAGCAGGAGGAGCATGAGCAGCAGGTCGTCATGGAGCGGAAGCGCTCGATGCTCGCGATGGCCGACGCCATGGAGCAGCGGGTGAAGGGCATGATCGCCGCCATCCGCCGGCAGATCGATAGCCTGCACATGGCGTCCGGCGCCATGTCCGCCGAGGCGCAGCAGACCAGCGCCCAGAGCGCGGCTGTTTCCAGCGCCTCGCAGCAGGCCTCGGCCAACGTGCAGACCGTCGCCTCGGCCACCGAAGAGCTGAACGCGGCCAGCCATGAAATCAGCCAACAGATCGAGCGGTCGACCGATGTCGCCCGTCTGGCGGCGGACCGGTCCCGCCGCACCGATCAGATCGTCCAGGGGCTGGCGCACGCCGCCGGGCGGATCGGCGAGGTGGTGGACATCATCCGCCAGATCGCCAGCCAGACGAACCTGCTCGCGCTGAACGCGACCATCGAAGCGGCCCGCGCCGGCGAGGCCGGCAAGGGCTTCGCCGTGGTGGCGCACGAGGTGAAGAACCTGTCCAGCCAGACCGCCCGCTCCACCGACGAGATCGCCCAGCAGATCGCGGTGGTGCAGGACGCGACCGAAAAGGCCGTGGCAGCCATCGAGAACATCGTCGGCACCATCCAGGAGGTTCATGAGACCTCCTCGTCCATCGCCGCGGCCATCCATGAGCAGCACGCCGCCATCGCGGAGATCAGCCGCAACGTCCAGCAGACCGCGGCCGGAACCGCGGACATCAACCGGCACATCGCCGACGTCTCGGCGGGCGCGCAGGGAACATTGCAGGCCGCCCACATCGTTACCCTGGCGGCGGACGAGCTGGTCCGGCAGTCCGAAGCCCTGGAACAGCAGGTCGAGGACTTCCTGAGCGAGGTTCGCCAGTCGAATCGCCTGAGCGAGGCAGCGTGAGCAAGGACACAGCAAACAAGGATATGGCCCGATGGCAAACAGGCATCATCCGCTGACCGGGTTTGAACGCACCTTCGACCCCGGAGAGTTGATCGTCACGAAAACCGATCTGAAGGGCCGGATCATTTACGCAAACCGGGTTTTCCTGCGCCTGTCCGGGTATGACGAACATGAAGTGATCGGGGCGCCGCACAACATCCTGCGCCACCCGGACATGCCGGCCTGCGTGTTCAAGCTTTTGTGGGACACCATCGGTGACGGCCGGGAAATCTTCGCCTACGTCAACAACCGCGCCAAGAGCGGTGACCATTACTGGGTGTTCGCCCACGTGACGCCGAGCTTCGACGAGAACGGCACGGCCATCGGGTATCACTCGAACCGGCGCGTTCCTCGCCGTGACGCCGTCGAAACGATCCGGCCGCTGTACGCGCAACTCCTGGCCGAGGAGCGACGCCACGCAAACCCCAAGGCCGCCATGGTCGCCTCCACCGCTCTGTTGAGCGACCTCCTCAAGCGGAATGGCACAACCTATGATAAATTTATCTTCGCTTTATAGGTCCGGCATCCTCACCGCCGGCTCGGCCACCCTGCTGTTGGGTTCGGCCTTATGGGAAGCCACGACGGGCGGAGCGACGCTGCCGATGGCCGTGGTCACGCTGCCGGCGGGGGCGGCCACGCTCGCGGCCTTCTTCTTCCAGTGGCGGGTGGGCGAGGCGATCAAGAGGGCGACCGAGGTGTGCCGCCAGGGGGCCTCCGGACGGTTCGAGGCCCGCCTCGTCCGCATGCGCGAGAGCGGGGAGGTCGGGGCCTTGTTCGATGCCATCAACGACCTCCTCGATCCGGTGGATGCGTTCGTCCGTGAGGCGACCGCGTCCCTGGACGCCGTCGCCAGGGGCGAGTTCAGCCGTTGTCTGGTCGAAACCGGCCTGCACGGCGCCTTCGCGCGGGCGGCCGGGGCGATCAACCGCTCCTCCGCGCACATGGCCGCCCGGATGGCCGATCTGGAGCGCAGGACCGCCGATTTCGAGAACCGCACGCAGGCCATCGCCACGACGGTGGCCGACGCGGCGGCGTCGCTGCGCGCGGACGCGGCCATTCTGGCCGAAAGCTCCGAAGGAACCGTGGCGATCGTGTCGGACGTCGGCGCCGCCGGCCGGGCCACGTCCGATGTGGTTCGCCGGGCGCTGGAAACCCTGTCGGCTTTCGTTGAACGGGCAACGGAGGTCGAGCGCCAGTCCGGCGTGTCCGCGGCGCAGATCGCGCGGACGGTCGCGCAGGCCCGCGAAACGGATGAGCGCGTGAACACGCTGGCGACGGCGGCCCACCGCATCGACGACGTCATCGTCGTCATCGAGACGGTGGCCAAGCAGACCAACCTGCTGGCGCTGAACGCCACCATCGAAGCGGCCCGCGCCGGTGAGGCCGGAAAAGGCTTCGCGGTCGTTGCCGGCGAGGTCAAGCACCTCGCCAACCGTACGGCCGAGGCCACCGGTGAGATCACCAGGGAGATCGCGCACATGCAGCAAGCCACGGCCGCCGCTGTCGCAGCCATTCAAGGCATCATCACGATGGTTGGAAGCCTGGACGGGTTGGCCAGGTCCACGGCGACCGAGATGCGGACCCAGAAGGAAGGGTTGAGCCATGTGTCCACAATGCTGGCGGACGCGGTCTCCACAGCGGACGCGGCCGTGTCGCAGGTGTCCGGGATCGCGATGGCCGCCACCGACACGGAACGCAAAGCCGGCGCGGTGCTCGACGCGGCGGATCGCATGCGCACCGAATCCTGCGCCTTGCGCCGGGAAGTCGATACGTTCCTGACGGCGGTGCGCTCCACATGACTCCGAGGACGGCGACGACAACCGGCGGCGCCCGCGCCGTCGCCTGCGATCCCGCGGCGGGTGTCCGCCGCAGCGGTTGAAGGGCATGATCATGGCAGACCAAACTCAGAAACCATCCGACGCCCAGACCGTACTCGGCCGCGACCGCTTCGTGGCCTTTGCCTTCGCGTCGGCCCATCTCCTGTTGGAGACCGACAACGACGGCCGCATCGTCTTTGCGGCGGGCGCGCGATGCGGACTGACGGACCGGCGCGCGGAGGATCTGGTTGGCCGTTCCCTGTTCGACCTTTTGCCGCCCGGGGAGCACACCTTCTTCCGCATGCTGCTGACGCGGCTGATCGACTCCGGAAAGCTCGATCCCACTCATGTCTTCCTGAAGACCGTCTCCGGGCAACCCTTTGCGATGCTGATGGGCGGATGCCGCCTGCCGAATTATGCGGACCGCTGCTTTCTGGGTTTCTCGATTGCCGCGCGGGTGTCGGGGCGGACCGTCGGCCGCTGCCTGTCCGACCTGAAATCCTTTGCCGAGAGTCTGGAAAGCCGTCTGTGCGCGGCGGGCGCGACCGAGCGGGGCCAGCGGTTGTCCCTGCTGGACATCGTCGGGCTTGCCGATCGGGACAACGCTCCTGAAATGCGCAACTCCCTGGAGGCTTATCTGCTTTCCGTTTCGACGGACGGGGACGCGGCGGTCCGTCTCAACGACGAGCGCTACGCTGTTCTCCACCGCGACGACCTGACGCGTGAGGAGATCATTCTCGACATCGGCCGCCTGCTGGCCCGGCACGGTGCGGACGAGCTGCGCGACGCCCTGCATGTCTGGCAAATCCCCGTGCAGGGCGGCGAAATGCCGATGTCTGATGTCGCGCGGGCACTGTCCTACACTCTGCATAAGTTCGCCGCCGAGGAACCCGGTGCTTTCGGCATCGCCGACATCAACGAGGCGGTGGTGGACATGCTCCACAACACGGTCGGCCGGGTTGCCCAGGTCCGGCGCATTCTGGAGCAGCGTGACTTCCATCTGGCGTTTCAGCCCATCGTGAGCCTGGCGACAGGAAAGCTGCACCATGTCGAAGCCCTGATCCGGGTCGGCGATTGCGGCTCCCCCGCCGAGTTCATCGCCTTCGCCGAACGGATCGGGCTGATCTGCGATCTGGACCTTCTGGTCTGCCAAGCCGCCCTCGACGTGCTGAAGCAGGCCGAGGACCAGGGGCGTGCCGTTCCGGACATCGCCATCAACCTTTCGGCCGTGTCCCTGGCCAGCCCGCTGATCATCGAGCAGCTGCAGGCGCTGCTCCGGCCCCACCAGGGGCTCACCCGCAAGCTGCTGGTCGAGGTGACCGAGACGGCCACGGTCAACGACTTCCAAGGTTTGAACCGGGTTCTGGGACACTTGCGCAAGCTCGGCCTGCGGATCTGCCTGGACGATGTCGGCAGTGGCACGACATCGTTCATGTCGCTCAACGAACTGCGCGTGGATTACGCCAAGCTGGACGGCCGGATCGTGCAAGGGGCGCTGACCAACAGCCGTGATCTGACCATTCTGCGGTCCATCGTCGAGATTGCCCGCCATCTCGGCACCGACCTCGTTGCGGAGCAGATCGAAACCGAGGAGCAGCTTCGATACCTGCGCAAGCTCGGGGTCCGCTATGGGCAGGGCTACTTGTTCGGGAAGCCGTCGCCCGTCTTGCCCGGCTTGGACCGTGCAGGCCCCAGTCGGCCGGCGCGGAGAACCGGAGAGCGCGTGTCCTGGGAATGAGGGAATGAGCGTCTGTCGTTCGGATGCGGCATGTCCTCCAGCGTGCGTGGGAGGGAGGCTCATGGTCAGGATCGAGCTTCATATCGGGCCATCTTCGGAGGATTGCCCTTGCGCCATGGGTGAAATGCCGCTTTTGGATATGAAAGAACCGCAAGGGCACCAAGGCGGCCTCTCCCATGCCGTCGCTCGGTTCAGCTTTGAAACATGGGAACATTTTTTTGGCGAACTGAAGAAGGTGGCCCCAACGTTTGCTGCGGAACTCCGCTCCATGCGGGAGGCGGAGCGCAGGGCTTTCTTTGACAACCCCTCAGGGAAGGCTGTCTTGCGCATTCTCTGGAGGCACACGGATTTCGGCATGAGTTGCCGCGGCTGAGGGGCTATCGGCCGTTCCGCGTCCGGCACCTTACACCGCGCCGTTTCTCGGCGGCTCCATTGGCCGGCGGGGTGGTCGGCACCATGAATCTGGAAGACCTGCTTGGCGAGATCGAGAGCGACGGAGACAATGCTCATGTGGACGGCCCTCCCGCATGTGTCGATTCGACACCGACCACCTTATGGCACTCAGATGGCGAGGGGCAGCGGTCGTCCACACCATTAACAGGACGCGGGAAAACGGGCCTGTGCCGCACCCTCACCTCCGCTGAGGCTTGAAAGCGATGTATCCGACGCCCGTTTTGGTCGGGATGGAGTGTTATCCCTCGCTCTGAGGTTCCCGGAGCCGCCGTTCAGGCGGATTTCGGGCGTGATTATGCCGCCGCCAGCAGCTTGGGCAGGCGGATCAGGTTGTAGGTGGCAGCGGTCAGCGTGAACATCCAGCCGACCCGGGCCGTGCCGCGATGGCGCGTTTTGCACAAGCCGTCTCCCTTGATCCAGCCGAAAACCTCTTCAATCCGCTTGCGCACCCGCTGACTGACGGCGTAGCCGGGGTGCCGGGTGGTCCGGACATTGACCACCAGGGCGTTTCGGTTCTCCATCAGGGCGTGGCCCGTGAAGGCCAGCTTCGCCGGCTGCCCGTTGCCCTTGCGGTACAGCCGGGCCTCGGGATCGCTGGTCGAGGCATGGGTCTCGTTGGACCGCTTCTCGCCGTGAAAGTCACGGTCGCCGTTGCGCCCCGGCCCCGGCGGCTCGCCACTGCCATCCTTGGGCCGGAAGCTCTTCACGCTGGCCCAGGCTTCGATCAGCGTGCCGTCCACCGAGAAGTGCTCGTCCGACAGCAGCGTCTTGACCTTCGGCTGGCCAGCACGGTGGCCAGGAACGTGGCCGCCACGTCGCCGGCCAGCAGGCGCTCCCGGTTCTTGGTGAAGACCGTCACGTCCCACACCAGGGCGTCCATCGACAGGCTCACGAACCAGCGGAACAGCAGGTTGTAATTGAGCTGTTCCATCAGTTGGCGTTCCGAGCGCACCGAGTAGAAGGCCTGAAGCAGCAGAGCCCGCATCCTTCTCTCCGCCCGCATCCGGTGCCAAGAGGGAGAATCACGACACCCCGTCGCGGAACAGCCCTTTTCCGCGTCCTGCTATGGCGGCCGGCTGAACGACGGACTTGGCCGCCACGAAACGCATCCTTGGTCGGGTCGCCGCTTCGCAGATCGCTTCGGCATCAGTTTCACCGCTTGCCCCATGACCGCGATTTCCTGTGCCCCGTGATGCGCCGTTCCACACGCTACCATCCCCAGCAGGCACGCCGGCAGGCCTTGAAAGACCTTCAGCACCTCGCCCTGTCATAACTGCCGACGGATGAGAAATTTCCGTCGGCGGCGATGTATGAACCTGGAAAGCAATTCCCGCCGGATCCAGACCGATTGTCGTCATGCCCGTCACCGCCTCCCTGATGTAGCCTCTTCGGTTTTTCACCGGCATTTGGGAAATTACATGTGGGCAGGGAGCCAAAGAATGATCGCCGGGAAGGCTAGAAACAGTGCGATCACGGCAAGGTGACTGACCACATGAGGGACTATGCCCCGGAACACGTCAGTCACCGGCGTGTTCGAGTATTTCGAGACGACGAAGGCGTTCAAGCCCATGGGTGGAGTCACCAGCCCAAGTTCGGCGATCACGATGACGATGATGCCGAACCAAACCAGATCGAAGCCGAGCGAAGCGACCAGCGGCGCGACGATCGGAACCGTCAGCACGAGAATCGCCATCTGGTCGAGGAAGCAGCCGAGGATCAGGTAGATCACCACCAGCGCCAGCATGATGACCCAGCGGTTCACCTCCAGGGCGCCGACCCAGGCGACAAGGCTCTGCGTGGTTTGGGTCAGGACGAAGAAGGTCGAGAAGATGTGCGCGCCCAGCAGGATGATGCCGATCATGCAGGAGGTGCGCACGGCGCGGCACAGAAGCTGCGGCAGCTCGACCCGGTCGAAACCGCGGCGCAGGAAGTAGAGAACCCCGGCGAAAAAGGCGCCAAGGGCCGAAGCTTCGGTCGGCGTGGCGATTCCGGTGTAGATCACCCCGCTCACCGACATCAGAAGGACCAGCATCGGACCCACGCCGCTCAGCATGGCGATCTTCTCGCGCAGCGGAATCTTCGGCGTCTTCGGCGCATGTTCCGGGTTGAGCCGGGCCAGCACATAGACGGTCAGCGCGATGGTCAGGGTGACGATCAGGCCCGGCACGATCCCCGCGACCAGAAGCTTCGCCACGCCGACATCGGCCAGGAGTCCATAGATGACCATCGCGATCGAGGGAGGGATCAGCATCGACAGCGTCCCCGAGATCGCCACGGCACCCGAGGCCATGCGCGGTTCATAGCCCTGATCGAGCATCGCCTTGAGTGAGGTCGAGGAAAGCGTCGCGGCCGCCGCAGTGGACGATCCGCAGATCGCGCCGAAACCGGCGCCGGCCAGAGCCGTCGCGATGCCAAGCCCGCCCGAAACGCGGCCGAACCATGCCGAGGCGCATTTGAAAAGATCGTCAGCCACGCCCGAGCGCAGAACGAATTCCGCCATCAACAGGAACATCGGAATGGTCAGGAATTCGTAGGAAGCCGCGGTGTCCTTGGGCAGGGTCGAAAGGACGCCGAACATGGCCTGGAACCCGCCGGCGAAGAACAGGCCGACCGCGCCGGAAATCGCCAGGGCGAAGCCGACCGGGCAGCGAATGAACAGCAGAACAAGCAACAGAAGGGTGATCAGAGCGGCGGTCATTCGAGGACGTCTCCATGGGTCAGGACTTCAGGATCGGCGCCCAGCGCGATGAGGCTAAGGAGGTGCAGGAACAGGCGCAGGGTCATCACGGCGGAACCAGTGGCGATCGGCAGATAGGACAGCCAGACCGGCCAGGCGACGACGCCAGGGATGAATTCGTTGTCGACATAGGCGTAATGCAGATTGTCGAAGGCGCCCCAGGATATGATGCCGAAGACCACTGCCGCGGCAGTGACCCACATTATTTCCATCGCTGTTTGCAGTTTCCGCGGTATCGACTGCGGAAGCAGATCGACGCCGATGTGGTCGCCTTCGCGGAACGTGTCCGAGATCGCGAAATGGATGGCCGCAATCAGCAGATAGTAGGAGATCAGCTCGAAGGACCAGGAAAAGGGGGCATGCAGCACATAGCGCATGAAGGTGTCGGCGGTGACGATCAGCATGATCGCGATTATCGCCAGGACAGACAGGCCCGAGAGGGCAAGCTCCGTCCGCTTGAGCAGGGTATTCACGCGTCCTCCCATTTCTCCGGGCATTTTCCAGGCCCGGACAGAACCGCGCCGGGCGCGGCAAAATTCAGCTCTCCGGTCTTCCGCCGGGTTTTCATAAGGCCGATCCATTCATCGACAGTGCCCACGGCTTTGCCGGTCCGCCGGGCGCCAGCCGGGTCGTGGCCGGCTTCCAGTTTGGCCCGATACGGATCATCCGGCAGGTCACGCCACGTTCTTTCGCTCGCCACGACGCCGTCCGGCGGCGTTCGTGCCGCCTTGACCAAAATGCGATCCGCGCGGGCGGCAAGCCCGCAGCGAAGAAGATTGGCGTGATCCTTGCCCAGCCGGCTTGCGTGAAGGATGCGGATGCCGACGCACCCTGCCGAACGGTGGTCGACCGCTCCGATCCATAGGATTTCCGCGTGTAGGGAAAAGTAATAGCCGGACGAGCGGTTGTGAAAACGCCGTAGATCGATAGCATCGCCTGCATTCGCAGCTTGCGCGCAAGCGAGCGGCAACTCGTGGCAACGAGCCCGACCATGGTCGTCATTTGGCCTCCCTCGCGACATGATGCTGAGGTTCGATTGCAGCATCACCGCTCTTTGAGCATACTCTTCTCGAATGGCAGGCTGCCGGTCAATTCACACCGGCTTGGCTTGTGCCTATGGCTGCTATAGCTCTTTCCTATGTGGTGGAGCATCGGTATCGACGCCCCGCGCCGTGGCGCGGGGCAAGCCGATCAATGCTGTCCGACAGGGCCGGCGCTCATTCCGCGGCGGCCTTGACCGGGCGCTTGAGCATCAGGCCGGTGCGGCGCAGAGAGACCACCAGCTCTTCCCGCTGGTTGATGCCGCGCAGTTCGAATTCCACGATGCCGGTGCCGGGGCGCGACTGGGATTCCCGCTTCGAGATGACTTCGGTCTCGCTGTAGATCGTGTCACCGAAAAAGACCGGCTTGGGGAACTTCACATCGGTGAAGCCGAGGTTGGCCAGGGTGGTGCCGAGCGTCATCTCGTTGACGCCGACGCCGCAGACCAGGGTCAGGGTGAACAGCGAGTTGACGATGCGTTTCCCGTAAATCGAATTCTTGCAGTATTCCTCATCCATGTGCAGCCAGGCGCAGTTGTAAGCCAAAGCCGAAAACAGAAGGTTGTCGGTTTCCGTCACCGTGCGCGTGATGGCGTGTTTATAGATTTTTCCTGGCTCAAGGTCTTCGTAATACTTACCGGTGGCAAGTTCTTCATAGTTCACGACCATGGGGTTTCATCTCCCGCAAAAGATTGGGTGCTTCAGGCCATGCTCGTGCCCACTTTGTGCCGGAGATGCGGCAGTGGACGGCCTCTCCCATCGGGACAGCGCGAACGAGGGGGCCTGAACGTCTCGGATTTTGGAGTGGCACCAGATTGCGGTGCCATCCAACAAAGCTAGTGCCAGGGCCGCGATTGCCGCAACGTGTATGTCCGGGTGACGAAGGGGGCATAGGCAACGGATAAACAGGTGGCAGGTTTTGCCTATGGGGGCGCCGCGCCTGTGGCTGCGATAGGCTGTCGGCAACGCGGCGTTTCCCGCATCGGGCGCAGCCGGCGGTGGGTTTGGTCCTTACGGGTCCGGCAACCGCGGCAACGGAATGGCTTGGGGAGGATCACGATGAAATCCGTCGATATGATGCCGGCGCTGGAGCTTCGCCAGCTGTACTATTTCCTCGCGCTTGCGGATCATGGGTCGATCTCGGCGGCTGCGGAAGCGCTCGGCATGGCGCAGCCGTCCTTGTCGGAAAACGTCGCCAAACTGGAGCGGCGCCTGAATGTGAAGCTCGCTCTGCGCAGCGCACGCGGAGTCGAATTGACCGAGGCGGGCCGGGCCTTTGCCGTGCGGGGGCGGCAGCTTCTGCAGATGTCGCAAAGCCTGATCGAGGCCGTGCAGGCGGTCGGCGGGGCCGCGGCGGGGCACGTCGCCGTCGGTCTCCCGCCCTCGATCGGCCTCGTCCTTGCCGTCCCGCTGGCGGAGACGGTGCAATCGGAATTGCCCGAGGTGCGGTTGCATGTCTCCGAAGGCATGTCGCGTGCCATCCTGGAACGGATCGAAAACGAGGTCGTCCATCTTGGCTGCGTCTATGACGTGCCGGATGCCTCGATCTTCGTGGCCCAGCCCCTCTACACCGAAGAGATGTTCCTCGTGACCGCGCCCGACAATTGGCCGGAACCCATCGGCCCGGACGGTCGGGCCGTGCGCCCGATCACCGTGACCGAATTGGAAGGTCTGCCCCTGGTGATGCCCAACAATTCCCACGGTGCGCGGACGTTGATCGAGCGGCAGGTGCGCGGGCACAACGTGAAGCTCAACATCGCCATGGAGATCGACGCGCTGCCCCACATCACCGAGATGGTCTGCCGCGCCTCGGCCTATTCGATTCTGTCCGAAGCCGCGGTGATGGAACACGTCAACGCCGGCCGCCTTGCGATGGTGCCCATCGAGGGAGTCAAGATCGAGCGCACCGCGTTCCTCGTGCGCAAGCGGTCCCGTCCGATCTCGCGCGCCGTTCTGGAGGTGCAGAATTCAATCGTCATGATCGCCCACGAGATGCTCAGCCGTTACCGCTTTTCGGCCCGGATGCATGTGGGCCAGGACGAAGGATGAACGGCCGGCCGCTTCGGACATCGCCTTGGGGGCTTCGGGTTTTCTTCGGGGAGGTATAGGCGTCGTCGATACCCCACAGCGCGGCGCTTTACGTGAAGCCCGTTCTGACGGACTGATTGAGGGCATCAAGACGTTCGCCGGGGAGGAAAAATCCAATGAAACCCATGCGCTCCGTGCTGTTCGTTCCGGCACATCGGGAAGGATGGGCGGCCAAGGCCGCGAACAAGGGCGCCGACGGGGTCATCATCGATCTCGAGGATTCGGTGCCCGTCCACCTGAAGGACGAGGGCCGTCAGGTCGCCGCCCGATCGATCGCCGCGCTGAAGGACAGCCATCCCGATCTGGGCGTCTATGTGCGCCTGAACGCCTTCGAAACCGGGCTGACCGGCGACGATGTCGAGGCGGTGGTGATCGACGGACTGGACGGCGTTCTGCTGCCGAAGTCCTTCGGCGCCAACGACATCGTCGGCCTCGACGCGCTGATCACCCATTTCGAGCGCAGGAACGGCGTTTCCGCGGGCAAGACCGGGATCATCATTCCGCTGGAAACCGCCCAAGCCTACGCCGACTGCGAGAACATGCTGGAAGCCTCGCCGCGGGTGCAGACGCTGTTCGCCGGCACCGCCCGCGACGCCGACGTTTCGCGCTCGATCGGCTTCGAGTTCACGCCGGGCGGCGAAGAGACGCTCTACCTCCGTTCCCGTGCGGTGCTGGCCTGCCGGGCGGCGGGGAAGAACCACCCGCTGGTCGGCGTCTGGCAGGATTTGCAGGATCCGGACGGCGCCCGCAACTTCGCCCGGAAGAACCGCCAGCTCGGCTACCGCGGCATGGTGCTGATCCACCCGTCGCACATCGACGTGGCCAACGAGATCTTCACGCCGTCCGAACAGGACGTGGTCTTCTACCAGGGCATGATCGACGCCTTCGACGCGGCGGAAAAGCAGGGGCTTGCCGCCATCGTCTATGAAGGCATGCACATCGATTACGCGCACATCAAGACCGCCCGCGACGTCGTGGCGCTTTACGAGCTGCTGACGCGCAAGAAAGCCTCCTGATCCGCCCAGCGGAGGCATTCGCACCATCACCGACGATTTTCAGCGCATCCGGGACATCTCCGGATGCGGAGGGGACCGTCTTGCCAGCGCACGCGGGATTTCTTGGCGAGGATGGGAATGAAAGGCATTTCGACATTTGGGCGCAAGGACAGCGCCGTCTGGCATCCCGATGCGGCCACACTGGCGCGCAGCCGCCTGCGGCGCGCGATGGCGGAGTGGGGGCATGACGGGCTTGAGGACTTCCACCGCGCCACGGTCCGGGACCCCGCACGGTTCTGGGCGGCGGCGGCGAAGGATCTGGGCATCACCTTCACCGCGCCCTGGAGGCAGGTGTGCGACGACAGCCGCGGCAAGGCCTTTCCGCGCTGGTTCACGGGGGGCCGGCTGAACGCCTCCTGGCATTGCGTCGACCGCCATGCCGCCAACCCCGCCCTGGCCGACAAGCCGGCCCTGATCTTCGAGGGCGACGGTGGAGAAAGCCGCAGCCTGACCTACCGCGATCTGCTGGCCCAGGTGGTCCGGGTTGCGCGGGGCCTGCGCGATCTGGGAATCCGCCGCGGCGACCGGGTGGGGGTCTTCGCCCCGGTCTCGCCCGAGGCGATGGCGACGCTCCTGGCCGTCGCAAGGCTCGGCGCCATCGCCGTTCCGGCCTTTTCGGGCTACGGGCACGAACCCCTGGCGGCCCGGCTGAACGCCTGCGGGGCAAAGCTGCTGGTCACGGTGGATGCCACGTCGCGGCGCGGCAAGACCGTTCCGATGAAGGACATCGCCGATCTGGCGCTGGATCTGGCGCCGACCGTTGAGAGCCTGGTGGTGATCCGCCATTCCGGCCATCCGGTCCGGTTGCTCCAGGGCCGCGACCATGACTGGGGCGAAATCGGCACGGGGTCGGATGCCCCCGTTCCCGTGGCGGAGATGGAATCGAACGATCCGCTGCTGATCATCTTCACCTCGGGCACGACCGGCCAGCCCAAGGGCATCGTCCATTCGCATCTGGGCTATCTGCTCAAGCCCGGCATCGACTTCGGCTACGCCTTCGACGTCCAGGACGACGACCGCATCGCCTGGATCGCCGATCTGGGCTGGATGCTGGGACCCCTGATGCTGTACGGCATCCTGCAGTTCGGCGCGACCGCCATCTGCATGGAGGGCCTGCCGGACCATCCCGAGCCGAACCGCTTCTGGCGCGTGGTCGAACGCCACCGCGCCACGATCCTGGGCATCGCCCCCACGGCGGCGCGCGGCCTGAAGACGATCACGCCCGCCGAGGGGCCGGGCGAGGATCTGTCCTCGTTGCGCGGCTTCATCTCGACCGGCGAAGCCTGGGACATTCCCACTTGGCATTGGCTGTTCGAGGTGATCGGCCAGAAGCGGCTGCCGATCCTCAATTACACCGGCGGGACGGAGACGGGCGGCGGAATCCTCTCGGGCTACACCATCGCCCCCATCGCGCCGGGCAGCTTTGCCGGTCCGCTGCCCGGGCAGGATGCCGACGTGCTGGCGCCGGACGGCACCCGTGCCGAGGGCATCGGCGAGCTGAGCGTCCACAACGGCTGGCCGGGCATGACCCACGGCTTCTGGGACGACGAGGATCGCTATTTCCGCACCTATTGGACGCAGGTGCCCGACACCTGGGTTCATGGCGACCTGTGTTCGGTCGATGCCGATGGCCACTGGCACATCCATGGCCGTTCGGACGACACGATCAAGGTCTCGGGACGGCGCATCGGACCCGCCGAGATCGAAAGCGCGCTGGTGGGCCATCCGCAGATCGCCGAAGCCGCCGTCATCGGCGTGCCCGACCCCGACCGTGGGCAGAGAATCGTCGCCTTCGTCACGCTGAAGCCCGGCGTCGCCCCGCTCGACGAAAAGGGCGTTGCGCAAAGCGTGGCGCACGCGGTGGGCAAAGCCATGGCCCCCTCGGCGATCCTCGCCGTGAAGCTCCTGCCCAAGACCAAGAACGGCAAGATCATGCGCCGTGCCATTCGCGCCCGCTATCTGGGCGAACCGGCGGGCGACCTCTCGGCGCTGGATGCGCAGACCCCGCTCGACCTGATTCCGACTTTGACCCGCCTTTAGGGATGGAGACCTCGATGACCGTGACTGTCACTTCGGCCTCGATTGGGGCTGCGGATGAAAAACAGGAACACTACAACCTGATCCGCCAGTCCGCCCGCGCGCTGGCCGACAAGTTCGGCGATTCCTACTGGTCGAACTGCGACAAGAACAAGATCTATCCCTGGGACTTCATCAAGGCCTTCGCCGAGAACGGCTGGCTGGGTTCGATGATCCCCGAGGAGTACGGCGGCATGGGCCTCGGCCTGACCGAGGCCGCCATCATGCTGCACGAGGTCGCGGCGTCGGGCGGCGGCGCCAACGCGGCTTCGGCCATCCATTTCTACATCTTCCCGCCGGGTCCGATCATCCGCCACGGTTCGGAGGAGATGAAGCGGGCCTTCCTGCCGAAGATCGCCTCCGGCGAACTGCTGATGTGCTTCGGCGTGACCGAGCCCGACGCGGGAACCGACACGTCGCGCATCAAGACCTTCGCCAAAAAGGAAGGCGGCAAGTGGCTGATCAACGGCCGCAAGGTCTGGATCACCAACGCGGGCAACGCGCAGAAGATCCTCGTCCTGGCCCGCACCTCGCCGCGCGACGACAAGAAGCCCTTTTCGGGGATGACCCTGTTCTTCACCGACCTCGACCGGAGCCGGGTCGAAGTCACGCCGATCGACAAGATGGCCCGCAACGCCATCGACACCAACGAACTCCTGATCGAGAACCTCGAAGCCCGCGACGAGGACGTGGTGGGTGAGGTCGGCAAGGGTTTCTACTATCTCCTCGACGGTCTGAACCCCGAGCGCATCGTGGTGGCTTTCGAACAGATCGGTCTGGGCCGCGCCGCGCTGAACCGCGCGGTGACCTACGCCAACGAGCGCATCATCTTCGACCGTCCGATCGGCCAGAACCAGTCGATCGCCCATCCGCTGGCGGACAGCTGGATCCGCCTGCAGGCGGCGGAGATGGTGGCCATGAAGGCCGCCCAGCTGTTCGACGCGGGCCAGGAATGCGGCGCGGAAGCCAACGCGGCCAAGTTCCTCGGCACCGAAGCCGGGTTCGACGCGTGCGACCGCGCGATGCAGACCCTCGGCGGTTACTGCTACGCCACGGAATACCATGTCGAGCGCTATTGGCGCGAGGCGCGGCTGCTCAAGATCGCGCCCATTTCGCAGACCATGGTGCTGAACTTCATCGCCACCAAGATCCTCGGGCTGCCCAAGTCCTACTGATCGAAGCCCTGCTGATCATCGGCGCGGGCCGGCTGCCTGCAACGATTTGCGGCGCCGGCCCCCTGTTTTCCTTTTGACTGACCGCGGTGCGACCATGCGCGACGCCTATATTTGTGAACCTCTCCGCACGCCCGTCGGACGCTATGGCGGCACCCTCAAGGACGTGCCGACCGCCGATCTGGCCGCGACCGTGGTGCGCGAGCTTGTCCGGCGGACCGGCATCACCTCGCAGGACGTTGACGACGTGATCTTCGGTCAGTGCTATCCCAACGGCGAGGCCCCGGCGATCGGCCGGGTGGCCGCTCTGGATGCCGGGCTGGAGATCTCCGTGCCGGGCCTGCAACTGGACCGCCGCTGCGGGTCGGGCCTGCAGGCGGTGATCGACGCCGCGATGCGGGTGCAGACGGGCATTGCCGATCTGGTCCTGGCGGGCGGCGCCGAAAGCATGAGCCAGGCCGAGCATTATGTGCTGAACGCCCGATGGGGCGTGAAGGGCGATTCCCAGCCCTTCTGGGACCGGATCGCGCGCGGGCGCATCACGGCGGGCGGCAGGTTCCACCCCGTGCCGGGCGGCATGCTGGAAACCGCGGAGAACCTGCGCCGGGAATACGCGATCCCGCGCGGCGAACAGGACGAATTCGCCGCCAACTCCCACGCCAAGGCGGTCGCCGCCATCGAATCCGGCCGCTTCGCCGACGAGATCGTGCCGGTCGAGGTCAAGGGCCGCAAGGGCGTCATCCGGTTCGACCGGGACGAACACCCCCGCGCCGACACGACGGCGGAAAGTCTGGCGGCGTTGAAACCGGTGATGCTGAAGCAGGACCCCGGGGCGACGGTGACCGCGGGCAACGCCTCGGGCCAGAACGACGCGGCGGCGGTCTGCATCGTCACCACCCTGGAAAAGGCCCGCGCGCTGGGCTTGCGCCCGCTGGCGAAGCTGGTCACCTGGGCCGCCGCGGGGGTCGAGCCTTCCCGCATGGGCATCGGCCCGGTGCCGTCCTCGCACAAGGCGCTGGCGCGCGCCGGGCTTTCGTTCAAGGACATGGACCTGATCGAGCTGAACGAGGCCTTCGCCGCCCAGGTCCTGGCCTGCACCCGCGCCTGGGGCCTCGGCAAGGATGATTTCACCCGCCTCAACGTGAACGGTTCGGGCATTTCCCTGGGTCACCCGGTCGGCGCCACGGGGGTGCGGATTCTCGGCACGATGCTGCGCGAGCTCGACCGCCGCGGCGGGCGCTACGCGCTGGAGACCATGTGCATCGGCGGCGGCCAGGGCCTGACCGCGATCTTCGAACGCGCCAACTGACAAAATCGGGAGGAAGACATGATCGAGAAGTACCGTGAGAAATACGCCCACGCCATGAAGTTCGAGGAGAACGTTCCCGGCGTCCTGGAAATCATCTTCAGTGGTCCCAACCTCAACGCGGTCGATGGGAAGCTGCATGAGGACATCCCCGAGATCTGGCGCGACATCGACCGTGACCCGGCGGTTCGTGTGGCTCTGGTCCGGGGCGAGGGCAAGGCCTTTTCGGCCGGCGGCGATTTCGCGCTGATCGAGGCGCAGTATCACGACTACCGCATCCGCCATAAGGTCCTGCGCGAAAGCCGCGACCTGTTCTACAACATGATCAACTGCAACAAGCCGATCATCTCGGCCATCCATGGCGCGGCGGTGGGGGCCGGGCTCGTCGTGGCGCTGATGGCCGACATCTCGATCGCGGCGAAGAACGCGAAGATCGTGGATGGCCACACCCGGCTGGGCATCGCGGCGGGCGATCACGCCGCCATGGTCTGGCCGCTGCTGTGCGGCATGGCCAAGGCAAAGCACCTGCTGTTCACCTGCGAGAAGATCACCGGACAGGAGGCCGATGACCTCGGGCTGGTGTCGATGTCGGTCGAGGAGGCGGACCTGCTGCCCAAGGCGCGCGAGATCGCCCGGAAGCTGTCCTTCGGCGCCCAGGAATCCATCGCCTTCACCAAGCATTCGATGAACATGTGGTATCGCCAGAACGCCGGGATCTTCGAAACGTCGCTGGGTTACGAATTCCTCGGCGTTTCGGGTCCCGACGTGCTGGAAGGCGTGAATTCGCACCGCGAGAAGCGCCCGCCCGTCTTCGTGAAGGAGGGCTGATCCGGTGACGCGCTCCATCGCCGAGACGCTGTTCCGCCCGCGCTCGATCGCCATCGTCGGGGCTTCGAACGACACGGTGAAGCTTTCGGGCCGGCCGCTCGATTTCCTGATCCGGCATGGCTATCAGGGTGCGCTTTATCCGGTGAACCCCAAGCGTGACGAGGTTCAGGGCATCAGGGCGTGGCCCCGGATCGAGGATCTGCCCGAACCGGCGGATCTGGCGATCGTCGTCGTTCCGGCCGGCGCCGTCGTGCAGGCGGTGGAGGATTGCGGCAAGGCGGGGGTGAGGGCGGCGATCATCTTCGCCTCGGGCTTTTCCGAGATGGCGGGGGGTGCTGGCATCGCGTTGCAGGAGGCGCTGGCCGAGGCCGCGAAGCGCACGGGCATCCGTCTTCTGGGGCCGAACTGCCTGGGCAGCTTCGCCATCCCGGCCCGCGCCATGGCGACCTTTTCCTCGGCCTTCGACGAGGAGGATAACCTGCGCAGCGATCCGGTGGCGATCGTCAGCCAGTCGGGCGCGGTCGGCACCTTCATGTATTCGGCCCTGCTGGGGCAGGGGTTGGGCGCACGCTATTACGCCAACACCGGCAACCAGTCCGACATTTCCGTTGCCGAGATCCTCACCGCCCTGGCCGCCTTCGACGATGTCGAGGTTCTGCTCGGTTACATGGAGGATTTCGTCGAGGAGGCTCCGCTGCGCCAGGCGGTGACGGCGGCACGGCAGGCGGGCAAGCCGCTCCTGCTGCTGAAGGCCGGCGACACCGAGGCGGGCCGCCGGTCGGTCGGAGCGCACACGGCCTCGGACCCCGGCGACGCGGCGCGGTTCGACGCCGTTCTTGCCGAGGGCGGCGCGATCCGCATGGAGCGGATGGAGGAGATGACCGACGCCGCGCTGGCCTTCCGCACCGGACGGCGCGCCGGGGGACGGCGGCTGTCGATCGTCACCTCGTCGGGCGGGGCGTCCTCCCTCGCGGCGGACGCCGCGACGCGCGACGGGCTGGATGTGAACCGCTGGTCGGACGAGGCGCGGGAGCGGCTGGCGGATCTGTTGCCGGCCTTCGGGTCGTCGCTGAATCCGCTGGATCTGACCGGGGCGCTGCTGACCGACCCGACGCTGATGGCCCGCGCGATGGACCGGCTGGTCGCCAGCCGGGAAACCGACATGATCCTTGTCGTCCTGGGCAACGCCGACCGCGGGTCGGAGGCCATCGTCGAAGGGATTCTGCAAGGGTTCCGCGCCACCGAAAAGCCCTTCGCCGTCGTCTGGACGGGAGGCTCGGGCCGTCCGCGGCAGGCTCTGCTCGCCGCGGGCGTGCCCTGCTACACCGATCCCGCGAGAGGGGTGAGGGCACTGGCCCATGTGGCGCGCTTCGGTCTGAAGGCCCCCGGGCGTCAATGAGGTCCCCTGAACTGTGACAGGCGCATCTTCGGATGCGCCTTTTCTTTTTTCATACCGAAAGGGAGGGGGCATGACCGGGGATGAACAGGCCGCCGTTGCGCGGCTTCTGGCCGAGGCCGAGATCCGCGGGCAACTGGCGCGCTACGCGCGTTCGGTCGACCGCCGCGACTGGGAGGCGGTGCGCGACTGCTATTTTCCCGATGCCGAGGACTGGCACGGCGCCTACCGCGGTGGACGGGACGGCTTCATCGACTGGGTCCGCGCACGCCACGCGGAGACGCGGCGCTCCGTGCATTTCCTGGGTAATGTGCATTTCGACTGGCTTTCCCCCCACAGCGTCCTCGTCGAAACCTATTTCATCGCGATGAAGCGCGAGGCCGACCCCGAGGACAGCGGCGGCAGGGCCCGCGACGACACGGTGATCGGGCGCTATCTCGACCATTTCGAACGGCGTGGCGGACGCTGGGCGGTGGCGGCGCGCGAAGTGGTCTACGACCTGACCCGGACATCCTGGGCCGCGGGGGATGAACCCGCCATGGCCGGTCAGCTTGGCCGGCGTGATTCCGATGATCCGTTCTATGCGATGCGTGCGCGGCTGTGCGCGACGCGTGACGACCGGCGATAGGCAACCGCAGGCCGCGGTATCGGCACAGCCTATTGGTCAATCGAGGGGCCGGGCCGCTAGACTTCGATCACAAGGTGCGGGAAGCACCCTGCGGGAGGACACCCGAACGACCCCGGTTTCAAAGCGTCTGCTCACGTGCCTTCGGGCGCGCCGCCAGGACTTTGCCGCGGGTTGGCGGGGTAAAGGAAAATGAACCAGATGTCGTCATGGCACGATCATATCGGGCGTGAGACCGGCGCAAAGGCACGGCTGGACTCCGACCTCGTCGCGCGCTTCGCCGCCACGCTCGGCGATGCGGGCGTGGCCGTCGATCCCGCCGCGCTGCCTCTTGGCATCCACTGGTGCGTGGGCGTCGAGACCGTTCCCACCCTGGCGCTCGGGCCGGACGGCCACCCGCCGAAGGGCGGCTTCCTGCCGCCGGTTCCACTGCCGCGCCGCATGTGGGCGGGCGGCAGTCTTGAGCTGCTGCGGCCGCTTGCGGTGGGGCAGGAGATCGAGCGCCGCTCGACCATCGCGGACGTCAGCGAAAAGGCCGGCAAGAGCGGTGCGCTGGTCTTCGTGACCGTGGCGCATGAGATCTGGGCCGAGGGCCATCCCGCCATCCGCGAGCGGCAGGACATCGTCTACCGCTCCGCCGATCCCACGGCGCCACCGCCCGCCGGTCTTCCCGATGCCGAAGCGCCTGCGGCGGGCGGGGACCGGATCCTGCCCGACAGCCGGCTGCTGTTCCGCTATTCGGCGCTGACCTTCAACAGCCACCGGATTCATTACGATCTGCCCTATGCCCGGGACGAAGAGAATTATCCCGCCCTGGTGGTGCATGGGCCGTTGCAGGCCACGCTTCTGGCCGCCCGGGCGGCGGTGGCGCTCGGCCGCCCCCTGCACAGCTTCCGCTACCGCGGTCAGGCCCCCGCCTTCGCGGGGCGCCCGCTGTCCTTCGTGGCCGAACCGGACGCCGGGGGTGGCGTCACCGTGACAAGCCGCCAGTTCGGAAAAATCTGCATGCAAGCGCAGGCGACCTGATCCCAGGGGCCATGGCGTCCGAAAATCAGAAAACAGGAAACAACCGATGAAGATCATCGTCCCTGTGAAACGGGTGATCGACTACAACGTGAAGGCCCGCGTGAAGCCCGACGGATCGGGTGTCGATCTGCAGAACGTCAAGATGTCGATCAATCCCTTCGACGAGATTGCCGTCGAAGAAGCGGTCCGCTTGAAGGAAAAAGGGCAGGCAACCGAGGTGATCGTGGTTTCGGTCGGCCCGGCGGCGGCCCAGGAGACGCTGCGCGCGGCCTTGGCCATCGGGGCCGACCGCGCGATCCTCGTCGATCCGGGCCGAGAGGGCGACATCGAACCCCTGGCCGTGGCGAAGGTGCTGGCGGCGGTGGTGCGGGCCGAGGCGCCGGGGCTGGTCATCGCGGGCAAGCAGGCCATCGACAACGACCTGGGTGCGACCGCGCAGATGCTGGCCGGCCTTCTGGGCTGGCCCCAGGCGACCTTCGCCTCGGAGGTGGTGATCGAGGGCGAGCGGGTGCGGGTCACGCGCGAGGTGGACGGCGGGCTTCAGATCCTGTCGGTGGCGCTGCCCGCCGTGATTTCCGCCGATCTGCGCCTGAACGAGCCGCGCTACGCCTCGTTGCCCAGCATCATGAAGGCAAAGAAGAAGCCGCTTGAGACCAGGACCGCGGCGGATCTCGGGGTGGATGCCGCGCCGCGGCTGCGGACGCTGCGGGTTGCCGAGCCCGCGGCGCGCAAGGCCGGCATCCGGGTCGGCTCGGTGGCCGAGCTGGTGACGAAACTCAAGGACGAAGCGGGGGTGATCTGATGGGCGTTCTTCTGGTTGCCGACGTGAACGGCGCGGCGCTGGGCCGCGATGCGACCGCCAGGGCGCTATCGGCCCTGGCCGGTCTCGGCGACGTGGATGTGCTGGTCGCCGGCGATGGCGTCGCCGCCGCGGCGGCGGAGGCCGCCGCGCTGCAGGGGGTGTCCAAGGTCCTGGTCGCCGACGATCCGGCCTACGCCCGCCAACTGGCCGAGCCGGTGGCGGATTTGCTGGCCGTTCTCGCCACGGGCTACAGCCATGTCGCCGCGCCCGCGACGGCCTCGGCCCAGAACATCCTGCCGCGCCTTGCCGGCATGCTGGACGTGATGGTTCTGACCAACGTCATCCAGGTGGTCGATGCCGACACCTTCGCGCGCCCGATCTATGCCGGCAACGCGGTCGAAACCGTGAAGAGCACGGACGCGGTGAAGATCTTCACCCTGCGCACCGCCAAATTCACCGCCGCGGGCGCGGGCGGCGGCGCCGAGGTGGTGCCGGTTCCGGTCGCGGCCAAGGCGTCGGCCAGTTCGGCCTGGGTGGAGGACCGCATCGCCGTCTCCGAACGCCCGGAACTGACGGCGGCGAAGATCGTCGTCTCGGGCGGTCGGGCGCTTGGCTCCAAGGAGAATTTCGCGCTGATCGAAGGGCTGGCCGACAAGCTGGGCGCGGCGGTGGGTGCGTCCCGCGCGGCGGTGGACTCGGGCTTTGCGCCCAACGACTGGCAGGTGGGGCAGACCGGGAAGAACGTTGCGCCGGACCTCTATGTCGCCGTGGGGATCTCGGGCGCCATCCAGCATCTGGCCGGCATGAAGGACAGCAAGATCATTGTCGCCATCAACAAGGACGAAGAGGCCCCGATCTTCAAGGTCGCCGACTACGGCCTCGTCGCCGATCTGTTCGAGGCCGTGCCCGAGATGACCGGCGCCCTGTAAGGCGCCGCCCCCAGGACGCGCCTTGAGCGCACAGAGAAGACGCGCCCCCGGCGCACGACATCAGGAAGACAAAATGCTCGATGGGAAGGTGGTTCTGATCACGGGCGCCGGGGGCGGCATCGGCCGGGCCCTTGCGCTCGGTGCGGCGGCGGCGGGCGCCAAGGTCGTGGTCAACGACATCGGTGCGAGCCTGCAGGGCGAGCGCGACGACCGCGGCGCGGCGCAGCGGGTGGCGGACGAGATCATCGCCGCCGGGGGCGAGGCGATCGCCACCACCGGTTCGGTCACCGATCCCGAGGAGGCCACCGCGTCGGTGCAGACGGCGGTGGACCGCTTCGGCCGGCTCGACGGCTTGGTGAACAACGCCGGCATCCTGCGCGACGGCTTCTTTCACAAGATGACGCTGGCCGATTTCGATGCGGTCATCAAGGTCCACCTCTACGGATCGTTCAACATGAGCCGGGCGGCGGCGGACGTGTTCCGCGCGCAGAATTCCGGCGCGATCGTGCACATGACCTCGACCTCGGGGCTGATCGGCAATCTGGCGCAAGCCAACTACTCGGCGGCAAAGCTGGGGATGGTGGCGCTGTCGAAATCCATCGCGCTGGATCTGGCGCGCTGGAACGTGCGCTCGAACTGCATCGCGCCCTTCGCGTGGAGCCGGATGATTTCCAACATCAAGGTCGACACGCCCGAGCAGGAGGAGCGGGTCAGCCGGCTGAAGCGGATGAAGCCGGAGAAGATCGCGCCCCTGGTCAACGCGCTGATCTCGGACGCGGCGGCGGATGTGACCGGTCAGGTCTTCTCGGTGCGCAACAACGAGATCTTCCTGATGAACCACATACGCCCGCTGCGGTCCGTGCATCGGGGGGACGGCTGGACCGAGGACGCGGTGCTGGACCATGCGTTGCCCGCCCTGCGCGGCAGCTTCACGCGCATGGACGTCTCCGCCGACATCTTTCCCTGGGACCCGATCTGAGAAGGAGCGCCGCGGTGACGGACCTGAAAGCCACCGAATTCGATCTGAGCCAGCTCGTCGCGCGGGCGGTTCCCGTCGTTGCGGAACTCGAACGGCTGGCCGAGGCCGCCACGGCGGCTCTCAGGGCCGTGGTCGCGGTCGATGGGCGTGTGGATGGCCAAAGGCTGGATGCGAACCAGCACGCGGCCCATGCGCTGGCCTGGCTCGTGACCTACGTCACCGCGCTTGGCCAGATGCGGGAGTGGGCCGGCGGACTCGTCGCCGACGGCAAGGCCGGACCGGTCGAGGCGCAGATCTTCGCCGTGTCCTTCGGGGAAAGCCTGCATCATGTCCGTGGCGGCATTCCGATGTGGCAGGGCGAATACGCCCGCCTGCCGGATCTGGGCGTGGACTGGCAGCCTTCGGACGAGGCGGCTTGGTTCCTGGCGCACGGCTCGACCCCGCAAACCCGTCAGGCCCTGTATGACAGCGTCGCCGTGGCGGGGCCGGTGTCCTGTTTCGGTGCGACCCGGCAATCCGAAGAGCTGGACCTGATCCGCGAAACCTTCCGCCGCTACGCCGAGGACAAGGTGGTGCCCTTCGCGCACGACTGGCACCTGAAGGACGCGCTGATCCCGGCGGACATCCTGTCCGATCTCGCCGGGATGGGGGTCTTCGCCCTCACCATCCCGGAAGAGCATGGCGGCATGGGGATGTCGAAGGAATCCATGGTCGTCGTCTCGGAGGAGCTGTCGCGCGGCTACATCGGCGTGGGCAGTCTCGGCACCCGCGCCGAGATCGCCGCCGAGCTGATCATCGGCGGCGGCACCGAGGAGCAGAAGGCGAAATGGCTGCCGCTCCTGGCTTCGGGCGCGGTGCTGCCGACGGCCGTCTTCACCGAGCCCGACACCGGCTCGGACCTGGGCAGCCTGCGCACGCGGGCCGAGCCGGACGCGGACGGCGACTGGCTGGTGACCGGCAACAAGACCTGGATCACCCACGCCGCGCGGGCCTCGCTGATGACGCTTCTGGTGCGCACCGATCCGCAAAGCCGCGACCATCGCGGCCTGTCGATGTTGCTGGCCGAAAAGGAGCCGATGCGCGAGGGCGAGGATTTCCCGTCGCCCGGCATCCAGGGGGGCGAAATCCCGGTGATCGGCTACCGCGGCATGAAGGAATACGAACTGTCCTTCGACCGGTTCCGGGTCAAGGGAGAGAATCTGCTGGGCGGTGTGACCGGGCAGGGGTTCAAGCAGCTGATGCAGACCTTCGAAAGCGCGCGCATCCAGACCGCCGCCCGCGCGGTCGGCGTCGCCCAGGCCGCGCTGGAGCAGGGGCTGCGCTACAGCCAGGAGCGCAAGCAGTTCGGCCGCCCGTTGGGCGCCTTCCAGCGCGTGTCGGGCAAGGTGGCCATCGCCGCCGCGGAGATCATGCTGGCCCGGCAGCTCACCTATTTTTCGGCGCGGCGCAAGGACAGCGGCGAACGCTGCGACCTGGAGGCCGGCATGGCCAAGCTGCTGGCGGCGCGGGTGGCCTGGACAGTCGCCGACAACGCGCTTCAGATCCACGGCGGCAACGGCTTCGCGCAGGAGTACGTCATCTCGCGGCTGCTCGCCGACGCGCGCATCCTGAACATCTTCGAGGGCGCGGGCGAGATCCAGGCCCAGGTGATCGCGCGCCGCCTGCTGGAACAGGCCGGCGGCAAATAAACAAGGCAAACAAACAAGGGGCCAATGAACGAAGGCCCGACGAACAAGGGAGACCCGTCATGAGCCTGCCGCTCAAAGGGTTGAGAATTCTGGATGTGACGGCCTACATCTCGGGCCCCTACGCCTCGTCGCTGCTCGCCGCCCTGGGGGCAGACGTGGTGAAGATCGAGCCGCCTTCGGGCGATGCCTTCCGGCGCAACGTGGGCACCGGATCGAAGTATTTCTGCCAGTACAACGCCGGAAAACGCAGCGTGGTCATCGACCTGAAGCGCCCCGAGGGTGTGGCGCTGGTCAAGAGGATGGTCCCGCACTTCGACGTGTTCATGGAGAATCTGCGCCCCGGCAAGATGGCGGCGATCGGCCTTGGCCGCGAGGCGCTGGAGGCGATCAACCCCGACCTGATCTATTCCACGGTCTCGGGCTTCGGCGAGGGCGGACCCTGCCGGGATCGGGCGGCCTACGATTCCATCGGGCAAAGCATGAGCGGTTTCTATTCGATCATGAACGACGAAGGAAACGCGCGGCTGTCGGGCACCTGCGTCGCCGATCTGATGACGGCGGTGATCTCGGCGACGGGCATCCTGGCGGCGCTGGTCGGGCGCGGGCTTGGCGCGGGGCGCGGCGCGCGGCTGGTCGAGACGTCGCTTCTGGAAGCGATGTCGGCGTTGACCATCGACGCGATCACCCAGCACAGCGACGACGGGATCAGCCCGACACGGTCAAGCCGCCATCCCCAGGCGCAGAATTTCTGCCTGCTGACGAAGGAGGGGGGCTCGATCACGCTGCACCTGTCCTCGTCCGAGAAGTTCTGGCAGACCTTCGCCGCGGCGATCGGCCGGGCGGATCTGCTGGAACGCCCGGAATTCGCGCGCTTCCCGGACCGCGAAGCGCATTATGCGCTGCTCAAGTCCATCGTCGAGGCCGAGTTCCTGAAGCGCAGCCGCGCGGAATGGGAGGCGATCCTCGATGCCGCCGACGTGCCTTTCGCGCCGGTCCTGACCGTGGAAGAGGCGATCCGCCATCCCCAGACACAGTGGTTGGATTTGTTCGAGCCCGAGAGCAACGGCCAGACGCTGGTCCGCCCGCCATGGCGTTTTGGTGGCGAAAGGGCGCGCCGGCGGAAACCGGCTCCCGAACTCGGCGCCGACACGCGCACGGTCATGCGCGATTTCCTGAACGCCGAAGAGATCGAAGCGCTGATCGGGGCGGGCGTGCTGCGGTCGTACGAGCCCGCACCCGAGGCGGCGGAGTAGAGCGCCCCGCACCGCAACCAACATGACATCATCGGGAGGAAAGGCATGTCCGTGATTGAGGACTTGTTCGGAGTCGGCGGCAAGAGCGTGGTGATAACCGGCGGCAGCCGGGGCATCGGCGAGGCGATCGCCGAAACCTTCGTCAGGGCGGGCGCGCGGGTCTACATCTGCGCCCGCCGCGCTGCCGAAGTCGAGAAGACGGCAGCGCGGCTGTCGGCCTTTGGAACCTGTCGCGGCATCCCGGCGGATCTGTCGACCGAGGCTGGCCGCGACGCCTTCATCGCGGCGTTGCAGCAGCATGAAAGCCAGCTCGACGTTCTGATCAACAACGCCGGCACCATCTGGGCCGCTCCGCTTGCCGAATATCCCGAAGACGGCTGGGACAAGGTGTTCGATCTGAATGTGAAGGGGCTTTTCTTCTTCATCCGCGATCTGGTGCCGATGCTGAAGGCCGCGGGGCGGCATGGCGCGCCGGCGCGGGTGATCAACGTGGGCTCGATCGACGCCTTCCATGTGCCCAAGCACGAGACCTTCGCCTATTCCTCGTCCAAGGCGGCGGTGCACCAGCTTTCGGCGCATCTGGCCTATCGGCTGGCCCCCGAACACATCACCGTCAACGTGATCGCGCCGGGGCTTTTCCCGTCGAAGATGCTGGCCGGCACCTTGGAGTCCAAGGGCGAGGAGGCTCTGACCGCGCCGATCCCCCTGAAGCGCCTGACCGGGGCGAGCGATATGGCCGGTGCCGCGATCTATCTGGCGTCGATGGCCGGCGCCTATGTCACCGGTGCGGTGATCCCGGTCGATGGCGGCTTCGCCACCACGCTCTGACACCGCTTTTGGAGACGGGGGCCTCGCCGACGCTCCCCGACGATCTCATCGGGAGGAAAAGATGGGTCCGCTGGCCGGTTTGAAGGTTCTTGAGATCGCCGCGATGGGGCCGGTGCCCTTCGCGGGGATGATGCTGGCCGACATGGGGGCCGAGGTGATCCGCATCGACCGCGTGACCACGGCGGACCTGGGAATCGAACGGCCCATCGAGTTCGAACTGCGGGGCCGCAACAAACGCTCGGTGGCGATGGACCTGAAGTCCCCGGCAGGCCGCACCGCCTTTCTGCGGATGGTGGCGCAAGCCGATGTCGTGCTGGAAGGCTGGCGCCCCGGTGTCGCGGAACGGCTCGGCATCGGATACGAGCATTGCCGCCGAGCCCAGCCCCGCATCGTCTATGGCAAGGCCACCGGCTGGGGGCTGGACGGGCCGCTCGCCATGACCGCGGGTCACGACATCAACTACATCGCGCTGTCCGGGGCGCTGGGCATGATCGGTCCGGCCGGCGGGGCGCCCGTTCCGCCGCTCAACCTTGTGGGGGATTATGGCGGCGGGGCGATGTATCTGGCCTTCGGCGTCCTGTGCGCACATGTCGAGGCTCTGCGCTCCGGCCAGGGCCAGATGGTCGATGCGGCCATGCTGGACGGCGTGAACAGCCTGCTTGCGGTCTTCCATGGCTTTCTGGCGGCGGGCCGGCTCCGGCCCGGGCGGGGTGAGAACATCCTCGATGGTGGCGCGCCCTATTACACCACCTACGAGACGGCGGACGGGCTTCATCTGGCGGTCGGCTGCATCGAACCGAGGTTCTATGGTCTGTTCCTGGAAGGGCTGGGCCTCGATCCCGCGACGCTGCCACCTCAGAACGACCGCGCGTCCTGGCCGGAACTGCGCCGGATCATCGCCCTGCGGATCGCGAGCCGGAACCGCGCCGAATGGGAAGTGGTGTTCGAGGGCAGCGACGCCTGCGTGACGCCGGTCCTGTCCTTGGCCGAGGCCCCGTCGCATCCGCACAACCAGGCGCGCCGATCCGTGGTGGAACTGGCCGGCATCCGCCACCCCGCGCCGGCACCGCGCTTTTCACGCAGCCGACCGCGGATCTCTTCGCCGCCGGTGCCCGATGGTGCCGACACCCGCGCGGTTCTGGCGGACTGGGGGTTCGCTCCCGTGGAGATCGAAGAGGGCTTGGCCTCCGGCGCCTTCGTGCAACGGGGGACGGCGTGACCGTGCCTCGGGATGCGGCGCCTGAACGGCTCTGCCATAGGCGCATCCTGTCGGACCTTAAGCCAGTTCCTTGCTTGTCAATTGCCCAGCGCTGGCCTCAGAGTTGCGATCTCCGGGCCTTCAGCGGGGAGAATAGAGGCGGACAGCCTATAACATCAAACGGTGCGGCCCTAAGGAAATGGCGGGTCGTGCCCTGGGGAGGTGATTTATGAAGACCCGTTTCCGTACTGCGACGACTGTGCTTGCAACTTCGCTTCTTGCATTCGCGGCGCTGCCGGCGCGTGCCGAGTCTGTCACGTTGAAGTTGTCTCACACCTACCCGGACACCCATTACCTGTCGGTCGAAGGCATCAAGCCTTTTGCCGAAGAGGTGAAGAAGCGCACCAACGGCGAGGTGTCGATCGATATCTTTCCCGCATCGCAGCTTGGAAAGGGGCAAAGCGCACTGATCAAGAGCAAGCTGGTCGATCTGGCCTATATCGTGCCGTCCCTTGAAGCCGAGAAATTCCCGCTCTCCTCGGTGATGGAACTGCCGACGCTCTTCCGTTCCTCCTGCGACGGCACTCAGAGGCTGTGGACGATCCTGCAGCCGGGCGGCGTGCTCGACAAGCAGGAATACGCGCCGCAGGGCTATCGGGTGCTCTACATCGGCATGATGGCGCCCTACGACGTGTTCACGACCAGCAGGAAGGTTGTCACGCCCGAGGACATCCGGGGACTGAAGTTGCGCGGCAACGGAGCGGCCATCTCGAAAAGCCTGCGCAGCCTCGGCGCGGTGCCGGTGTCGCTCGCATCGTCCGAAAGCTACGACGCGGTGAGCCGGGGCACGATCGACGGCATGTATTTCCCAGCGTCGGGCATCCTGCCCTATTCGCTGGAAACCCATCTGAAGCATGTGCTGACCGGCCTGCACATGGGTTCGGCGGGCGCGGTCATGACGATCAGCGAGCGTTCCTTCAAGAAGCTTTCCCCCACGGCGCAGAAGGCCCTGACCGACATCGGCGTGGAGACGCAGAATCGGCTCTGCGCCTGGTTGGACCGGCACGACGCCGAACTGCACAAGCGCTTCGTCGAGGAGTTCAAGATGGAGATGATCACGCTGACGCCCGAGCAATCGGCGGCGTGGACGGCCAAGGTCCAGCATGTCGTCACGGAGTGGTTCAATGAAATGGCGCGGGTGGGCAAGGACGGCAAATCCGTCGTCACCGCCATGGGCATCAATCCGACCCACTGATACGAGCGGCGGCGCTCGATGGAAGCGTTCAGGCGCCGCCGGTGTGAGGCCATGCCGGCCCGGCGAACACGCAAGGAGGACGCCATGGCGGAAAGTCTGCTGGTTCATCGTGACATTGCCCCTTTCGTCAACGACCTTGGGCTTGAGATCCTTGAGCGCAGCGCGGAAAGGGTGGTCATGGTTCTGCCGGACAAGCCGCGCTTCCAGAACCGCAAGGGCGATGTCCACGGCGGCGCCGCGGCGACCTTGATCGACACGACCCTGGGCTTCGCCGCGACCGAGGGAGACCCGCCGGGCACATCCAGCTCCACGCTGATGCTGAACGTCAGCTATCTCGCCGCGGCGCGCGGACGGCTGACCTGCACCTCCGGCTGGCAGCGCCGCGGCAGGAGCATCCGCTTCCTGGAGGCTTCGGTGAGGGACGAGGCTGGAACTCTGGTGGCCAAGGCGTCGGCAACCTTCAAGGTGTTCATCCCGCGTTCCGCGGCGGACTGATCGGGTCCAAGGGCTCGAAGAACGGTGTCCCGGAGGGCCTTCGCCTGCCGGGACACCGTGCGTTTTTACCTTTTCAAGCGACCCGTGCCCCTTTCCGCGGCGCGTGCAGGCGGCCCGGTCCACGAGGGAGGTTCATGCGATGTACGATATTCTGAAGGATCTGGTGGTGGTCGAAGGGGCGTCCTTCATCGCCGGCCCTTCCTGCGCGCTGCATCTGCAACAGTTCGGCGCCACCGTCATCCGCTTCGACGCGATTGGCGGCGGGCCGGACCACAAGCGATGGCCGCAAGGCCCGTCCGGGGATTCGCTTTACTGGGAAAGCCTGAACAAAGGCAAACTGTCCGTTGCGATCGACCTCGCCCGCCCCGAGGGGCGTGAGCTGGCCATCCGAATCGTCACAGCGCCGGGGGAGGGCAGGGGGCTTTTCGTCACGAACTATCCGCGCAAGGGCTTTCTCTCGCATGAAAACCTGGCCGTCCATCGGCCTGATCTGATCACGCTGCGCGTGCAAGGCTGGCCGGACGGCCGCAACGGTGTGGACTACACGGTGAACGCCGCGGTCGGTGTCCCTTACATGACGGGTGACGACCGTCAGAACGGTGCCGACCCGGTGAATTCCACCGTGCCCGCCTGGGACCTTCTGGCCGGTGCCTACGGCGCGTTCGCGCTGATGTGCGCTGAGCGGCGGCGGCGCCGGACGGGCGAGGGCGGCGAAATCCGCGTGGCGCTGAGCGACATCGCCATCGGTTCGCTCGCCCATCTGGGGCAGGTGGCCGAAGTGTTGCAGGGCGGCGACCGGGGCCGCTTCGGAAATGCGCTTTACGGCGCCTTCGGGCGCAACTTCGCCGCAAAGGACGGCCGCCAGGTGATGATCGTGGCGATCACGCCGAAGCAATGGCGGGGTCTCGTCGATGCCCTGGGGGTGGCTGCGGACGTCGCGGCGCTGGAGGACCGGCTCGACGTCAGCTTCGCGGTCGATGAGGGCCAGCGTTTCATTCATCGCGAGGCGCTTGGCGCGCTGTTCGCCCTCGGCTGCGCCCGGTTGGACTATGATGATCTGGCGGCCTTGCTCGAACGGGGCGGGGTTTGCTGGGAACCCTATCGAACCTTGCGCGAGGCGGTGGCCGAAGACCCGCGGCTGGTCCGCGACAACGCGATCTTCGCCGAGATCCGTCAGGTCAGCGGCGCCGTCGCTCCCGTGCCCGGTGCACTGGCGCGGTTCGAGGGCCTCACGCGGCAGCCGCCGAAACCGGCGGCGCGGCTTGGTGCCGATACCGAGCGTGTCCTGGCCGAGCATCTGGGGCTCGGTTCCGGTGAGATCGGCCGGCTGGTCGATCAGGGTCTGGTCGCGGTGGCGTGAGGAGGTGCGGTCATGTCGGTGGAAAACAATGCGGATGTCCTGCGGCGCGGTCCGGTCTCGATGCTGTTCGTGCCGGCGAACCGCCCCGAGCGGTTTGCCAAGGCGGCGGCGTCCGGCGCCTCGGCGGTGATCCTCGATCTTGAGGATGCGGTGGCCCCTGCGGACAAGGCCGCGGCGCGGACGGCGATCGTTTCCGGCCTCGCCGGCATTCCCTGCGTCTGGCGGATCAACGCGATCGGATCGGGCGCCCATGCCGAGGATGTGCGGCTTCTGGAGCGCATGCGCCCGGACGCCGTGATGCTGCCCAAGGCCGAGGCCGGACCCGCCTTCGACGCTTTCGCCGCCGGCGTGCCGGGCGTGCCGATCATCGCCCTGGTCGAGACGGCGCGGGGCATCGCCACCGCGCGCCTCCTGGCCGCGCACCCCGCGGTGGTGGGGCTTGCCTTCGGGACGCTGGATTTCTGTGTCGATGTGGGCGCGGACCACATCCGGCCGGTGCTCGATCCGATGCGGATGGAACTGGTTCTTGCCGCGAGGCTCGCCGGCATCGCCGCCCCCATCGACGGGGTGACGGCGGACGTGCGGACTCCGGGCGCCGCCCGCGCCGATGCCGAGCACGCGCGCTCCTTGGGCATGGGCGGCAAGCTCGCCGTTCACCCCGCCCAGATCGCCGAGATCGGCGAGGCGTTCCTGCCGTCCCAGGCCCAGCTTGCCTGGGCAAGGCGGGTGATGGCCGCGGGGGACGGGGTGGCCGTCGTGGATGGCGAAATGGTGGACGCCCCGGTCAAGGCGCGGGCGGCCCGCATTCTGGCAAGAGCGCCGGTGCCATAGAGCGGTCAGGTTCTGAGGATCGGTGCCGACAGCGAGCGGGTGACCGGCTCGTAAAGCATCAGGCGGGCGCACGGTTCCTTGCCGTTCCGCTGCAACTCGGCCGCGGACTTGCGCAGGAAAGCCGTCTCGGCGCTGTGTCTTGCCATCATGCGCCGGTAATCCGACCAGCTTGCGGTGTAGAAGGATTCCGTCCAGCGCCCGGAATTGCGGATGTCGCGCAGGACCATCCAGTGACTGGCGCCCAGCTGCGTCAGATGCCGCCGCCTCTGAGCCATCAGCGCAAGGAAGGACGGGCTGTTCACCGGGTCGATGTCGTGCTCGATGACGATGTAAAGCGGTCCGCCTTTCAGTCCGTTCCCTTGTTCGTCCGTGGCGATGACCGAGCCGGCCAGCGGCTCCAGGTCATGGGCGGGGGCGCCGGGCAGCGGAAAACGCAGCGCCAGCGCGAAGGGGATCAGCGCCGCGACCGCCGCCGCGATCAAGGCACCATCGACGCCCAGCCATCCGGCAAGCGCCCCCCAAACCCAGCCGCCGATCGCCAGACCGAGATAGACCGAGGTCATGAACGTCGCCACGATCCGCCCGGCGATCCAACGCGGGGTCGAAAGCTGCAACGCGCTGTTGTGCAGCGAATGCACGATAAGCCAGGCCGCCCCGGCCAGCACCGTGCAGATCAGCCCCTGCCAAAGTTGGCGGCTCAATGCCAAGGCCAGCATCGCGGCGCCGGTGAGCAGAAAGGATGCACCGACGATCCGGTCCATTGAGAAATGCCTGCGAAGGCGTTTCAAGCCTATGCCGCCGAGTATCGCCCCCAGGCCGTAACCGCCATACAGGAAACCGTAGGCGCCGGCGCCGAGACCGTACTGCGCCTGTGCGACGAGCGGCAGCATCGCCATGACGCACATGGCCGCGAAGGAAAAGAAGAAGGCGCGCAGCAGCAGAAGTTCGAGGTTGGGCGCCACCGTCAGATAGCGCATTCCCAGGACGAGCGCGGAACCGAACCGTTCCCGGTCGGTGATTTCCGTGAGCTTCGGGGGCCGGAAGAGCATGAGGAGGAGTGCTGGCAGGTAGGTCAGCGCCCCCGCGGCGAAGGCCACCGTCGCCCCGGTCATCGAGACCAGGAGTCCGCCCAGCGACGGCCCGATGGTGCGCATCGCGTTGGCGCCGATGGCGTGCAACGAAACCGCCTCGACCAACTGGTCGCGTGGCGCGATGTCGCCCAGGGCCGCCTGCCAGGGTGGGGTGAACAGCGCGACGCCGCACCCGACGATGACGATGAGAGCCAATATTCCCCAGGGCCTCAGCAGGTCCAGCTCCGCCGTGGCGGCCAGCAGGATCGAGGCCAGCAGGCAGACCAGCAGCGACCACACCATGCTCGACCGGCGGTCCACCGTATCGGCCAGGACTCCGGCGATGATCGAGAACAGCACGATCGGCAGGGCATAGGCCGTCTGGATCAGCGAGACGAACAGCGCCGAACCGGTCAGTTCGGCCATCAGCCAGCTTCCCGCAACCACATGAATGAACATCCCGAGGAACGAGAATTCGACCGCAAGCCAGGGATTGCGAAACGTCGGGTCGTGCAGAAGCGACCGTTTGTGGGGCGTCTTTTCCAGTTCAATGCTCCGACGGAAGGGGCTTGGCCGCGACACCCGCGGGCCGGCACCGGATCGTCCGGGGCGGAGGTCCGTGCCGCTGACCTGCCGGTCCTCTGATGGCCGTTCAAGCGAGGGCTTCGCACCCACGGATGTATTTTGAAATACCGCCGGGAAATCATCAACCGCTCGACAGTTCCTTGGCCTGCGAGGGGGTATAGGCGACGGCGATACCTTGTCGTGCGGGGCTTTACCTGATGCTCGTTCTGGCGGATTGATTTGGGGACACAGCACCCGGGACCGCTGACTCGATCCACAACTTCCCCCGTGCTCTGTATTTCCTCCCTATGGAGTGCGGCACTTGCGCCGGGCGTACAACGCCCGGCTCTTTTTTCAGAAGGGCGCCACTCGATGTCTGGCGACGATCGAGACAATCGCCCGATTTTCCGAGCCCCACCCATGAGGATTACTGATGAGCGGACGCGAAAGCCTGGAGTTTGATGTTCTGATCATCGGTGCCGGCCCGTCGGGCCTGAGCGCGGCCATCCGCCTGAAACAGCTCGCCAATGAAGCCGGGCAGGAGCTGTCG
>NZ_JAUJFI010000355.1 GCF_030849505.1 Azospirillum isscasi | reverse complement strand
GTCAAGCTGGACGGCAACATCGGCTGCATGGTCAACGGCGCCGGCCTGGCGATGGCCACCATGGACATCATCAAGCTGTACGGCGGCGAGCCGGCCAACTTCCTCGACGTCGGCGGCGGCGCCACCAAGGAGCGCGTCACCGCGGCCTTCAAGCTGATCCTCTCCGACCCCAACGTCGAAGGCATCCTGGTCAACATCTTCGGCGGCATCATGCGCTGCGACGTCATCGCCGAAGGCGTCGTCGCGGCGGCCCGCGAGGTGCACCTGCACGTTCCGCTGGTCGTCCGCCTGGAAGGCACGAACGTCGAGCTGGGCAAGAAGATCCTCAGCGAGTCCGGTCTGCCGATCCTGTCGGCCGACAACCTCGCCGATGCCGCCGAGAAGGTGGTCAAGGCCGTGAAGGAGGCCGCGTAAGATGGCTGTTCTCGTCGATAAGAACACGAAGGTGATCTGCCAGGGCTTCACCGGCGCCCAGGGCACCTTCCATTCCGAGCAGGCGATCGCCTACGGCACCAAGATGGTCGGCGGCGTCACCCCGGGCAAGGGCGGCACCAAGCACCTCGACCTGCCGGTCTTCGACACGGTGGCCGACGCGGTCGAGAAGACCGGCGCCAACGCCAGCGTGATCTACGTGCCGCCGCCCTTCGCGGCGGACGCCATCCTGGAGGCGATCGACGCCGAGATCCCGCTGGTGGTGTGCATCACCGAGGGCATCCCGGTGCTCGACATGGTGCGCGTCAAGCGCGCCCTGGGCAACTCCAAGACCCGGCTGATCGGGCCGAACTGCCCGGGCATCATCACGCCGGACGAGTGCAAGATCGGCATCATGCCGGGGCACATCCACAAGCGCGGCAAGATCGGCATCGTCTCGCGCTCGGGCACGCTGACCTACGAGGCGGTGGCGCAGACCACCGCGGCGGGGCTGGGCCAGACGACCTGCATCGGCATCGGCGGCGATCCCGTCAACGGGACCAACTTCGTGGACAGCCTGGAGCTGTTCCTGAAGGACCCGGAGACCGAGGGCATCATCATGATCGGCGAGATCGGCGGCGACGCCGAGGTCAAGGGCGCGGAGTTCATCAAGGACTCCGGGACCAGGAAGCCGGTCGTCGGCTTCATCGCCGGGCGCACGGCGCCTCCGGGCCGCCGCATGGGCCATGCCGGCGCGGTGATCTCGGGCGGCAACGACACCGCCGACTTCAAGATCGAGTTCATGAAGTCCGCCGGCATCGCCGTCGCCGACAGCCCCGCGAGCCTGGGTTCCACCATGCTCAAGGTCTTCAAGGGCTGATAAAGGCG
>NZ_JAUJFI010000354.1 GCF_030849505.1 Azospirillum isscasi | reverse complement strand
CGCCCGCTCGTCGTCGTCCATGCCCGCAGCGAGGCCAAGGCGGAGGACGCGGCGGCGATGCTGCGCCGCGCCTTCACCGTGGCCGACGCCGCTCCGCCCGCCGGGCCGCTGATCGCCGAGCGCATCCGCCTGTAGAAGGGGGCGTCAGGCGGCGCGGCGTGCGCTCCCGGCGTCCCGTGCCCGCACCGGTCCCACCAGGGCCTCCGCGGCGAGGCGGCCCGAAATGACGCAAGCCTCCACCCCGGGTCCCGGAAAGACGCCGCCGCCGGCCAGCAGCAGGCCGCGGACCGGCGCCTTGCCGGGAAGCGCCGGCTCGACGCCGTAGATCGCCCCGTCCGTGCTGTGGGTGTAGCGGGCGAAGGTGGCGGCGCTGGCGTCCTGCCGGTTCAGGATGTGGCGCTCCAGATCGGGAATCAGGGCCGCGGCGGCGGCGATCATGGCGTCGCCCGCCCGCGTCTTGCGCTCGCGGTAGTCCGGGGCGGAACGGTTCCAGGGCGTCCCGGTGGGCTCCAGCCGCATCAGCGCCAGCGACGCGCAGCCCGGCGGCGCCAGCGTTCCGTCATGGGACGACGGCAGGGCCAGCGCCATGCGGTCGTCCTGCAGGAAGGTCATGGCCGGCAGATCCGGGAGGATGTCCAGCGCCAGCGTCACCATGAAAGCGGAGGCGGAGGGGCGAAGCGCCCGGCAGCGATCGGCGTAGCCGGTGGGCAGATGCTCCGCCCCGACCAGTTCCAGCAGGGTCCGCCGGGCGTCGGCGTTGGAAATCACCGCGGCGGCGGCGATGCGCTCGCCCTCCATGGTTTCGACCCCCTTGGCCTCGCCCTTTTCGACCAGGATGCGGCGGACGGGGGTGCGCAGCCGGACCTCTCCGCCCCTGGAGCGGATCGCCTCGGCCAGCGCGTCGGCCAGCCGCTGCGATCCGCCCTCCGGATAGAAGCCGCCGTCGAAGAAATAGCCGAAAATCGGCGCCATCTGGAGGACGCGGAGGCGCTCCGGCCGGTCCGACAGATAGCCGGTCAGGCTGGACAGCAGCGCGCGGGCCCCGGCGCCGGGCACGTAGCGCTCCAGCATCTCCAGGAAGCCACGCTCCAGCCAGCGGAAGGCGTGCGGGCAATCCCGCGGATAGGCGCGCATGGCCTCGACGCTGCGCGGGATGTGGGGGAGGCCGCGGTCGGCGCAGCCGCGGTAGAGGTCCCGGTGCACCGCGCGCATCTCCTCCAGAAAGGCGGCGGCCCCGGCGGCGCTGCCCGGATGCTCCTGCGCGATCAGGGCGGCCAGCCCCGCGGCGTCGCCGGGCAGGGCGCGGAGGGTGCCGCCGCG
>NZ_JAUJFI010000353.1 GCF_030849505.1 Azospirillum isscasi | reverse complement strand
GGGGCAGGCGCGGGCGCAACTGGCCGACCTGCGGACCGGCAAGCGCCCCGACGAACTGGCGGTGGTGGCGGCCCAGCGGGCGCAGGCCGAGGCGGCGCTGCGCTATTCCGAAACGGAGCTGGCCCGGCAGCGGACGCTGGTGACTCGCAAGGTCAGCTCCGACGACCGGCTCGACGCCGCCCGCGCGGCCCACGACCGCGACCGGGCGCGGCTGGAGGAACTGACCGCGCAACTGGCCGTCTCCACCCTGCCGGCCCGGCCCGACCAGATCCGGGCGGCGGAGGACGCCGTGGCCCAAGCCGAAGCCGCTCTGGCCCAGGCGGAGAAGCGGCTGGCCGAACTGGCCCCCTTGGCGCCGGAAACGGCGCTGGTCGAGGACACGCTGTTCAACCCCGGCGAATGGGTGCCGGCGGGCGCCCCCGTGGTGTCGCTGCTGCCTCCGGGAAAGCGGAAGCTGGTGGTTTTCGTGCCGGAACCGCTGATGGCCCGCGTCCGTCCGGGGGACCGCCTGCCGGTGCGCTGTGACGGCTGCCCGCCCGGTCTGTCGGCGCGGGTGACCTATGTGGCGCCGCGGGCGGAATACACCCCGCCGGTGATCTACAGCGTCGGCAGCCGGGAAAAGCTGGTCTTCCGGGTGGAAGCGCGGCTGGAGGACGGGGCCTCGCTCAACCCCGGCCTGCCGGTGGACGTGGAACTGCCGCCATGACGGACGAGCCGGCCATCGACGTCCATGGGCTGGTCAAGCGGTTCGGCGCCAAGACGGTGGTGGACGGCTTTTCCATCCGGGTGCGGCGGGGGCAGATCTATGGCTTCCTGGGGCCGAACGGATCGGGCAAGACGACCACCATCCGCATGCTGTGCGGGCTGCTGACCCCCGACGCGGGGGAGGGGACCTGCCTCGGGCTCGACATCCGCAGCCAGAGCGCCGCCATCAAGCGGCAGGTCGGCTACATGACCCAGAAGTTCAGCTTCTGGGAGGATCTGAGCATCGCGGAGAACCTGGATTTCGTCGCCCGCATGTACGGGCTGCCGGACCGGCGGCGGAAGGTCGACGCGGCGCTGGACCGGCTGGGGCTCGGCAACCGGCGGGCGCAGTTGGCGGGGGAGCTGTCGGGCGGTTGGAAGCAGCGTCTGGCGCTGGCCGCCTGCATCCTGCACGAGCCGAAGCTGCTGCTGCTCGACGAGCCGACCGCCGGCGTGGACCCCAAGGCCCGGCGGGACTTCTGGGACGAGATCCACCGGCTGGCCGGCGACGGGCTGACCGTGCTGGTCAGCACCCATTATACCGCCGCGCTTAAGCATTGACACATGGGAGCCACGGATAGCTGGTGAGGGAGCGTAGGCGCTCCGGTGTGGCGG
>NZ_JAUJFI010000352.1 GCF_030849505.1 Azospirillum isscasi | reverse complement strand
GGAGCACGGGCTCGGCGCCCTGACCCTGGCCGACGCCACGGCGCTGGACAGCGCGCCGGCGGGCGCCCCGGCTCCCGCCGCCGATCCGGACGAGCCGGCGCTGATCCTGCTGACCTCCGGAAGCACCGGCGTGCCCAAGGGGGTGGTCGGTTCCCACCGCAGCCTGCTGACCATGATCGCGGCGGTGACCCAGCTCGAAGGATTCGGGGCGGCGGACACCACGCTGAACTGGATGCCGCTGGACCATGTGGGCGGGATCGCCTTCTTCAGCCTGCTGCCCACCGCCGTCGGAGCCAGCCAGGTCCATGTCCGCTCCGACCCGGTGCTGCGCGAGCCGCTGCGCTGGCCGGACCTGATGGACCGCCACCGGGCGACCATCGGCTGGGCGCCCAATTTCGCCTACGCCCTGATCGCGCAGGCCGTCGCCGCGGCGGCGGACCGGAGCTGGGACCTGTCCGCCATGCGCTTCCTCGTCAACGCGGGCGAGGCGGTGTCGAACGGCACCATGGTGGAGTTCTTCGAGCGGCTGAGCCGGCACGGGCTGCGCCCCGGTGCCATCCGCCCGTCCTTCGGCATGACCGAAACCGCGTCGGCCATCACCACGGCGCCCTGGTTCGCGCGGGACACCGCCGTTCCCTTCATCGACCTGGGCCCCCCCGTTCCCAGCGCCGCCCTGCGCATCGTGGCGGAGGACGGGACCCTGCTGAAGGAGGGCGAGATCGGGCAGCTCGAACTGTCCGGGCCGCAGCTTTTCCGCGGCTATTTCGCCCGCCCCGACCTGACGGCGGAGGCGTTCCGCGACGGCTGGTACCGCACGGGCGACCTCGCCTATCTGGCCGGGGGGCGGCTGTTCATCACCGGGCGCGACAAGGACGTCATCATCGTCAACGGCGCCAACTTCTACAGCCATGAAATCGAAACGGCTCTGGCCACCCTGCCCGGCCTGGACCGCACCTGCACCGCGGCGGTGGGGGTGCGCACGCCGGGGGCCGGCACCGACCGGGTGGCCGTGTTCTTCCACGCGCCGGCCCACGGCGGCGACGACCGCGCGCTTGCCGGCATCGTCCGGGCCATCCGGCGGCGCCTGTCGGGGGAGCTGGGCGTCGCCGCCGATCTGGTGATCCCGATCGAACCGGAGCGGATACCGCGCACCTCCATCGGCAAGATCCGCCGCCCGACCCTGAAGGCGTGGTTCGAGGCCGGCGATTTCGGCGCGGACGTCCGCCGGGTCGAGCGGCTGACCGCCGGTCCCGCCACCCTGCCCGACTGGTTCCATGAAAAGGTCTGGCTCCCCCTGCCCCCCGCCCCGGCGGCGGAGGCGCGGGGCGCCGTGCTGGCTTTCACCGGCGGGACCCCGCTGGCGGCGGC
>NZ_JAUJFI010000351.1 GCF_030849505.1 Azospirillum isscasi | reverse complement strand
CGATCGTGCCCCGGGACGTGGTGTCTGAGAGGGCCTGTGTGCTCTTCGGCGAGCTGAAGCTGCCGGGCTACTCCGCTGCGATGTGCAGCGGGTCAGTGGCTGGAGGGTGGCATAGCTCGATCAGGCTTTCCATGGTCATGTAGCGCCGGCACACCGCCCACTCATCATGCTGTTCCAGCAGCAGGGCGCCAACCAGGCGTCGAACCGCCCGTTCCCCGGGGAAGACGCCGACGACGTTGGTGCGCCGCTTGATCTCACCGTTCAGACGTTCCAGCGGATTCGTGCTGTGCAGTTTGGAGCGGAGGTCCTTGGGATAGGCCATGTAGGCCAGCACGTCGAACTCCGCCTCGTCCATCAACGCTGCCAGCTTGGAGAAGCGCGGCCGCAGGCTATCAGCGACACGGCGCCACTGCTCATGCGCCGCCTCGGCGGTCTCCTGAGCGAAGGCGGTGCGGATGGTGGCCGCGACCATCGTCTGGTGCGCCTTGCCAACGCAGGCGAGGAGATTCCTCATGCAATGAACACGACAGCGTTGGAGTGTCGCCCCCAGCACCTTGGAGGCGGCGGCCTTCAGCCCAAGGTGCGCGTCAGCGATCACCAGCTTCACACCCCGCAGTCCCCGGCGCGTCAGCGAGCGCAGGAAATCGGTCCAGAAGGTTTCGGCTTCCGACAGCCCTAGCCCGAGGCCCAGCGCCTCGCGCCGGCCATCGGTGTTGACGCCGATGGCGAGTATGGCAGCCAGCGAGACGATGCGGCCGTCCTGGCGGACCTTCACGTAGGTGGCATCCAGCCACACGAACGGCCAGTCGCCCTCCAACGGGCGGTTCAGAAAGGCATGGACCCGCTCGTCGATCTCCTCACACAAGCGGCTGACTTGGCTTTTCGAGATGCCGGTCATGCCCATCGCCTTGACCAGATCATCGACGTTGCGCGTCGAGATGCCCTGCACGTACGCCTCCTGAATCACCGCGATCAGCGCCTTCTCCGCGGTGCGCCGTGGCTCCAGGAAGGCCGGAAAGTAGGAACCGCGCCGCAGCTTGGGGATGCGCAGGTCGATGGCGCCCGCGCGCGTCTCCCAGGTTCGTTCCCGATATCCGTTGCGCTTGGTCAGTCGCTCGTCCGAGCGTTCACCGTAGCCGGCGCCGGTCAACGCCTCGACCTCCAGTTCCATCAGCCGCTGGGCGGCGAAGCCAACCATCTCGCGCAAGAAGTCAGCATCGGCACTCTTCCCAATCAGCTCCTGAAAAGCGATCCTGTCCTCGGTCATCGTGGTCTCCGTTCCAGTTGATGGTCGTCAAGCAACCTCAACTTAGCCGAAGAACACGGTGACCACCCGCTCCCGAACGGCTGACCCGCCTGCGCCAGCTAGGGGGAGCGCTCCGGCGGGCCAGCCTCACGCCTCAGACACCACCTGCCGGGACACGGCC
>NZ_JAUJFI010000350.1 GCF_030849505.1 Azospirillum isscasi | reverse complement strand
CCCGCCGCCCCGCCGCCCGCCGCGGGCCGGGCGGCGCCGGAACCGCGCCCCCTGCCCCAGCCCGATCCCCGGCTCGAAGTCCGCCGCCTGTCGCTGGACGACGAGGACTGACCGCCCGGCCTCACGCCGAGGACGGTTGCCGGCTGTGCGGTTGGCGGCTGTGCGTGTCCACGCCGCGCAGATGCTCGGCGGCCTCGTGCAGGGCGCGTTCGCTGGCGCTGTCGGGGGTCTGCAACCCGGCCTCCGGGCCGAGGGCGGCGTCTTCCTCCGCGATCTCGCGGACGGCCTGTTGCCAATGCGCGATGTGGCGGCCTTCGGGGCGGCCCTCCCGCTCCCAGATGGCGTGGGCGCGCTCGCGGACGCGGGGGTCGTCGGGTCCGGTGTGATGCTCCATGGCGGTCCTCCTCCGCGGTCGATTTTCCATGACCGTCAACAGGCGGACCGCGCCGGCGTGCCGGACGCCGCCGCGGCTACAGCCAATAGAGCGGGCTGACCCCGAACAGCCAGGGATGGACCGCGATCATGGCGGCGTAGGCGGCCAGCGCGCCCAGCGCACGGCCCCAGCCGATCTCGCCGGGACGGAAGCTCTGGCGCCCGGCGAGGATGGCGGCGAAGGGCAGCGCGGACGTCTCCGCGCGATAGGCCCGCCCGGCCTCGCCGCGGCGCAGGAGCCAGTCGTTCTTGACCATGGCGAACAGCGCGATGGCCGCCATGGCCGCGAACAGGACGACGCGCCGCCCGTCGCCCGTCGCCTGGAGATGCAGCAGCGCCCAGAGCAGAAGCCCCACGCTGCCGGGAAAGCGGGTGATCCGGTAGATGCCCCGCGGCGGGTTCGGGGCGTCCGGCTCGCCGGCCTTGCTGGTGACGCGGGCGGCGACCAGCAGGAAGGACAGCGGCATCAGCGCGACGACGAGCGGCGCCGCCCAACCGGCGGGAACGAACAGCGGTTCCCCGCCCCCGGCCTCGCGGTAGGCCCAGACGAACAGGCCGAGCGCCAGCAGCGAACCCAGCGAATGCAGGGCGACGAACCCGCCCCGCCCCAGCCGGGCGATCAGCCGCGGCCGCACCCCCGGCCAGGACGGCACGGCGTGGGTGGCGAACAGGAACAGGGCGGCGAGGAGAAGATCGATGGTCATGGGAGCGGAGGAAACACCGCTTTGCCCGCCGGAGTCTTGATGAACGTCAATCACGGGTGGTGAAGCGGCGGGTTTCGCAAGGACGGTGAGCCACGGAGACGGTGAACCACAGAGACACGGAGACACAGAGAACCGGCCCTCTCCATTCCTCCGTGTCTCTGTGCCTCCGTGGTGAAGAACGCGGCGGGCGATCCACGAAAGCAAACCGCAGCGGACTGTGGTGCAGGCCACAGCGGGGGAGGGCGGCCTCGCGTACCGTCCAGTCATCGAACAGGCCGGGACGCGACGCAG
>NZ_JAUJFI010000349.1 GCF_030849505.1 Azospirillum isscasi | reverse complement strand
GAGAGCGCCGTCACCATCGCCGGCACGACGAGCGGGGCCGAGGACGGCCGGGTCGTCAGCGTCACCGTCGGCACGGTCACCCAGACCGCCACGGTCAGCGCCGGGGCCTGGACGACGTCCCTCACCTCCAGCCAAGTGAAGAGCCTGTCCGAAGGCTCCGTCACGATCACCGCGAGCGTCTCCGACCAGGCCGGCAACCCCGCCACGGCGGCGACGAAGACCATCACCTACGACAAGACGGCGCCGACGGTTTCCATCGGCACGGTGTCGACCGACGACCGGATCAGCGACGCGGAGGACGAGAGCGCCGTCACCATCGCCGGCACGACGAGCGGGGCCGAGGACGGCCGGGTCGTCAGCGTCACCGTCGGCACGGTGACCCAGACCGCCACGGTCAGCGCCGGGGCCTGGACGACGTCCCTCACGTCCAGCCAGGTCAAGAGCCTGTCCGAAGGCTCCGTCACGATCACCGCGAGCGTCTCCGACCAGGCCGGCAACCCCGCCACGGCGGCGACCCGGACGGTCAGCTACGACCGCACCGCACCGAGTGTCTCCATCGGCACGGTGTCGGGCGATGACCGGATCAACGACGCCGAGGACGAGAGCGCCGTCACCATCGCCGGCACCGCCTCCGCCGAGGACGGCCGGGTCGTCAGCGTCACCGTCGGCACGGTCACCCAGACCGCCACGGTCAGCGCCGGAGCCTGGACCACCTCGCTGACCTCCAGCCAGGTCAAGAGCCTGTCCGAAGGCTCCGTCACGATCACCGCGAGCGTCTCCGACCAGGCCGGCAACGCGGCCACGGCGGCCACCCGGACGGTCAGCTACGACCGCACCGCCCCGACCCTGTCGATCGGGACCGTGTCGACCGACGACCGGATCAACGACGCCGAGGACGAGAGCGCCGTCACCATCGCCGGCACGACGAGCGGGGCCGAGGACGGCCGGGTCGTCAGCGTCACCGTCGGCACGGTCACCCAGACCGCCACGGTCAGCGCCGGGGCCTGGACGACGTCCCTCACCTCCAGCCAAGTGAAGAGCCTGTCCGAAGGCTCCGTCACGGTCACCGCGAACGTCTCCGACCAGGCCGGCAACCCCGCCACGGCGGCGACCCGGACGGTCAGCTACGACCGCACCGCCCCGACCCTGTCGATCGGGACCGTGTCGACCGACGACCGGATCAACGACGCCGAGGACGAGAGCGCCGTCACCATCGCCGGCACCGCCTCCGCCGAGGATGGCCGGGTCGTCAGCGTCACCGTCGGCACGGTCACCCAGACCGCCACGGTCAGCGCCGGGGCCTGGACGACCTCGTTGACCTCCAGCCAAGTGAAGAGCCTGTCCGAAGGCTCCGTCACGATCACCGCGAGCGTCTCCGACCAGGCCGGCAACCCCGCCACGGCGGCCACCCGGACGGTCAGCTACGACCG
>NZ_JAUJFI010000348.1 GCF_030849505.1 Azospirillum isscasi | reverse complement strand
GCCGTCCCCCCTTATCGATGGATTGGAGGAGTTCGTCCAGCGCCTCGGCGGGAGTTTTCCAGCCGAGGGTTTTGCGCGGCCTTGAGTTCAGGGCGAGAGCGACCGCCGCCAGGGACTTGGCGTCATGCACGGTGAGGTCGGTCCCCTTGGGGAAGTACTGGCGCAGCAGCCCATTGGTGTTCTCGTTGGTACCGCGCTGCCAGGGGCTGCGCGGATCGCAGAAATAGACGGCGAGCCCGGTGTCGATCCGGAGATCGGCATGGCGGGCCATCTCCGATCCTTGATCCCAGGTCAGCGATTGGCGGAGTTGGGCGGGCAAGGTCGTGATCGTACGTGCGATGGCATCGCGGACGGCCCCGGCCCCGTGGCCGGCCAGCGCCGGGCCATTGCTGACCCGCGGGCCGCTGGCGTGCCCCGGCATCGGGGGCAGATGGAGCAGCATGGTGAACCGCGTCGTGCGTTCCACCAAGGTGCCGATCGCCGATCCGCCCAAGCCGATGATGAGATCGCCCTCCCAGTGCCCCGGCACCGCCCGGTGCGCGACCTCGGCCGGGCGTTGGCTGATCAGGATCTCCGGGGTGATGAAGGCCTTGCCGCGCTTGCGGGTCCGCGCCATCGGAACGCGCAACGCCCGCCCACTGCGCAGGCAGGCGGTCAACTCGCGGCGCAGCGCCCCCCGGCCTTGAATGAACAGCGCTTGGTAAATCGCCTCATGGCTGATGCGCATCGCCGGGTCCTCCGGGAAGTCGAGCCGCAGGCGCCGGGCGATCTGTTCGGGGCTCCACGCCTTGGCCCACCGCCGGTCCTGTCGGCGCCCATGACGGCGCGCTTTCCAGGTCACGGCCGGCCCAGGGATCGCCGCTCCATCGGGCGCCACCACCGTGCCGGCCAGCCGCTCCTGCAAGTAGGCGCGCAGCGTTGGATTGACCACCAGCTTGGCCGGCTTGGGCCGGCGCGCCGAACGCTCAGCGTGCCATTGCGCGGTCGTCGCCCGATACTCCAACCCGCCCCCGCGGGTGGCGGCATTGCGCCGCAGCTCCCGGGAAATGGTCGAGGCGGCGCGCCCCAACTGGCGAGCGATCTCCCGCACGCCGAGCCCCTGGGCCCGCCGCAGCGCGATCTCCTCCCGCTCCGCAAACTGCAAATACCGGTCTGACGGCAGCTTGGCCGATGATGCAAACCCCGCTGGTGGCATACCCCCCGCCTCCCGGAACCACCGTGCCCCCACCGCGGGCGACACGCCGGCCAGGGATGCCGCATCCTCGCTCGATTGTCCCGTCGCAATCGCTGACCAGAACCGCCGACGATCCTCACGTTGCGCCGCAGGGGGCCGGCCAGGGGACCGTAGGGCGGCCCGCCCAGATCGATCAGATCGCCGCTTCCGCGTCTTCATCGCAACCTCCCTCCTCAGGCCGTTGCGACGACCGCTTGAATCCGCC
>NZ_JAUJFI010000347.1 GCF_030849505.1 Azospirillum isscasi | reverse complement strand
GCTTTGGCCTTGAAGCTCATCCCCTGGTCCAGGGGTTCGACCGAGAAACTCATCGTCTGCATTGGCGTTCCCGTCCCTCTCTCTCCGTCCCCGACTGATGGGGATGGCCCCGGTTGACGGGGTTTGGGCCGCGCTTTCATTGCCCCGGAGAAGGGAAGCGGCTTGGATTGGTGATACGGTATACCAGATGCCAGTTCATGACAAGCGGATATGTTTGGATCGCGGACTGTTTCTTCGATGAACGAGGGCGGCGCCCCGCCGGCCAGAACGCGTCTCTTGGCGCTCTTTTGGAATATCGTATACGGTATCCAAATAGGTCATGACTGGTATACCGAATCCAACATGGTCCGAGCTGCCCCTTGGCGGTACAAATGTCTTTGGAACTACACGCATTCCTCCCTGTAGATTCCCCCACCTGACGGCTCCGCGGCTCACCGCCGGCGGAGCCTTTTTTTGGCTCCGCCCATCTGCGGCAAACTGGCATACCGTACACCAGATATTCCCTCGACCTCCATGACCGTGTAGATTGGCCGGGTCAACGAATCAGGCGAACGGAGGAAAGCCATGAAAGCAGCGGACATCATGACCCGTCAGGTGGTCACCATCGGTCCCGACGCCACGGTGACCGAAGCCGCGAAGCGCATGCTGGAGAACCGGATCAGCGGCATGCCCGTCTGCGATCCGGAGGGGCGTCTTCTCGGCGTCATCAGCGAGGGCGACCTGCTGCGCCGGGCCGAGACCGGCACGGTCCGCCGGGCCTCCTGGTGGCTCGCCATGCTCGCGGGCGCGCCGTCCCAGGCGTCCGACTACACCAAGTCCCATGGCCGCCATGTCCGCGACGCGATGACGGAGAACCTGATCGCCGTCACGGAGGAAACGACGCTGGACGAGGTGGTCCGCCTGATGGAGGGCAACCGCATCAAGCGCGTTCCGGTGCTGCGCGGCGGCAAGCTGGTCGGCATCGTCAGCCGCGCCAACCTGCTGCACGTCCTCGCCAGCATCGCGCCGGACGTGGCGCCCGCGGCGGCGGACGACCGCGTTCTGCGCGACCGGCTTCTGGAGACGCTGCGGGCGGAGCCCTGGGCGCCGGAGATCAGCGACAACATCGTCGTGCGCAACGGCGTCGTTCATCTCTGGGGCAGCGTCCGCACCGAGGCGCAGCGTGACGCCCTGCGCGTCGCGGCGGAGAACACCCCCGGCGTGACCCGCGTGGAAAATCACTTGGCCATCGTCGATCACGTCGCCGAAGGCGCCGTCGGATTCTGATCTGGCGGCTTCTGATCCGGAGGCCGTTCCGGCAACAGAAAAGCCCCTTCCCGGTTCGTCCGGGAAGGGGCTTTTCCTTTCGGCAGCCTTTTACTCGGTGGCCTTCACGACCTCTTCGGTGACCTTCTTGGCGTCGCCGAAGAGCATCATGGTGTTGGGACGGAAGAACAGCTCGTTCT
>NZ_JAUJFI010000346.1 GCF_030849505.1 Azospirillum isscasi | reverse complement strand
CGCGCTGTACGGCCACGCCGGGTCGCTGGCCTGGGCCGACGTGCGCCCCGTCGCGGAGCGCGGCGAGGAGGTGCGGGCGGCCATCGGCGCCCGCAGCTACGGCGTGCGCAAGCTGCGCCTGCCCAAGGTGGCCGGGACGGAGGGGGACGGCGCGCTGTACCTCGTCACCGCGCGCGAGACCACGCTGGCCGCCATGGCCGACAGCCTGCTGGACAGCTCCGCGATCCTGCTGGTGCTGACGGTCCTGGTGGCGGGCACGCTGGGGCTGGACTGGTATTTCCGGCGCGTCTTCACCCCCGTCTACGCCTCCATGTCCGCCCTGTCGGCTCTGGCCGCGGGGGACACCGGCGTCGCCGTGCTGGGGGCGGAGCGCGCCGACGAGGCCGGGCAGCTCGCCCGCACGGTCGAGGTGTTCCGCAGCCGCAGCCGCGCGCTCCGCGACGCGGAGGAGCGGCGCGCCCGCCACTGGCTGCGCCAGCAGGCGTTCATCCGCCGCCAGATGCACCGCCTGTCCGAAACCCTGCCCGAGCAGGGCCGGCGGGAGCTTCTGGCCGACCTCGCCCGCATCGAGGCGGCGTCGGAAGGCAAGACCCCCGGCGGGCGCACCGACGATCCCGGCGCGCTGGCCGTCGCCTTCGAGGTGATGGCGGAGCGGGTGCGCGACCAGCACGCCGCGCTCGACGCCATGGTCCGGCAGCTCCAGGGCGCCCTGGACACCCGGACGGAGCTTCTGGAGCTTCAGAAGCAGTTCGAGATCGCCCGGCGCATGCAGGCGGCGATCCTGCCGTCCGACCTGACCGGCGCCCCCGATCTGGAGGCGTCCGGCCTGATGCGCCCGGCGGCGGAATTCGACGGCAGCTTCTACGACTTCTTCCGGACGGCGGACGGGGCGCTGGCGGTGTTGCTGGGGCAGGTGTCGGGCGGCGGGCTGGCCGCGGGGTTCATGACGGTGACGGCGCGTGCCGCCCTGCGGACGCTGGCGGCGGCCGGTCTGGGACCGGCGGCCTGCCTGACCGGGGCGAACCGGCTGCTGGCGGCGGACAACGCCGCCGGGCTGTCGATCGGGCTGGCGATGGGGATCGTCGCGCCGCGCTCCCGCCGGCTGGTCTTCGCCGCGGCGGGCGTTCCGGAGCCCTTCCTGCTGCGGCGTTTCGGCGACGTGGTGGATCTGCCGGTGGCCGCCAACCCGCCGCTTGGCCTCGATCCCGCGATGACGGCGGTGGAAACGGCGCTCGACCTGCCGGTTCCCTCCACGCTGGTGCTGTGCAACGGCGGGCTGCTGGACGGGGAGAACCGCTTCGGCGTGCCGTTCGGGCGGGCGCGGCTGACCGGCATCCTGGGCAATCTGGACGATCTGTCCGCCGCCAGCGTCACCGCGGCGGTGTCCGCCGGTCTGGCCGAGCATGCCGGCGGCGCCGCGATGGCGGTGGACCGGCTGTGCGTCGCCCTGCGGGTGCGGGCATGAGGGCGGGGCGCCGCCTCG
>NZ_JAUJFI010000035.1 GCF_030849505.1 Azospirillum isscasi | reverse complement strand
AGCGAAGCCTGACCGCCGCCCGCCAGAAGGCCGTGGCGGCGGTGGCGTGGCAGGCGCGGCGGCAGATCGGCGGCCACACCGGCGACGTGTTCGGCGCCGCCCAGCAGGTGGCGGAGGCCGCCGTGCTGCTCACCCTGGCGGCGGCTGTGGCATGAACAGCACACGCTGGTGGCTGATCCGCCATGCCCCCGTCCCGAATCCGGACAGGCTGATCTACGGGCGGAGCGATCCGTCCGCCGACACCGGCGACGCCGCGGCCCTGGCGGAGCTGGCAGCGCGTCTGCCGCCGCAGGCGGTCTGGGTGACCTCGCACCTGCGCCGCACGCGCCAGACGGCGGCGGCGCTGCGCCTTCCCGGCAGCGACATGGCGCTGGTCGAGCGGGACCTCGCCGAGCAGGATTTCGGGCGGTGGGAGGGGCTGTCCCACGACGACGCGGCGGACCGGCACCCAGAGGAGGCCCGCCGCTTCTGGACCGACCCGGCGGCGGAGGCCCCGCCGGAGGGCGAGAGCTTCGCCGCGGTGATGGAGCGGGTGGCCGGCGCCGTCGCCCGCCTGAACGCGGTCCACGCGGGCCGGGACATCGTGGCGGTGATCCACGGCGGCCCGATCCGCGCGGCGCTGGCGCTCGCCCTCGACCTGACGCCGCAGGCGGCGCTCCGGCTGGCCGTGGCGCCGCTGTCGCTGTCGCGGATCGACCATTACGGCGGTGGAGAGGCGGGCGGTTCCTGGTCGGTGACGGCCCTGAACGCGCTCGGAACCTTTTCGGGCAGCGGGCGTTGACCGGACTCCGTTGGGCTACCGATAGAGGGTCAGACCATGGCAAGAAGCGCTGACGATCGCGAGGCCGCCGAGAAGCTCTGGGGCATGATCAAGGGCGTCCGCATCTGCATGATGACGACGCTGGACGAGAACGGCATTCTGCATTCCCGCCCCATGGCGACCCTGCCCCACGCGGGATTCGACGATGGAACCTTGTGGTTCTTCACGCGGGTCGACTCGCCGAAGGTTCACGAGCTGAAGACGCATTGGCGCGTGAACCTGTCCTACGCCGACCCCGACAAGCAGGATTACGTGTCGGTGTCGGGGGTGGCGGAAACGGTGCGCGACCGGGACAAGATCCGTTTCCTGTGGCGGGACATCCTGTCCACCTGGTTCCCGCAGGGGGCGGACGACCCGGAGTTGGCGCTGCTGAAGGTCGGCGTCGATCAGGCCGAATATTGGGACAGCCCGTCGAGCGCGATGGTCTACGCCTACGGTTATGTGAAGGCCAAGCTGACCGGCGAGCCGCCGAGCCCGGGGGATCACGCGAAGATCGCGTTCCAGTAGGGGTACACTTGCCCCCACCCTTCCCACGGCTGCGCCGCGGGCCCCTTCCCTCCCCCGCTTCGCAGGGGAAGGGTCGGGGTGGGGGCAAAGCGCCGCGTTACTCCGCCTTCCCACCGCCATCCAACACCCCGACCCGCTTCTTCAGGTCGGTCACGTCCGCGTACATCCGCTTCAGCCGGGCCAGCCCCTTGTACTGGTCGAAGGCGCGATCGCGCGGCACCGCCGGATAGCCCATGTAGACGGCCTTCGCCGGAATGTCCGTGCCGACGCCGGAATTGGCGGCCACCACCGCGTCGTTGCCGATCTTCACATGGTCGGCCACACCCACCTTGCCGGCCAGGACCACGCGGTCGCCGATGGTCGTGCTGCCGGCGATGCCGACATGGCCGCACAGCATGCAGTTGGTGCCGATCTGCACGTTGTGGCCGATCTGCACAAGGTTGTCGATCTTGGTGCCGGAGCCGATGCGGGTCGCCGTGATGGTGCCGCGGTCGATGGTGGCGTTGGCCCCGACCTCCACGTCGTCGCCCAGGATCACCGTGCCGATGGAGTTCACCCGGTGGATCAGCACGTTGGTGCCGACCACCCGGCCCGTCGCCTTGGCCGACTCCACGCTGCCCGGCTCGGGCGTCACGAAGCTGAAGCCGTCGTTGCCGACCGCGGCGTTGGGGTGGATGATGCAGCGCTCGCCCATCACCACCCGCTCGCCGATGCGGACGCCGGGGTGCAGCAGGCTGCCCTTGCCGATCACCGCCTCCGCCCCGACCGTGGCGTGCGGCATGACGATCACGCCCTCGCCCAGCACCGCCTTCGGCCCGACATAGGCGAAGGGGCCGACCGACACCCCCGCGCCCAGAACGGCCTCCGGCGCCACGAAGGCGGCGGGGTGGACGCCCGGCTCGGCGTGGACCGGCTTCTCGAACAGGGTGGTCAGCCCGGCCATGGCGAAGCGCGGGCGCTTCACGACGATCCAGCCCTTCAGGTTGGCGGGCACCTCCGCCCCCTCCGCGACCACGGCGGCGACGGCCTTGCCGTTCGCCAGCAGGTCCGTCAGGCCCTTGTCCATGGCGAGCGCCAGATCCTCCGGCCCCTCGGCCTCCGACGGGTGGACGGCGCGGGCGATGCGGACGGTGCCGTCGCCCTCCAGCGCGGCGCCCAGGGCGGCGGCGATCTCGGCGAGGGTGACCGGGGCGGCAGGAGAAACGGGGATCATGGCGGCGCTCTGGCTTGCGGTCCGAAGAGGCCGGGACGCTACCACGGCTGGCCGGTGCTGGCGAGGGGCCGCGCTTTTTGTCATTCCCCCGTTTGCAGCAACGCCCCGCGCACCCGCGCCTGATGGAAGGAGTAGAGGAAGGCCGCGCTGCACAGCCCCATGAACAGCGCGTTCAAGCCCACCGCCCAGGCCAGATGGTCCCAGCGCATGGTGCCGTCGAACAGGATGGCGCGCATGCCCTCGAAGACGTGGCTGGACGGCAGGGACAGCGCGACCCATTGCAGCCATTCCGGCAGGACGCTGACCGGGTAATAGACGGCGCTGACCGGGGCCAGCATGAAGACGACGATCCAGGCCAGCCCCTCCGCCCCCATGCCGTAGCGCAGGATCAGCGCCACGATGACCAGCCCCAGCGACCAGCCGAAGACGATCAGGTTGGCGAAGAAGCCGGCCAGCGGCAGCCCCAGCCCGAACACCGAATAGCCGAACAGCGGGATCGCCAGCAGCGCCGCCGGCACGACGCCGATGATGGTGCGGATCAGGCTCATCCCGAACAGCGCCGCCACCCATTCGCCGGGGCGCAGCGGGCTGACGAAGAGATGGCCCAGGTTGCGCGACCACATCTCCTCCAGGAAGGACACCGACACGCCGAGCTGCCCGCGGAACAGCACGTCCCACAGCAGCACCGCGCTGACCAGCACCCCCGCCCCCTGCGCCACCCAGGCGCTGGAGGAGGCCATGAACTGGTTGATGTAGCCCCACAGGATCATCTGCATGGTCGGCCAGTAGGCCAGCTCCAGGAAGCGCGGCCAAGACCCGCGCAGCAGATACCAGTAGCGCAGAACCATCGCCCCCACCCGCCGGGCGGAGAAGGCGGGGTTGGGGTGAACCATGGCGTCGGCCTTCAGGGCGGCGTCACTCGGCGGCATCGGCGGCCTCCCGGCTGATGTCCTCTCCATTGGCGCGGTCGCGGGCGATGTCGAGGAACACCTCCTCCAGCGAGGTCCGGCCATAGCGGGACAGCAGCCCCGCCGGGGACCCGCGGTCCACGATCCGGCCCTGGCGCATCATCAGCACGTCGTCGCACAGCCGCTCCACCTCCAGCATGTTGTGGGAGGCGAGCAGGATGGTGGCCCCGGACTCGAAGCGGTAGCGCTCCAGATAGGTGCGGATCCAATCGGCCGTGTCGGGGTCCAGCGAGGCGGTCGGCTCGTCCAGCAGCAGAAGCTCGGGCCGGTTGAGCAGCGCCTTGGCCAGCGCCACTCGCGTCTTCTGCCCCGCCGACAGACCGCCGGAGGGCCGCTCAAGGAAGCGCGTCAGCTCCAGATGCTCGGCCAGCTCCTCCACCCGCCCCTTCACCCCCTTCAGGCCGTAGAGGTGGCCGTAGACGGTCAGGTTCTCCCGCACGGTCAGCCGGTGCGGCAGCTCCACATAGGGGGAGGAGAAGTTCATGCGGGGCAGCGCCGCGTGGCGGTGGCGCACCATGTCCACCCCCAGCACCTCCACCGTGCCGGAGGTCGGCAGCAGGAGCCCCAGCAGCATGGAGATGGTCGTCGTCTTCCCGGCCCCGTTGCCGCCCAGAAGCCCGGTGACCGACCCCGCCGCCACGGTGAAGGAGATGCCGTCCACCGCGGTGACCTCGCCGGACCGGGCGGTGCCGTAGCGTTTGGTCAGTTTTTCGGCCCGGATGGCGTGCTGTTTCGCGCATTGATCCATAGGCGGAGAATATGGCCGCTTGGCGCGCAAACGCCAGAGTGGCAAAACAGCATCCGACAATCGGTATGAAGCCGCGGCAACAGCGGCCCCTGCTGGAAAGCCCGCCCATGACCGCTACCGCCTCCGCCGTCCGCCATGCCGTGACGCACGCCCACCGTCCGGGACCGGCCCTGTGGACCAACCTGGACGGCCGGGTCACGCTGCGCACCCTGATCCTGATCCGCTGGATCGCCGTTATCGGGCAGCTTGCCACCGTGGCGGCGGTGCAGCTCGTCATGGGCTTCCCCCTGCCGCTGGGTCCGGTTCTGGCGGCCATCGGGGCGTCGGTGCTGCTGAACCTCGTGGCGATGGCCCAGCGCGGCGGGCGGCTGCGGCTGGCCGACCGGGACGCCGCGCTCTATCTCGGCTACGACATGCTGCAGCTCACGCTGCTGCTGTACCTGACCGGCGGCCTCGCCAACCCCTTCGCCATCCTGCTGCTGGCGCCGATGACGGTGGCCGCGGCGATCCTGTCGCGCTACAGCGTGGTCCTGCTGACCGGGCTGAACCTCGTCTGCCTGACCGTGCTGGCGCTGTGGCACTTCCCCCTGCCCTGGCCGGAGCCGGTGCCGTCGGTCGCCCCGCTCTACGCCTTCGGCATCTGGCTGTCGCTGTCGGTGTCGGCCAGCTTCATCAGCGGCTATGTCTTCCGCGTGGCGGAGGAGGCGCGGCGCTTCGCCAACGCGCTGTCGGCCTCGCAGGTGGCGCTGGCGCGGGAGCAGCGGCTGTCCTCGCTGGGCGCGCTGGCCGCCGCCGCCGCGCACGAGCTGGGGTCGCCGCTCGGCACCATCGCCGTGGTGGCGAAGGAGCTGCTGCACGACCTGCCGCCGGGCAGCCCCTACACCGAGGACGTGACCCTGCTGCAAAGCCAGGTGATGCGCTGCCGCGAGATCCTGGCGGAGCTGGCCCGCAAGCCGGAGGCGGACGGCGGCGACCCGTTCGAGCGGCTGCCCCTGACCGCGCTGGTGGAGGCGGCGGGGGCGCCGCACCGGCTGGGCCACATCCAGTTCGTGGTGGAGCGCAACAGCGCCGCCGGGGACGCCGCGGGGGTCGAGGAACCCATCGTCCGCCGCAGCCCGGAGATCATCCACGGCCTGGGCAACTTCATCCAGAACGCCCACCAGTTCGCCGACGCGCGGGTGACGGTCACCGCCTCCTGGGACGCCAAGTCCGCCACCGTGGTGGTGATGGACGACGGGCCGGGTTACCCCGCCCATCTGCTGAGCCGCATCGGCGAACCCTACCTGTCGGCAAGGACCGAGCGGTCGGGCCATATGGGGCTGGGAATTTTTATTGCACAAACCCTGCTAGAGAAAACGGGTGCCTTGGTAGCCTTTAGCAATAACCGTAGCGGCGGCGCGCGAGTTGTCGTACGTTGGGACCGTGGTGTCTTAGAACCAGAGGACTAGTGGTGGATAGCGCGATGACCACGGACGAGAGTCCAACGGGCGAAACCGCCAAGCTGACGTTCACCGGTGACGTTACCCGCAGCCTCCTCATCGTCGACGACGACGCGCCTTTCCGCACCCGCCTCGCGCGCGCCATGGAGAAGCGCGGTTTCAACGTGGTGGCCGTGGACAGCGTGCAGCTTGGGATCGAAGTCGCCCAGGAATCGGCCCCGGCCTTCGCGGTGGTCGATCTGCGGCTGGCGGACGGCAGCGGTTTGGATGTGGTCAAGACCCTGCGCGACGCCCGCCCCGACGCCCGCATCGTCATGCTGACCGGCTACGGCAACATCGCCACCGCGGTCGCCGCGGTGAAGGCCGGCGCGGTGGACTACCTGCCGAAGCCGGCGGACGCCGACGCCGTGGAATCCGCCCTGCTGGCCGATGGCCGCCCCCTGCCCTCCCCGCCGGAAAACCCCATGTCCGCCGACCGCGTGCGGTGGGAGCACATCCAGCGCGTGTTCGAGCAGTGCGACCGCAACGTCTCCGAAACCGCCCGCCGGCTGAAGATGCACCGCCGCACCCTGCAACGCATCCTGAACAAGCACGCCCCGCGGGGGTGACCGGCGCTTACCGGATCACAAAGGAAAAGGCCCCTGTCCTTGCGGAGAGGGGCCTTTTCCTTTGGAGGCGGCGGCCCTACTCCTTGATCGAGCAGCTCTTCACGCCGAACAGGGTGTAGGCCGGGCAGAAGCCGACCACCGCGGTCAGCAGCGGGACGAGGCCGATCCAGCCCCAGGCGGTCTGCGGGCCGACGAAGACGAGCGCGATCAGGACGAGGCCGACGATGGCGCGGAGCGCGCGGTCGATGGTGCCGACGTTGACGGGCATGGATGCACCTTATTCTTTGGGTTGGATTCTTTGGGTTGGGCGGATGGTGCGCCCATCCAAGCCGCTTTCCGCCCGCCGGTCTGTGACTCCGTCACACGCCGTCCGCGTGCTCCAGCGCCAGCAGCGCGTCCGGGTCGCGCACCGCGACGCGCCCGCGGGACAGCTCCACGAGGCCGCGCCGCTCGAACTCCTTCAACTGGCGGCTGACCACCTCGCGCGCCGTGCCCAACTCGACCGCCAGCGTCTGGTGCGTGGTGTCCAGCCCGCCGCGAGCGTCACGGTGCTCCACCAGGAAACGGGCCAGCCGCAGGTCGATGCGCCCGAAGGCGACCTCCTCCACCAGCAGCATCATGCCCTGAAGCCGCGTGCCGAAGGAGGCGAAGACGAAATCGCGGAAGACGGCGGAGCAGGCCAGCAGCTCGTGGAAGGCCCCCGCTTCCAGGGCGATGGCGTCCAGGTCGCTTTCGGCCACCCCTTCGGCGCTGTAGTCGGCGCGCGTCATCAGGCAGGCGGTGGTCAGGATGCAGGTCTCGCCCTGCCCGACCCGGTACAGAACGATCTCCCGCCCGCTCTCGGAGGTCATCTGCACCCGCACCGTGCCGTCCAGCAGCATGAGAAAATTGCGGCACAGGCTGCCGATGCGGAACAGCACCGTGCCGCGCGGCACCGTCATCCGGGCCCCTCGATCGCGCAGGACGGCCAGCGCGCCGGACTCCAGCGCGGACAGGGCGGGAAAGGCCCCGGTCCAGAAATCCTCAGCCTTTCCAACGCGCTCCGGCAACATGCCCGGTTTCCTCCGTTCATCGATGACCATTATCCGCGAAGGGGCTCCTCCGGTCCACCCCGCCCGCCGGGCAATCCGAAAGCGAATCCGGGCAGAGTACCCAATGAGCGTGTCTTCCTCACCGTATGCACTCGGGTCCGCATGAAACGGCCGGACGGCGGATGGCGTTCTAGGCACCGTAACGCCCCGAACGGGGTGCCGTTCGGCATGCGAGGAGGAACCCGCTTTGGCCACCCAGGACATTCAGGATCAACCCCAGCGGCGGCAGACGGGGCCGGTTCCGGCGCCGGTCTCCTTCGATCTGTCCACCGCGGCGGCCAGCGCGGTGCGCCGCACCACCGGCATGCTGCTGCGCCACAAGCTGCTGATCGGGACGGTGATCGTGCTGGGGACGGGCATCGCGGGGCTCGTGGCGCTGCGGATGACGCCGCTCTACACCGCCCAGACCCTGATCATGGTGGAGCATCGCAAAAATCAGGTGATGAACTACCAGGAGGTCGTCTCCGGCCTGTCCACGGAGCTGGGGGCGCTGCAAAGCGAGGTGGCGATCCTGAAATCCCCGGCCTTCGCGGAGAAGGTGGTGGACAAGCTCGGCCTGATGAACGACCCGGAGTTCAACGCGGCGCTCCGGCCCGAGGAAACCAACTGGTTCTACTACCTCAACCCGAAGAACTGGCTGCCGGACTCCTGGTGGAACACCGCCCGCGGCGACCGCCCCCAGATCGCGCTGAGCCCGGAGGAGAAGACGGCCAACGAGAAGACCTCGGTCGTCAACACCTTCCTTGAGAATCTGGCGGTCAGGCCGCAGGGCCGTTCCTACGTCATCGCCGTGGATTTCGACAGCGAGGACCCGCGCAAGGCCGCCCTCATCGCCAACACCCTCGGCGAGCTGTACCTCGTCGACCAGCTCGACGAGAAGTTCAAGGCGGCCAAGCGCGCCACCGCCTGGCTGGAGGAGCGCATCACCGAGCTGCGCCGCGAGGCCAAGACCACCGGCGAGGCGGCGGAGAAGTACCGCGCCGAAAGCGGCCTGACCAACGCCAACGGCGAAACCACCCTGATCGCCCAGCAGCTGGCGGAGCTGAACACCAACTACGTGCTGGCCCGCACCAAGCGCCAGGAGGCGGAGGCCAAGCTGCGCGAGGTCACCACCCTGGCGCAGAGCCCGCGCGGCGTGTCGGCCATCGGCGACGTGCTGGGCTCCCCGCTGATCCAGGCGTTGCGCCAGCAGGAGGTCGAGGTCCAGCGCAAGATCGCCGAGGCGGCCAACAAGTACGGCGCCCGGCACCCGACGCTGACCGCCCTGCAAAGCGAGCTGCGCGACCTGCAGCGCCAGATCAAGTCCGACGTGGACCGCATCGTCCAGAACCTGGGCAACGACGTGGAACTGGAGCGCGGGCGCGAGGCCGCCCTGAAGGCCAACCTCGACCAGCTCCAGGCCCAGCGCAACCAGCAGCAGGAATCCAACGTGACCCTGCGCACGCTGGAGCGCGACGCCGAGACCTCGCAGACCATGTACGAGGCGATGCTGACCCGCTTCCAGGAGATCGCCGGCCAGACCGACATCCAGCAGCCCGACGCCCGCATCGTGTCGGAGGCGGCGATTCCCCTGAACCCGTCGCAGCCCGACAAGAAGATGATCGTCCTGCTGGCCCTGGTCGCCTCGGCCACGCTGGGCGTGCTGCTGGCGATGCTGCGCGAGCAGTCGGAGCGCGGCTTCCGCAGCCCGCACCAGTTCGAGGCGGCCACCGGCGTGCGGTCGCTGGGCATCGTTCCGGCCATCGGGCGGCGGCGGCGCCTCGGCACCTCGCCCGCCGCCTACGCCATCGACCGCCCCATGTCGGCCTTCGCGGAGGCGATGCAGAACCTGCGCACCACCCTGCTGCTGGCCAACCCGGACGGTCACCAGCGGGTGATCCTGTTCAGCTCCTCCGTCCCCGGCGAGGGCAAGAGTTCCATCGCCGCGGCCTTCGCGCGCATCTGCGCCAATTCCGGCCAGAAGACGATCATTCTCGACTGCGACATGCGCCGCAAGGGGCTGCACCAGATGCTCGGGCTGGAGAACAAGCGCGGCCTCTACGAGGTGCTGTCCGGCGAATGCGCGCCGAACGAGGTGATCCAGACCGACCCGCGCACCGGCCTGCATTTCATCGCCTCGGGCCGCGGCTCCGCGCTGCCGCAGGACATGCTGGGGTCCAGCCGGATGCACCAGCTCATCTCGCGGCTGGCGCTGGAGTACGACCGGGTGATCCTGGACAGCCCGCCGGTGCTCGCCGTTTCGGAGGGCAAGCTGCTGGCGGCGCTGGCCGACCAGACCGTCTTCATCGTGCATTGGGGCAAGACCAAGCGGGAGACCGCCATGGCCGGGCTGAAGGAGATCGTCGAGGCGGGCGGCGAGGTCGTCGGCGTCCTGTTCTCCCAGGTCGATATCCGCCGCCACGCCCAGTACGAGTTCCCCGACAGCGGGCGCTACCACGGCTACCGCCGGTATTACGCGAACTGATCCGAGAAGAGGCGGTCGCGCCGGCCCCCCTCCCGGCCTCCCCCCGCTTCGCAGGGGGAGGAGATAAAGCCCTCCCCTGCGAAGCGGGGAGAGGGTTGGGTGGGGGCCAAGCTCCCGCATCCCCCAGCACACCCCCGAAAGGCCCCATGACCGCCGGACGACGCATCTTCCTGAACATCCGCGCGCTGGGGCTGGCCCGCGCCGCGACGTTGCTGAGCGGGCTGGTCACCACCGCCTGGACGGCCCGCGCGCTGGGACCGGACGGGTTCGGCGTGCTGGGCTTCGGCACCTCCATGCTGGCCTACGCCGCGCTGTTCGTGAATCTCGGCCTGTCCACCTACGCGGTGCGCGAGATCGCCCGCGACCGGGAGAAGGCCGCCGATCTCGCCGACCATGTGCTGACCCTGCGCCTGCTGCTGGCGATGGCGGTCGGCGGGCTCTACGCCCTGTTCGTGCTCCAGCTCGACAAGCCGGCGCTGGTCAGGACGGTGCTGCTGGTGCAGGCGGTCCAGCTTCTCGGCAACGCGCTGCTGCTCGATTTCGTCTATCAGGCGACGGAGCGCATGGGCGTCATCGCGGTGCGCGAGATCGGCACGTCGCTCGGCAACATGGTGGCCGTGCTGGCGCTGGTGCACGGGCCGGACGATCTGGCGGTCGCCGCCGGGATCACCGCCGCCTCCTTCGTCATCAACGCCTCTTTGATGCTGGCCCGCTTCGGCCGCGATTTCCGCATGCCGCGGCCGCGGGTGGACCTCGCCACATGGCGGGAGATCCTGAAGACCTCCGCCCCGATGGCGGTCAGCGTCTTCGCCTGGGCGCTGTTCTCCCACCTGGATCTGGTGATGCTGGGCTTCATGGCACCGCAGACGGAGGTCGGCTGGTACGCCGCGGTGACCAAGCTGCTGGTGCTGTCGCTGACCGCCGGAAACATCATCCTCGCCGCCTTCATGCCGCAACTCGCCGCCGCCTATGGCGACCGCGAGGCGATGCAGGCGCGGATGCGCGACTACGCCGCCACCATCCTGTCCGTCGGCGCGCTGATCGCGGCGGGCGGCTTCACCCTGGCGCCGGCCATCCTGGGCACCGTCTTCGGCCCGGCCTACGCCCCCGCCGCCGACACGCTGCGCCTGCTGATGATCGCGGTCGCCATCGTCCACCTCAACCTGACGCTGGGCAACCCGCTGCTCGTCTGGCACCGGCAGACCGGCTACATGACCGCCATCCTGATCGGCGGGCTGACCAACGCGGCGCTGAACCTGATCCTGATCCCGCGCTATGGGATCGAGGGGTCCGCCGCCGCCACCATCGTCGCGGAGCTGACCGCCATGGCCGGCCTCGCCTGGCAGCACCGGCGGGCGGTCGGCCAGCTCTATTTGGGAATCGCCGCGCGGGCGGCGCTGTGCGGCGCTCTCGCCATGGCGGCCACGATGGGGTTGACCCATGCCTTGCCGGACCTGATGGCCCCCGCCCACCCGCTTCCCGCCCTGCTGATCGGCGGGACGGCGCTGGTGGCGGTCTATGCGCTGGCGGCGCTGCTGACCGGGCTGGTGCGCCCGTCGCGGCTGCGCCGGCTGGTCACGGCGGCGGCATGACCCGCCCGCCTTAATCCGGAACTCAGACGGCGCCGACCGGACGCACCCTTGCCACCGGACCGGGGTACCACAAACAAAACACCACCCGATCAACGGCATAGCCATTTCACGCCACCCCGAAGGGCCGGAACAATGCCGCGTTGCAAGACGTTCGGATTGCGCATGGCGCGGGTGGCGGATGGCGGCGGCGCCTTTGGATGCATGCTCCAATCAACGGCAGGATCGAAAGACTATGCTCCCAAAGTCCTTTCCCGACCGGAATGTCTGCGTGCTCGGTCTCGGCTATGTCGGGCTGACGCTGGCCGTTGCCATGGCGGACGCGGGGTTCCAGGTGCACGGCGTGGAAGTGCGGGGCGAGGTGCTGGACAAGCTGGCGCGCGGCGTTCCCCATTTCCATGAGCCGGGCCTCGCCGAGAAGCTGCGGCATGTGGTGGAGCGCGGGCGCTTCACCTTCGGCCGCACGCCGGAGGGTTGCGGCCATTGCAGCGTGTTCATCATCACGGTCGGCACCCCGCTGGACCGCGAGGGCCGCGTGCGCACCGACATGATCGAAGCGGCGACCCGGCAGGTGGCCGACTGCATCCACGACGGCGACCTCGTGATCCTGCGCTCCACCGTGAAGCTGGGGACGACCCGCGAGGTGGTTGCGCCGATCCTGCGGCGCACCGGCAAGCGCTTCGACATCGCCTTCTGCCCGGAACGCACGCTGGAGGGGCAGGCGCTGATCGAGCTGAACCAGCTTCCCCAGATCATCGGCGCGGAAAGCATCGAGGTGGCCGCCCGCGCCTCGCAGATCTTCGGCATGCTGACCCCGACGACGGTCAAGGTCTCCACGCTGGAGACGGCGGAGATGATCAAGCTGGTGGACAACACCTACCGCGACGTCACCTTCGCCTTCGCCAACGAGATCGCCCGGCTGTGCGACGCCATGGAGGTGTCGGCGCTGGAGGTGTCGCGGGCGGGCCGGCTCGGCTATCCGCGCACGCAGCTTCCGCTGCCCGGCCCGGTCGGCGGCCCCTGCCTGGAGAAGGACCCGCACATCCTGATCGAATCCGCCCGCGAGGTCGGGGTGGAGATGGGCATCACCGCCGCCGGGCGCCGCATCAACGAAAGCCAGCCCCACGAGGTGTCGCGCTTCCTGGAAAGGCTGACCGGCTCCATGCAGGGCTTCCCGCAGGAACCGACCATCAGCCTGATGGGCCTCGCCTTCAAGGGCCGCCCGGCGACCGACGACCTGCGCGGCACCATGGCGAAACCCCTGTTCGAGGAGCTGCGCACCCGCTTCCCCAAGGCGCGCTGGCGCGGCTTCGACGCGGTGGTGGCGGCGGACGACATCCGCAGCTTCGGGCTGGACCCCGCCAACAGCATGGCGGAGGCGGTGGAGGGCGCCAACCTCGCGGTCATCCTGAACAACCACCCGGTCTTCACTTCCATGCCGCTGCCCGATCTGGCGCGCCGCATGGACCGTCCGGGGGTCATCTACGATTTCTGGAACAATTTCAACAGCCGCGAGGTGGACCTGCCCGAAGGCACGGCCTACGTGGCGCTGGGCAGCCACGGCGCCGCCCGCTTCGCCCATGTCGCTTGAAAAAGCGTCGCTCAAAGCTGTCGCCTGAGGGAAATCCAATGCCGAAACATTACCTTGTGACCGGGGGCAGCGGCTTCATCGGCGCCGCCCTGGTCCGCCGGCTGGTGCGCGACGGGCACCGCGTCCGCGTGCTGGACGACAATTCCCGCGGCCATCCGCGCCGGCTGGGCGACGCCGCGCAGGCGGTGGAATTCGTGGCCGGCGACATCCGCGACCCGGCGGCGGTGGACCGGGCGGTGCGCGGCGTCGACGGCGTGCTGCATCTGGCCGCCGTCAACGGCACCAGACACTTCTACGAGAAGCCGGAGGTGGTCCTGGACGTCGGCGTGCGCGGCATGCTGAACGTGCTGGACGCCTGCCGGTCGAACGGGGTGGGCGATCTGGTGGTCGCCTCCTCCTCCGAGGCCTACCAGACCCCGCCGGCGGTGCCGACGCCGGAGGACATTCCGCTGGTCGTGCCGGACGTGCTGAACCCGCGCTACAGCTACGGCGGGTCGAAGCTGATCTCGGAGCTTCTGGCGGTTAACTGGGGCCGCACCGGCTTCGACCGCGTGGCGATCTTCCGTCCGCACAACGTCTACGGCCCCGACATGGGGTGGGAGCATGTGGTGCCGGAATTCGCGCGCCGCGCCGTGGCCGCCATCGACCTGACGCCGCGGGGGCCGGTGCCCTTCCCCATCCAAGGCGACGGCACCCAGACCCGTGCCTTCGTCCACATCGACGACGCGGTGGAGGGCATCGTCACGGTGATCGAACGCGGCGCGCATCTGGGCATCTACCATGTCGGCAACCCGGAGGAGATCTCCATTGCGGAACTTGCCCGGCAGATCGTCGCCGTGCTGGGGCGGGTGGCGGACATCCAGATCGGACCACCGGCACCCGGCGGCACGCAGCGACGCTGCCCCGACATCGCGCGCCTGTCCGCGCTCGGCTACGTGCCGCGCATCCCGCTGAAGGACGGCCTGCCGGGCGTGGTGGACTGGTACGCCGCCCGCAGCCGCGACCAGGGGCGGTCCGGCATCCCCAGCGCCGCCGAATAAGGGACGGAACCTCATGGAACGAAACAGCCGCATCTTCGTCGCAGGACACCGCGGCCTCGTCGGTTCGGCCATCGTCCGCCGCCTGGTGGAGGACGGCTTCACCGACCTCGTGCTGCGCGGGCGCGACGAGCTGGACCTGACCGACCAGGCGGCGGTGCGCGCCTTCTTCGACCGGGAGAAGATCGACCATGTGCTGCTGGCCGCGGCCAAGGTCGGCGGCATCCTGGCGAACGACCGGTTCGGCGGCGATTTCATCCGCGACAACCTGCTGATCCAGACCAACGTCATCGACGCCGCCTGGAGGGCGGGGGTGCGGAAGCTGCTGTTCCTCGGCTCCTCCTGCCTCTACCCGAAGTTCGCGGAGCAGCCGCTGAAGGAGGAAGCGCTGCTGACCGGCCCGCCGGAGCCGACCAACAAGCCCTACGCCATCGCCAAGATCGCCGGCATCACCCTGTGCCAAGCCTACCGGCGGCAGTACGGCTTCAACGCCATCTGCGCCATGCCGTCCAACCTCTACGGCCCCGGCGACCATTTCGACCCGGAGGGCTCCCACGCCATCCCCGGCATGATCCGCCGCTTTCACGACGCGAAGATGGAGCGGGCGCCCAGCGTCACCCTGTGGGGCACCGGCACGCCGCGGCGCGAGTTCCTCTATGTCGACGACATGGCCGACGCCTGCCTGCACCTGATGGAAACCTACGACGGGGAGGACATCATCAACGTCGGCCCCGGCGAGGACGTCGCCATCGGGGAACTGGCCCGGCTGATCCGCGGGGTGGTCGGCTATGAGGGCGCGCTGACCCAGGATCTGAGCAAGCCGGACGGCCACCCGCGCAAGCTGATGGACGTGTCGCGTCTGTCCGCCACCGGCTGGCGGCCCAAGGTCGGGCTGGAGGAGGGGCTGCGCCGCACCTACGGCTGGTTCCTGGAGAACGCCGCCCCGCCGGTTCCCCGGACCGCCGGCAGCGAAGCCGCGGAGTGACCGCCGATGCCCGATGATTCCACCGCCCTGCGCGCACCGGTCACCGATGGGCCGGCGCCGCGCGCCGCCCTGCCCCCCGCGGTCCTGCTGGTGGCGATGAGCTACTGGCCGGAACCCGCCGGCAGCGCGCCGATGATGACCGACCTCGCCACCGCCTTCGCCGCGGCGGGAACGGACATGACCGTGCTGACCGCGCGCCCCAACTATCCGGGCCAGCGGATCTACGACGGCTACGCCGACGGGCGGGAGGACCGCCGCACCGTCAACGGCGTCCGCATCGAGCGTCTGTTCACCATCCCGCCGAAGGGCGGCGGCATGAAGGCCCGGCTGATCCACGAAGGGGTGCTGCACGCCGGCTTCCTGGCCGCCCGCGCCCGCGGGCGGGTCGGGCGGCACAAGGCGGTGCTGTCGCTCTGCCCCTCCATCTTCAGCGTCGCCGTCGCCGACCGCTTCCGGGCGCCGGGCGGGCGGCACATCGCCATCGTGCACGACATCCAGTCGGGCCTCGCCGGCGCGCTGGGCATGGGCGGCGGGGCCGCGCTGAAGGCCATCCAGGCGGTGGAGCGCACCGCGCTGAACCGCGCCGACGGCATCGTCGTGCTGTCGGAGGCGATGGCCGACGTGCTGCGCAACCTCGGCGTGCGGCGGCCCGTCACGGTGATCCCGCCCCATGTGGACGCCGACGCCATCCGCCCCCTGCCCCGGCCCGATGGCCAGCCGCCGACCGTGCTCTACAGCGGCGCCTTCGCCCGCAAGCAGGGGCTGGACCAAGTGCTGGAGATGGCCCGCCACCTCCACGCCCTGCGCCCCGACGCCCGCGTCCTGCTGCGCGGCCAGGGCGGACTGGAGGAGGAGTTGAAGGCCCAGGCACAGGCCATGGCGCTGTCCAACGTGGAGTTCGCTCCACTGATCCCGTCCGACCGGCTCGCCGAGGGGCTGGCGGAGGGGGACGTGCATCTGGTGCCGCAGCGTCCGGAGGGGGCGGCCTTCGCCATGCCGGGCAAGGCGGTGACCATCCTGTCCGCCGGGCGGCCCTTCGTCTGCACCTGCCTGCCGGGGTCGGCGCTCGACCGGCTGGGGACGGAGATCGACGCCTTCCTGCGCACCCCGCCCGACGCGCCGGAAGCCATGGCGAAGGCGGTGGCCGAACTGCTGGACGACCCCGCCCGGCGCGCCGCCATGGGCCGCCGGGGCCGCGCCTGGGTGGAGGGCAACGCCAGCCGCAGCGCCGTCCTGGCGCGCTACGCCGCGCTGCTTCTGGGAGACGACCCCGCATGACGAAGCCCGCCCTGGTCTTTTCCTGGGAGATGTTCGGCCCCTACCACATGGACCGGCTGGAGGCGGTGGGCCGGCGGCTCGGCCATCTCTACGACGTGGTCGGGCTGGAGGTCGGGTCGAAGTCCCACACCTACGCCTGGGACTCCACCGGGGAGGGGAAATGCTTCCGCAAGGTCACGCTGTTCCCCGGACGCTCCAAGGCCGACGTCCCGGCCTTCCGGGTCTACCGCGCGCTGTTGCGCGAATGCCGGAAGGCGCGGGCCAGCCACGTCTTCCTGTGCCATTACGAGGAGCCGGACGTCTTCGCCCTGGCGGTGACGATGCGGCTGACGGGCCGGCGCGTCGTCAACATGAACGCCTCGAAATTCGACGACAAACCGCGCGTCCTCTGGCGGGAGGCGCTGAAGTCCCTGCTCTACAAGCCCTATCAGGCGGCCATCGGAGGCAGCCACCGCACCGTCGATTACTACCGCTTCCTGGGGCTGCCCAAGGACCGGCTGTTCATCGGCTACGACACCCTGTCGCTGGAGCGGGTGCGCCGCCTGTCCGGCATGACGCCGGCCCCGGACGGCGTGCCCTTCGCCGAGCGGCACTTCACCATCATCGCCCGCTTCGTGCCGAAGAAGAACCTGTTCCGCGCGGTGGAGGCCTACGACCTGTACCGCCGGCTGGCCGGAGATGGGGCGCGGCCCCTGCACCTCTGCGGTTCCGGCCCGCTGGAGGCCGATCTGCGGGCGGAGGTCGCGAAGCGCGGGCTGGAGGGGCACATCCTTTTCCGCGGCTTCCTTCAGGAGAAGGCGATCGCACAGACGCTGGGCTCCACCCTGTGCCTGCTGCTGCCCTCGCTGGAGGAGCAGTTCGGGCTGGTGGTGAACGAGGCGCTGGCGATGGGCGTTCCGACCATCCTGTCCGACCAGTGCGGCGCCCGCGACGTGCTGATCCGCAGCGGGCTGAACGGGCACATCGTCGAGCCCGACAACCCGGAGGGGCTGGCCCGCCACATGCTGTCCGTCGCGTCGGACGAGGGGGAATGGCGCCGCCTCAGCCTCAACGGGCGGCCCTTCCAGGCGCTGGCCGACGCCGGCTTCTTCGCGGAATCCGTGGAAAGGACCCTGCACGCCCTGGGCGCCCTCCCGTCCCCGACCGCTCAAGACAGCGCCCGAGAGGGTGCCCGTGAAAGCGAAGCCTGATGACCGACCGCCCCAACACCCCCCACGTCGTCGTCTCGGGCCGCCTTCCCCCGCCCACCGACGGGATGAGCCGGGTCACCGCCCTGGTGCTGGACCGCCTGCGCGCCCGCGGCCCCATGGAGGCCAGCGTGGAGGTCGCGGACCTGTCGCCGGGCTGGAACGGCGGCGGCCTGCGCTATCACGCCGCCAAGGCGATGCGCGTGCTGCTTGCGGGGCTGCGGCTGGCGGCCGGGGCGACGATCCCCGGACGGCGCTTCTACATGCCGGTGGATTCGGGGCTGGGAATCGTCTACACGGCGGCGCTGGCCGGCACGGCGCGGCTGTTCGGCTATGAACGCACGCTGCACCACCATTCCTTCGCCACGATCTCCCGGCCCACATGGCGGATGAGCCTGCTGACCCGCGTGGCCGGGGCGGATTGCATGCATGTGCTGCTCTGCCCCGCCATGCAGGCGCGGTTCCAGGCGCTCTATCCCGCGGCGCGGACGGCGATGAGCGTCTCCAACGCCATCTTCACCCCGCCCGTGCCGCGCCCGCGCCACGGGAAGACCGGCCCGCTGCGCATCGGCCACCTGTCCAACCTGTGCACCGACAAGGGGCTGGACACGCTGTTCACCCTGCTGCGCGCCCTGAAGGCGGAGGAGGTGGACGTCAAGCTGGTGCTGGCCGGGCCGGGTCTGGGGCGCATGGACAACGCGCTGGTCGCGGCGGGGCTGGTCGCCTTCGACGGCGATGTGGAGTACCGCGGCCCGGTGGACGACGACGCCAAGGCCGCCTTCTACCGCGACATCGACGTGTTCGTCTTCCCCACCCGCTACCGCAACGAGGCGCAGCCGCTGGTCCTGTTCGAGGCCATGGCGGCGGGCGTGCCGGTGCTGGCCTATGACCGCGGCTGCATCGGCAGCGACATCCCCCGCCCCGGCCTCGTCGCGCAGGAGCGCGATTTCGTCCAGGCGGTGATGCCGGCGCTGCGCCTGTGGGCCGAAGACCGCGACGCGCTGGCGCTCGCCTCCGAGCAGGCCCACGCCCGCGCCCGCGCCGCTTTTGAAGCCGGGCACACCGGGCTCGACGCGCTGCTGGACCGCATCGCCGGCCCGCTGCCCGAATCCGCCGGCACCGCCGTCCGCCCGAAGCGCGCGATGGGGTAAGCTCTCATCGGTGGAAAATTTTCATTTCCGATCGCCTTTTCGGAAGCACCGGCTGGACCGGCGTGCCGGAATGCGGCATCATCGATGCATACATCCGCGTTCCAACCGACCCCCATGCACCCCGCCGGCAAACCCCCTCCCATTCGGTTCGCCCCGGCCAAGGCGGCCCAGCCGGAAGAATCCATCGACAGGAACGCGAAAGCGGTTCACCCTGAGACGGCTGGGCGCGCCACCACGCCGGCTTCCGCGCAGGAACGGACGACTCGCATGGCCTATGTGACGCAAGACAAGTTCAACGAGGCCATCGACCATCTCGGCCACCACATCGACCGCCGCCTGACCGCGCTCGAAACCGAGGTGAAGTCCCTGCGCACCGACATGGTGCAGGGCTTCGAGAGGGTGGATCAGCGCTTCGAGAGGGTGGACCAGCGCTTTGAGGCCATCGATCAACGGTTCGAAGGCGTTGACCGGCGACTCGAAGGCATTGACCGGCGACTCGATGGCATCGATCGGCGACTCGATACGATGGACCAGCGGTTCGACACGCTCGAAGACTCGCTGGCCGCGTCGAACAAGGTCCACAACGACAACCACCTGGAGTTGAAGCAGATGCTCGGCGTCCTGCTCCAGGAAATCCGGAGCAAGTAAGCCACTCCAGGCTCAACGCGCCCCTTCCGGACCGATGCGCGACCAGGGAAGCTCCTGGAAGCCGATCTTGAAGGCTGGGGAGTTCGGGCGCAGGCGGTAATCGTTCTTCGCCGGGTTCATGAAATAGGGGTCGGGCAGGCTGCCCGCCTGGACGGAGCGGGCCTGTGTCCGGTCCATGGCCGCCCCCGGCGCGCGCAGGCCGCGGCCCGGGCGGTCGAAGATGTTGTTCTCCAGCCGGTATTCGCCGCCGGTCAGCGCCGTCACCAGCTGCTCCACCGGCACCCGGGCGTGGATGAGGTTGCGGCTGGCCTCGTTGTCGTGCAGGAAGCCCGCGGTTCCCGCCTTCGGCACCCATTCGAAGCGCAGGAAGCGGTCGCGTTCGTCGGTCAGGATGGCGATGTTGTTCTCCACCCGGTTGCCGTCGCCGCCGTGGATGAAGACCGAGGCCCAGCCGGTGTCCTCCAGGAAATTGCCCTCCACCCGCACCCCGTTGGTCAGGTCGTCCAGGTAGATGCCGAAGCCCTTGTAGCGCGTCAGCCAGCGCCCCGCCGGGTCGGTGGCGAGCCCGCCGGTGCCCCGGATGTCGTTGAAACGGATCACCAGCCTGGTGTCGATGTCGCTGCGCCCCAGCGTCTCGATGGCGCCGAGGTCGGCGGTCTCCCGCCCGACGTCGCGGATGCGGTTGTACTCGATCACGTTGTCGGTGTTCTTCGTCTCCGGGTTCCAGTTCTTCATGGAGATGCCGTAACGGGCGGCGTGCCGGATGTCGTTGTGGGCGATCAGGGTCCGGGTCACCCCCGCCGTCATGATGCCGGCGCTGTAGAGGTTCACCTCGCCGACATGGCGGATGGTGTTGGCGACGACGCGGTTGCCGGCGCTGCCGGGGGTGAGTTCGATCCCGCTGCGCCCCAGATGCTCCAGGCTGTTGCCGCGCACCTCGCTGTCCGACGCGCCCGCCAGCAGCACGCCCGTGCCGACGGCGGAAAAGCGGTTGTTCAGGACGCGGTGCCCGGTGCCGCCCGCCAGCCTCACCGCGGCCCCGCCGTAGGGCACGTCGGAGAAGGACAGCCCGTCGAGGGTGATGGCGGCCGCCTTCTCGGCCTGGATCAGCGGTGCGGTGCGGGCCACCACCGCCTCGCCGTCGCGGGCGAAAGCCGCCGGATCCTGGGGGCGGATCAGCAGGCGCCGGTCCTTGGCGCTCCAGGCGAACTGGCCGGGGAATTTCAGAAAGTCGGGATGGCCGAGCAGGCGGAAGGTGCTGCCGTCGCGGAACGGGTACCAGCCGTCGCGGTCGAGCACCAGCGTGCCGTTCCGGTCGATGCGCTCGATGCCGCGGATGTCATCGGCCTGCCGCTCGCGGTCGAGCGCCTGGACGCGCACGCCGGGAACCGCCCAGGCCGCCTGGACCGTGCCGGGCGGGAAGCGGAACTGCCGCTTGTCGCCGCCGCCCTTGGTCTGCTGGGCGATGAACCAGCCGCTGCGGATCGGGTCGGCGGGATCGAAGGCGCCGCTCTGCGCGGCGCGCAGCCGCTCCCCCGCGGCGGTCACGTCCAGCCCCGGTTCCCGCGCCAGCGGGGCGGAGACGGTACCATCCCGCTCCGCCGTGAAGCCCGTCACCACCTCCCCACCCGACAGCACCGGGGTTTCCCCCGGAAAGGCGGCGATGCGCAGCCCGGAATCCTCCGGCCCCAGGGTCACCGTCCCGGTCAGCCGGTGGGTGCCGCCGCGCAGCAGGATCAGGTGCAGGCCGCGCTTGCGCGCCTCCTCCACCGCGCGGGCCAGCGTGGCGACGGGGCCGTCCCGCCCGTCCGGGGTGGAAGCGGCGGCCCGCCCGGACCAGCGGTCGTCGCCCTGGGGGGAGACATGGATCGCCGGCTCCGCCCCGAAGGACGGATTGGGACCGGCCAGGAACAGGACCAGCCACAGCAGCCCGCCCGCGAAGACTCCAGGAATCCGGCGCGTCATGTCACCTCCGTTCCGCACCCAGCGAAACTGGCGGCGAGGGACGGATGAAGCAAAAGCGCGGACGGGGTGCCCCGAAGGCGCGGCGCGGATAGCCCTGACCGGGCGGCCTCCACCCTCTGCGTTCCCGGACGGGGGGACCCGACCGGTGCCGGCGGCGTTGCTTCCGGTGTGAGAACACCGCCCCACAGGCCGTCACCACGGGCCGTGGCCGGCGGCGACGCGCGTTCACGAGGAAGGCGGAGCCCGGCATGATCGAAACGGCGTTGATCGCACAGGTGCTGGTGGTGGCCCTGGTCGCCGTGGTGTTCCTGAGCACCGGCACCGCGTCGATGTTCCACCCGCTGACCTACTATCTGATCTTCCACACCCTGGTCTTCGTGATCCGCCCGCTTCTGGTCCACGGCTTCGGGATCGACAACGCGTGGCTGTTCATGGGCTACTGGCCGAGCGCGGCGGAGTTCGTGAAGTCGCTGACGGTCAGTTCGGTCGCCCTGGTCGCCTTCTCCGTCGCCTGCGGCTGGGCCGGGCGGGTGAGGCCGGATTTCAGCCGGGCGCCCGCCTTCACCTTCGACCGGCTGGACATCACCGCCTTCGCCCTGACGGTGGCGGCGCTGGGGCCGCTGGCCATCTACTCCGCCATCCTGCGGCAGGACGGGGCCGACTTCACCGGCACCGGCGACGTGCAGATGGAGCGCGATCCGCTGACCGGCCAGCCGGTCTACGTCAACACCACCGGCTACATCGCCGAGGCCCATTCGATGGGCCTGCCGCTGACGCTGGGCATCATCTGGGTCAGCCGGTTCCACCCGCTGTCCTTCATCCCCTTCATCGCCTTTGTCAGCTACCGCGCCTATCTGGGCTGGGGGCGCTGGGCGATCATCATGGGCGTGCTGGGCATGGTGCTGCTGGTGCTCTACCACACCCGCACGAAGTGGTTCCGCTGGTGGCAGCTCGCCATCGGCCTGCCGGTGCTTCTGCTGTTCCACACGCTGGGCAACAACCGCGACTTCCTGCGCGGCGTGCTGGCCGGCACCGAGAGCCCGGCCAAGCTGTTCGGCATCTTCCAGGGCGGCCAGGGCTCCTTCGTGGAGAGCGTGTCGAACCAGGACATCGCCAACTTCGACTTCCTGGCCTTCATCCTGTGGGCGGTGCCGCAGCAGTCGGGGACCTACACCTGGTTCACCCAGTATCTGCAGCTCTTCACCGAGCCGATCCCGCGCATGCTGTGGCCGGACAAGCCCATCGGCGCGCCGGTCAAATGGGTGTCGCTGCACGATTTCGGCAATTTCTCCAACCTGACCACCTCGCTGGCCGGCGACGGCTGGATGAGCGCGGGGTGGATCGGGGTGATCGTCACCATGGTGGTGGTGGGGCTGATCCTGGGCCGGCTGCACCGCTGGTTCTGGGAATCGGGCTTCACCAACCGCTACGCGGTGCTGTTCTATTGCGCCTTCATCCCGCTGTCGCTGCAATGGTACCGCGACGGCAACATCACCATCGTCAAGTTCGGCTTCTTCTCGCTGCTGCCCATCCTGCTGTGGATCGGGGCGACCAAGGCGCTGCGCGTGTGGATCGGCAGCGGCGGCGACGCCGGAACCCCGCTCGCCCCGCGCCGCCTGCCCGTTTTCCGCCTCCCCGGCTTCCGCCTGCCAGCGGACCGGGCGTGAGGCGACCGGTGAGAGGCGGGCTGGACCGGATCGTGCTGCGCGGGCTGGCCCTGGGCGCGGCGCTGGTTCTGCCGCTGGCCTTCGCGCTGGACCCGCCGGAGGGCGACCTGACGCGGCTGGGCGGCTTCACGGAGAACCGCTTCGGCCCCACGGTCCCGCAGGCGGTCTTCGTGCCGCCGCTGGCCGAGGCGGCGCGGCCCGGCGCCTCCTACGACGCGCTGGTCTTCGGCGACGGCTTCTCCCGGCCCGATGCGGAGGAGCGCCACACCCCCTACGGCCAATACTGGACCGACCATCTGCGGAACCTGACCGGCCTCAGCATGGGGGTGCGGCCCGCCGACGCTCCGCCGCTGGCCGCCTATCTGGCCTCGTCCGATTTCCGGGAGCGCCCGCCGCGGATCCTGGTCGTGCAACTGTCCGAACGCGACCTGAAGGAGCGCGTCGGCGGCCTCGACCTGTCCACCGTCACCGCCCCCCGTCCCCACAGGGCCGCGGCCCTGCGCCCCATCGCGGCGCAGCCCCTCGACCGCCAGCCGCGGCCCCGCGAGCGCGCCCGCGCCCGCGCCTGGAACCCGCCGCCGGTCGGCGATGCGCTGGACCTGCTGATGAAAGCGCTGCCGCGCACGCTGCTGAACGTGGTCGACGGACCGGTGGAGGAGCGGACCCTGGCCTATGCGGGCCTGTTCAGCTCCGCCGCCACGACGACGACCCTCTTCCACGCCGAGGATTTCCGGCCCTGGCGCGCCGACCGCCGGCTGCTGGAGGAGCGGCGCGCCCGCCTGCACGCGATCCAGGACGCGGTGGAGGCCAACGGGGTGACGCGCTTCCTGCTGCTGGTGGCGCCGGACAAGGGCACGGTCTACGCCGATTTCCTGCTCGCCCCGCCGCCCCACCGGTCCGCGGTGGACGAGGTGCTCGGCGCCGACCCGACCCTTCAGGCGGTGCCGCTGGCCTCCGGCCTGACCGCGCTGGCCGCCGGCGGGGTGCGTGATCTCTACGCGCCCAACGGCAGCCGCTGGGGCCTGGAGGGGCAGCTTTACGCCGCGCGGACGGTCGCCCGGACGCTGGCGCGCATGGGGGTGCTGGCCATCGCCGAGCCGTCGCCGGACGTCGCCACCCTGCCCTGCCGGCCCATGCAGGCCGATTGCACCCCCTACCGCACCCAAACCGACTGATGGACAGGACCAGGAAGGACCGCCCGGCCATGGCACAGGAAGCACCGTCCGCAGACATCGCCCACGGCGTCGTGGCGATCGTCGTCACCCACAACCGCCTGCCGCTGCTGGCGGCCTGTGTCGCGGCGATCCTGGGGCAGCGCCCGCGTCCGGAGCAGCTGGTCGTGGTGGACAGCGGGTCCGGCGACGGCACGCCGGAATGGCTGGCCGCGCAGCGGGAGGAGCATGGCGGCACGCTGGTCGTGGTGCGGCAGGCCAATTGCGGGTCCGCCGGGGCCTACCACACCGCCTTCGAGACGGCGCTCGGCCTCGGCTGCCGCTGGATCTGGAGCACCGACGACGACGGCATCCCGCAGCCGGGCGCGCTGGCCGAACTGCTGGCCCAGGCGGAACGGCACCGGCTGGACATGATCGGCCCGCTGGTGCTGGCGGCGGAGGATCGCTCCACCCTCGCCTTCCCCATGCAGGGCACCCGCGACCCGGACCGCCTGACGGCACGGGCGGTGGACGGGCTGGCGCCGGAGACCATCGCCCTGTTCAACGGCACGCTGATTGGACGGACCGTGTTCGAGCGGATCGGCAACGTGAAGCGCGAGATGTTCATCTGGGGCGACGAGTACGAATTCACCCTGCGCGCGCGCCGCGCCGGGCTCAAGGCCGGCACCGCCGTGAAGGCGGTCCACATCCATCCCGGCATGTCGCGGACGGAGCACAAGGTGCTGGGCGGGCGGCTGGGCACGGTGGAGACGATGCGGGCCGACCGGGCGCCGCATTTCTTCCGCAACATGGGCTACATCCACGCCAACTACGAGAAGGCGGCGGTGATTCCGCGCATGATCGCCAAATATTCCGCCCACTATCTGCTGAACCGGGACGTCGAAGGGTTGCGGGTCTTCCTGGCGAACTACCTGTCCGGCCTGCGCGACGATTATCCGGAGGAGCTGAAGCGCCCGCCGGTCCGGCTCCCCCTGCCCGCGCGCCCGCGCGCGCCCTCCTCCAGCGAGGTCGCCTGATGCCGACCGTCAGCGCCGTCATCGCCACCTTCAACCGCGCGCCGGAGCTTCGCACCGCGCTGTCCCGCCTGCTGACCCAGACGCACCCGGTGGCGGAGATCCTGGTGGTGGACGACGGCTCCACGGACGGCACCGACGCGATGCTGCGGGCGGAATTCCCCAGCGTCCGCTATGTCCGGCTGCCGCACAACGCCGGATTGATTTATGCCCGCAACTTCGGCTTCGCGAACACGGCGGGGGATTGCGTGCTGTCGGTGGACGACGATTCCTGGTTCGTCGAGCCGGACGGCCTCGCCCGCGCGGTGGCCTATATGGAGGCGCACCCGGACGTGGCGGCGGTGGCCTGCAACATCGAGACGCGCGACGGGCTGGTCTATTTCCCGCCCCAGGCCGCTCCCTTCGACGCCCCCTGGTATGTGGGCTGCGGCCACCTGCTGCGCCGCAGCGCGGTTGCCGCCACCGGCCTCTACATGCCGGAGCTGTACCGCCAGGGCGAGGAGAAGGACCGCGGACTGCGGCTGATCGGCGCCGGTTACCGGGTGGTCGCCCTGCCCGGCGTGATGGTCCATCACGACAAGAGCGAGAAGGGCCGCAAGCCGGGGCTGGAGCGTTTCTACAACCACCGCAACGACCTGATCCGCGAGATCGCCCGCTGCCCCGCCCGCCTGCTCCCCTGGCGCTTCCTGCGGAGCTGGGCCGGCAACAGTTGGAAGAACCTGCGCCACGGACCGCGGCTGACCGATGTGAAGGTGCTGCTGGCCCTGCCGGAGATCGTCCGCATCGGCCTGAAGCACCGCGCCCCGGTGAGCGAGGATGCCTACCGCCGCTGGCTGCACCTGTCCAAAACGGCTGCACCTCTATCCCCTCCCCTACGAAGCTCACGCGCAAACCAGAGGTTTGCGCTGACGCGGCAGGCGGACTGAAAGTCCGCCGAGAGCGGGGGAAGGTTAGGGAGGGAGCGAGCGCCCGTCCGCCGCACCTCTCCTTAAGCCGCCTCCTTTAAACCACCTCCCTACGCCGACGTCCGCGCCAGATGATGCCCGATCGCCGTGCGCAGCTTGTTGAGGCGGCGCGGCAGCTTGCGGAGCTGGCGCAGCACGGCGGGTTGCGGCGGGTTGATCGGCTCGCTCAGCAGGTCGGGGGCCATGCGGCGGATCAGCTCCGCGTGGTGCTGGCTGGAGCGGCGGACATCCACCGGCAGGGCCAGCGCGATGGCCAGGAAGTCCGCGCAGTTGCCGACCTGGAACAGCTGCCGCCCGGTCAAGTCCACCCCCTGGTCGATGGCCGACAGCCAGCCGGCCACCCGCTGCTCCAGATAGAAGCGGTCGCGCAGATCCATGGCGCCGCCCGGCAGCACGTCCGGCGTGCGCGCCACCCAGGCCAGCCATTCGCGCAGCGCCTCGCAATGGGACGGCGGGTTGTAGAGCTTGCCGCGGAAGGCGTCGAACAGGCGGGCCGCCGTGTCCTCCGCATCCGGGGCGAGGCCCGGCGGGATTTGGCCCCAGTAGAAGCAGCGCGCCACCTCGAACACGCCGCCGTGCAGGACGACCGCGCCCTCCGGAACGCCGTCCCAGGCGCCGTTGGCGTAGAACTCCCCGTCCATCGCCGCGGTGTGCCCGCCGGTGTGGGCGGCGTAGTCCCGCGCGCGCTGCGCGTCCAGCGGCGGGCAGGGGATCTGGTGATGCTCCACCCCGGCCAGCCGGGCCAGCTTCGGCGGCAGCTTGCGGTCGCCCGGGGTCAGGTCGCGGTGGTCGAAGGTGAAGGTGGCGAAGGGCACCTCCGCCCGGCGCGCCGCGGCCAGCAGCAGCCGCGTGTCGTAGCCGGCGGTGAGCTGGAGCATCAACGGGCGGCTCCCGCCCTCCGGCCCGGAGACTTCCGGCTTCGACAGGGCGCGGTGCAGGTTGCGGATGGCGGTGACCAGGATCGCTTCCATCCGCTCGTAGGCCAGCGAATCGGAGAATCCCGGCGGAACCGGCGGGAAGGGCCGGCGGAAGGTCAGGAACCCCGCGTCGTCCATCGGGCGGGCGGGGTCGAGCACCTGGGTCGGCAGCAGCCGCCGCACCCCCTTCAGCCCGGAGCCCGGCAGCGGGTACCAGTCGAGCCCCGCCTCGTGGGCGAGCGGGCGGCGGAAGGCGGCCTCCTCCCCCAGCAGTTCGGCCATCACCCCGGCGCTGGAGGCGAGCGTCAGCCCCCCGTCCACCATCCCGTAAAAGCAGCCGAGCGTCCCGCCGGTGTCCAGATGGACCGCCCGGTTGTTCAGAAGAAGCCAGCGGCCCGTCCAGGACCGGCAAAGATCCGCGATGGCCCCGGCCCGCGAGTCGGCGAGCGCCTCCACCGGGTCGGGTCGGGTGGGATCGGTCTGCACGGGCAGGCCCAGCAGATGCCAGACCGTCTTGTCGGCACCCAGCACGCGCCGGACCGGCAGGTCGGGACCGTGGGACAGGATCAGCCCGCCGATGTCGCGGGTCACCCAATCCGGACGAAGGGCATGGGCGTTTCTGGACACGATGAATTGCCGCCGGTGCAGCATGCCGACTTCCCCCGGACCTTTCGCGATGTCAGGGGGTAAACACACCGCACGGCGGGGGAGGCAGCCGCCTACCCCTTTTCACCCCCCTTTGCGCCACCCTTCGCGCCTTTGCCCATCCGGACGGAGAATATTTCCCACGCACGGGGGGCAGCGCGCGATTGACTCCGGGGGGCGGTACCTCTATACAGCGGGGCTCATTTTTTGCCCTGAGATCGAGGAGTATGGTGCCGTGAAACGCACGTTCCAGCCCAGCAAAATCGTGCGCAAGCGCCGGCATGGCTTCCGCGCCCGCATGGCGACCGTCGGTGGCCGCAAGGTGATTGCCCGCCGCCGCGCCAAGGGCCGCAAGGTCCTGAGCGCCTGATACGCATGGCGGCGCCGGACCCCAGGGTCGGGCGCCTGAAGCGGCGGCCGGAATTTCTGGCCGTGGCCGGTACCCGGCGCAAGCATGTGGCTCCCGGCCTTATCCTGCAGGTGCGCCGACACGACGAACGGCAGCGGCCCGCTCCTGGCGAGCCGCCGATTCGTCTTGGCCTGACGGCGAGCCGCAAGGTGGGGAACGCGGTCGTGCGCAATCGCGCACGCCGCCGCCTTCGCGAAGCGGCCCGCCAGATTCTGACCGCCCATGCGGCCCCCGGTCACGATTTCGTGCTGGTGGCACGCGCCGCGACGGCCGAAAGGCCGTGGACGGAGCTGCTGGGCGATCTGATTGCGGCGCTGAAACGCCTCGGCCTGTGGCGCGATGCGCCCAAGAGCGAGGCGAATGGCGGGCCAAACGCCGTCAAACCCAACGGCGGGACCGGTGACGGTTCCGGCGGCGGGGAGGCCGGCGCGTGAGCCCGCTTGCCTATTTTCTGCGCGCGCTCGTGGTCGGCTATCAGTGGACCCTGTCGCCCTTCATCGGGTGGCACTGCCGATTTCAGCCGACCTGTTCAAACTATGCGCTGGACGCGCTATCTAAGCACGGAGCGATCCGGGGCAGTTGGCTGACCGTCCGGAGGCTTCTGCGCTGCCATCCCTGGGGCGGGTGGGGATATGATCCCGTGCCCGAGCCGGGGCGGTCCACCCGCTGTTCGCACGGGCCGGACGACGCGGCGCATCGATGCAGCAACTCGCATGCCGGCCTGAAAACCGGCGTTCGGCCCCCTTCTTGAAGAAGGCCCACGGCAACCGGGATGCCATGACCGATCAACGCAACCTCATCCTCGCGATCGCTCTGTCGATCGCCATCCTCCTGGGATTCCAGTATTTCTACGACGGACCCCGGGTGAAGCAGCAGCAGGCCGCGCAGCAGGCCGCCCAGACGGAGCAGTCGGTCGCCCCCGGCGCCGCTCCCGTGCCGGGCGCCGCTCCCGGTTCGGTGCCCGGCACCGCGGCCCCGGCCACGGTCCGCGACCGCGCCGGCCTGCTCGCCGAGCAGATGGCCGCCGGAACGCGCGTCAAGATCAACACGCCGTCGCTGCACGGTTCGGTCAATCTGGTGGGTGGGCGCATCGACGACCTGACGCTGGCCGACTACCGCGTCACCCCCGACCCCAAGAGCCCGGAAATCGTGCTGCTGGCCCCCGCCGGCACGCCCGATGCCTATTACGCCGAGTTCGGCTGGGTCCCGGAGGACAAGTCGCAGCCGGTTCCCGGCGCCGACACCCGCTGGACCGCCGCCGGCACCGCCCTGACGCCGGACCAGCCGCTGACCCTGACCTGGGACAACGGCAAGGGCCTGGTGTTCGAGCGCACCATCGCGGTCGACCAGAACTTCATGTTCACGGTCACCCAGAAGGTGCGCAACACGGGCTCCACCCCGGTCAGCCTGCTGCCCTACAGCCTCGTCAGCCGCGCCGGCACGCCGCACACCGACGGCTACTACATCCTGCACGAAGGCCCGCTCGGCGTCTTCGACGGCAAGCTGAACGAGCACAAGTACGACGATCTGCGCAAGGCCGGCACCATTTCCGCCCAGAGCACGGGCGGCTGGATCGGCATCACCGACAAGTACTGGCTGGTCTCGCTGGTCCCCGACCAGAAGGCCCCGATCACCGCCCGCTTCGTCCACTCCGCCCCCGGCGCCGCCGACCGCTATCAGGTCGACACGCTCGGCAAGGCCGTGGAGGTCGCCCCCGGCGCCACCATCGAGCTGACCGACCGCCTGTTCGCCGGCGCCAAGCAGGTCCGCCTGCTGGACGAGTATTCGGACAAGCTGGGCATCGCCAACTTCGATCTGGCGATCGACTTCGGCTGGTTCTACTTCCTGACCAAGCCGTTCTTCTACGGCCTGGACCTGCTGGGCCGCCTGTTCGGCAACTTCGGCATCGCCATCCTGGTCTTCACCGTGATCGTGAAGGCTGCCTTCTTCCCGCTGGCCAACAAGTCGTATCACGCGATGGCCAAGATGAAGAAGCTGCAGCCCAAGATGATGGAGCTGCGCGACCGCTTCGGCGACGACAAGGTCCGCCTGAACCAGGAGATGATGGCACTCTACAAGCGCGAGAAGGTCTCGCCCGTGTCGGGCTGCCTGCCGATCCTGATCCAGATCCCGGTGTTCTTCGCGCTGTACAAGGTGCTGTTCGTGACCATCGAAATGCGGCACGCGCCGTTCTTCGGCTGGATCCACGACCTGTCCGCGCCCGATCCGACCACCATCTTCAACCTGTTCGGTCTGATCCCGTGGCAGCCGCCGCACATCCTGATGCTGGGCCTGTGGCCGATCATCATGGGCATCACCATGTACTTCCAGCAGAAGCTGAACCCGGCGCCGCCCGATCCGGTGCAGCAGAAGGTGTTCCAGTTCCTGCCGATCATCTTCACCTTCATGCTCGCCAGCTTCCCGGCTGGTCTGGTGATCTACTGGGCCTGGAACAACACGCTGTCCATCGCCCAGCAGTGGATCATCATGCGGCAGGACGGGGTGAAGGTGACCTGACGGTCCGTCCCGCCTGACACCCGGCCTCCCTGACGTCAGGGCATCGACCGCCGGCAAGCGCCTCCCTTGACGGGCGTTTGCCGGCGGTTATGTTTTGGGCCGGTCACGAATGTCCGTAGCCCGTGTCTTTCGAAAGCGCCGTCCATGACCACGTCCAACAGCTCCCCGATCTCCGGTTTCGACGAGGAGGCCCTGGAAGCGGGGCGGCTTCTGTTCGCCAAGGAATGCGACTTCATCTGGGGCGCCCAGACGGCGGAGCAGCTGCCGGAGGCCGACCTGCCGGAGGTCGCCTTCGCGGGCCGTTCCAACGTCGGCAAGTCCAGCCTCGTCAACGCGCTGACCGGGCGCAAGACGCTGGCCCGCACCTCCAACACGCCGGGCCGCACCCAGCAGCTCAACTTCTTCAACCTCGGCAACCGGCTGAAGCTGGTGGACATGCCCGGCTACGGCTACGCCAAGGAATCGAAGGAGAAGATCGAGATCTGGAACGACATGGTGCGCCGTTTCCTGCGCGGCCGCGTCACGCTGCGCCGGGCGCTGGTGCTGGTCGATTCGCGCCACGGGCTGAAGCCCAACGACGAGGAGATCATGACGATGCTCGATCAGGCCGCGGTGCCCTACGTCGTCGTGCTGACCAAGTCGGACAAGGTGAAATCGCAGGAGCTGGCCGAGGTGAGCAAGCGCACCGTGGCGGCCATCAAGAAGCATCCCGCCGCCTTCCCGGAGATCCACGTCACCAGCTCCGAGAAGGGTCAGGGAATCGCGGAGCTGCGGGCCAGCCTCGCCCAGCTCGCCAGCCTGGGATGAGCCGATGCCCTTCGAGCTGACGCCGGCCCTGCTCTTCCTCATCCAGGCCATCGTGCTGATCGCCGGTCCGTTCCTGCTGTGGCGGCTCTCCGGTCTGAAGCATGTGGCCCCGATGGTGGTCATCCAGATCCTGTTCGGGATCGCGCTCGGTCCGTCGGTTCTCGGGCACGCCGCCCCGGAGATCTGGCACCCCCTGTTCGCCAAGGGCTCGCTGGCGCCGCTGTCGGGGCTGGCATTGCTGGCGGTGGTCTTCTTCGCCTTCCTGACCGGGCTGCACCTCGATCTGGCGGAGTTCAAAGGACGCGGGCGTGCCTTCGTCGGGATCAGCCTGTCCAGCATGATGGTGCCGACGCTGGTCGGCGGGGCGCTCGGCTGGTGGATCGTCGACGCCTTTCCGGAGATGGCCGGGCCGAAGGCCGACCCGCTGCTGTTCGCCGCCGGCTTCGGGATCTGCGTCGGGGTGACCGCCCTGCCGGTGCTGGGCGCCATCCTGCGCGAGATGGGGCTGATCGGGGAGCGGGTCGGGCGGCTGGCGCTGGGTTACGCGGCGGTCAACGACGCGCTCCTGTGGATTCTCATCACCGCGGTTCTCGCCCTGGCGGCGGGGGGGAGCGGCAGTTTCGCCGGGGTGGCGCAGATCGCCGTCCTGGGCTTCGCCTATCTCGCCGCGACCGAGCTGTTCGCGCGGCCCCTGCTGACCCGTCTGATGAACCGCATCGCCCCGGACGGCGCGGTCGGCGACATGGTGGTGGTGGTCACCTGCGCCGCCCTGCTGGGCTCCGCCGCGGTGACGGAGCTGATCGGGCTGCACTACATCCTGGGCGCCTTCGTGGCCGGCACGGTCATGCCGCGGCGGCTGGCGGCGGCCATCCTGGACCGGCTGGAGCATTTCGCCACGCTGATCCTGCTTCCCTTCTTCTTCACCCTGACCGGGCTGAAGGTCGATCTCGACCTCGCCGCCTCGGCGCAATGGTGGGTCTTCGCGCTGGCGACGGCGGCGACCATCGCCGGCAAGGTCCTGGGCACCGCCCTGCCCGCCCGGCTGTCGGGCGAGAGCGCCGCGGATTCCTGGCGGCTCGGCACGCTGATGTCCTGCAAGGGGCTGATGGAGGTGATCGTCCTGACCATCCTGCTGGAGGCGGGGGTGCTGTCGGACGCCTGCTTCTCCGCCATGGTGCTGATGGCCGTGGTGGTCACCGCCCTGACCCAGCCGATGACCCTGCTGGCCGGATGGCTGGCCGGACGGGCCGGCGCGCGGCCCGCCTGAAAAAGCCCCCTAGGCACCCCCCGCGCTTTCCGTTAAAGAGTCGGCGGAATCTCACCCGATTGGCCCACCCCGACGAACGGCTCCATCCCGTGCAGAACACGACCCGCGACGAGTGGCTCGCCAAGGCCCGCACCCTGTCCGAAGCCCTGCCCTACATGCGCCGCTACGCCGGGCGCACCTTCGTCATCAAGTACGGCGGCCACGCCATGGGTGACGACAGCCTGGCGGAGAAGTTCGCCCGCGACATCGTCCTGCTGAAGCAGGTCGGCATCAACCCCGTGGTCGTGCACGGCGGCGGCCCGCAGATCGGGCAGATGCTGCAGCGGCTGGCCATCAAGTCCAGCTTCATCGACGGCCTGCGCGTCACCGACAAGGAGACGGTCGAGGTGGTCGAGATGGTGCTGGCCGGCTCCATCAACAAGCAGATCGTCGCCGCCATCAACAACGCGGGCGGCCGCGCGGTCGGCCTGTCGGGCAAGGACGGCAGCCTGATCACCGCGCGCAAGCTGCGCCGCACCCAGCGCGACCCGGACAGCAACATCGAGAAGGTGCTGGACCTCGGCTTCGTGGGCGAGCCCTATCAGGTGAACCCGCAGATCCTCACCTCGCTGGCCCAGTCGGACATCATTCCGGTGATCGCCCCGATCGGCTTCGACCGCAACGGCGACACCTACAACATCAACGCCGACACCGCGGCGGGCGCCGTCGCCTCGGCGCTGGGCGCCACCCGCTTCTTCCTGCTGACCGATGTCGCCGGCGTTCTGGACAAGAACAAGGAGCTGGTGCCGCGCATGTCGCTGGACCAGGCGCGCGCCGCCATCGCCGACGGCACCGCCACCGGCGGCATGATCCCGAAGATCGAGACCTGCATCGACGCCGTGGAACAGGGCGTGGACGCCGCCGTCATCCTGGATGGCCGCGTGCCGCACGCCCTGCTGCTGGAGATCTTCACGGAGGGCGGGGCCGGCACGTTGATCGGCCGCGACTGAACGGGGAAGCGAGGGGGACCGCCATGTCCGACGTCCGCAAGGATCTGCTCCGCCAGATGAAGGCCATCCGCGAACGGATGGACCCGAAGCTGCTGGAGCGCGCCAAGCTGTCGGTCTTCGGCAAGGTCCCGTACGACCGCGACTCCGCCAAGGAGGCCGTCGGCCATTTCCTGGACTCCAAGGACGACGGCGGCGCCTTCCGGCGCAAGCTGGAGGACGCGCTGCGCAAGGACGGCGCGCCGCTCGACCTGCCGGCGGACGCGGGGGGCGGCGACGCCCTCAGCCTCCCTGGCCCCGCCGAACCGGCCCCGCCGCGCAAACCCCGCCGTCTCGGCCGCCTCGTTTAAGGCGGGCCGCCGCCATGCTGCACGTCTTCGCCCGGGACGGCGACCGGCTGCGCTGGGCCAGGGAGGCCGAGGGCGTCACCGCCCCGCTGCCCGTCGAGGCGGTCTGGCTCGACCTGCAGAACCCGACGCCGGAGGAGCTGGCCCGCGCCGAAGCGCTGATGGGCGTCAAGCTGCCCACGAGGGAGCAGATGGCGGAGATCGAGGAATCGAGCCGTCTGCGCATCACCCCCGGCGCCGTGCACATGACGGCGCTCGTCCTGGTCTGGGCCGACACCGACCAGCCGCGCATCGTCCCCGTCAGCTTCGTCCTGGCCGGCGGGCGGCTCGCCACCATCCACACCGTCGATCCGCAGCCCTTCCTGGCCGTCCGCCGCCGCGTGACCCGCAACGGCGGCGCGGAGGCCACGGCGGAGGCCGTTCTGGCCGCCCTGCTGGACGGGGTGGTGGAGCGCACCGCCGCCGTCCTGCGCCGCGTCGGGCTGGAGCTGGACACCATGGGCAGCCGGTCCTTCCGCGGACGCGCCCTGCCGGTCAAGGGGGAGCGGCGCGACGACACCCGCACGCTGAAGCGCATCGGCCACACCGGGCATCTGGTCGGCAAGGCGCATGTCAGCCTGTCCACGCTCAACCGCATGCTGACCTTCCTGGCCCGCGGCGAGGGCTGGACCCCGGCCAAGCGGACCCGGCGCTGGGCGCGTGCGGCCCTGCAGGACGTCACGGGGCTGGGCGAATACGCCCGCTTCCTGTCGGGAAAGGTCAGCCTGCTGCTGGACACCACGCTGGGCCGGATCAACGTAGAGCAGAACGAGATCGTGAAGATCGTCTCGATCCTGACGGTCGCCCTGTTCCCGCCGACGCTGGTCGCCAGCGTCTACGGCATGAATTTCGCGCACATGCCGGAGACGGGCTGGACGCTGGGCTACCCGCTGGCGGTCATGCTGATGATCCTGTCGGCGGCGCTGCCCATGCTCTATTTCAAGCGGCGGCGCTGGCTGTAGACGTCGCCGCCGCGCCGCTCAATTCGCGCCGCTCAATTCGCGCCGGGCGAGGCCGCTTCCGTCTTCCGCACTCCGCCCAGCTTTTCCCGCGTCTCGGAGAATTCCTTGCGGACCTCCGCCCATTCCTTGAGGATCTTCGCCGTGGCGAAGACGAACAGGCCATGCGCGGCGCCGATCTCCACGCCGATGACGTCCTCCAGCATGGTGTCGAACAGTTCGAGCAGAGCGCTCAGCAGAAGGATGGCGGACAACCCGATCTGAACCAGCGACGGGCAGCGCAACAGGACTCTCATGGCGACTCCGACGGTCGGAAGGCGTGCGCGCGTTATGCGGCACCTCCTATGCCATAAGTCGGACTCCTTGGGGAAACAGGTTGTGAAAACCGGGAGGAATCAGGCGACGGCGAGCAAAGCCGCCCAGCCCAGCACGACAAGGTTGACCGTCAGCGTGATGGCCATACCCGGCGCCCGCACATAGGGGTGGATCAGATAACCCGCCCAGAACAGCAGGCGGCCCAGCACGAACAGCGCCACCGCCAGCCGGGCGAAGCCCAGGTCGGGAAGCGGCATCTGCGCCACCAGCGCCGCCAGGGCGGGCAGGAAGATCAACGTCTGCTCCACCGTGTTGGCCAGCACGCGCTGGGCGATGCGGTAGAGGCGCGATTCGGGATCGTCGATGGGGTTCAGCGCGACGGAGCGAGCGCGGGCGACCATCACCCCGCCGACCGTCAGGCACAGGACCAGCGCCGGCCACAGGGCCAGCCGCCCCCAGAAGGCCATGCGCGCCCCCGGATCGGCGATGCCGGGCGGGGGCGCGAACAGCGGATGCAGAAGCCACAGGGCCAGCAGCGTGGCCGCCACGGCGGACAGGTTGACGGTGGCCGCCAGACGCAGAAGACGGGCCTTCGGAGGACGGGTCTTCAGAGGACGGGTCTGCGGGGCGGCCACGGGCGTCTTACCCCAGGCCCTTCTGGCCCATGTCGAGGAACTTCTGGCGGCGCTGGGCGCGGATCGCGTCGCCGTCCAGCCCGTCCAGGTCGCCCAGCGACTCCTCGATGGCGTCGCCCAGCGCCCTGACGATCTCCGCCGGGTCGCGGTGGGCGCCGCCGATCGGCTCGCTCACCACCCGGTCGATGACGCCGAGCTCCTTCAGGTCGTGGCTGATCAGGCGCAGCGCGACGGCGGCCTCGCCGGCCATGTCGGGGTTGCGCCACAGGATCGACGCGCAGCCTTCCGGCGAGATGACGGAGTAGATGGCGTGCTCCAGCATCAGCACCCGGTCGGCGGTCGCGATGGCGATGGCGCCGCCGGACCCGCCCTCGCCGATCACCGCGGCCACCATGGGCACGGTCAGGCGCAGGCAGCGCTCGATGCTCTTGGCGATGGCCTCGGCCTGGCCGCGCTCCTCCGCCTGGACGCCGGGGAAGGCGCCGGCGGTGTCGACCAGCGAGACGACCGGCAGCTTGAAGCGGTCGGCGAGGTCCATCAGGCGCTGGGCCTTGCGGTAGCCCTCGGGCTTGGCCATGCCGAAGTTGTGGCGCACGCGCGTTTCGGTGTCGTGGCCCTTCTCCTGCCCGATCACCACGACCGAGCGGCCGCGGAACCGGCCCAGCCCGCCGATGACCGCGCGGTCTTCGGCAAAGCCGCGGTCGCCGGCCAGCGGCGTGAAGTCGTCGATCAGCCCCTTCACATAGTCCAGGCAGTGCGGACGGTTCGGGTGGCGGGCCACCTGCACCTTCTGCGCCGGGGTGAGCTTCGCGTAGGTCTGCCGGAGGAGCTTGTCGACCTTGGTCTGCAGCTTGGTGACTTCGTCGGCGATGTTGATGTCGCCGGCGTTGGTCAGATGGCGCAGTTCCTCGATCTTGCCTTCAAGCTCGGCGATCGGCTTTTCGAATTCCAGGAAGGTTTGCATGCCGGAAGGATCACGGACCGAATAAGATTGGACGCGGACGTCGCGGACCGGCCTTGGTACCACGGTGCGCGGCGGCGATGCCACAGCTTATCGCGCGAAACGGCGGCCAAAGCTGACCAGAAGCACGCCCGCCACGATCACCCCCGCCCCGCTCCACACCCAGGGGGAATAGCGTTCCCCGAACAGCAGCGTCCCGGTGCCCAGCCCGACGGAGGTCGCCACATAGCCGATCTGGCTGAGATAAACCGGCCCGGCGACGATCTGGAGCCGGAAATACAGCACATAGGTCAGCGCCGTCACCGCGATCTGGAGCAGGGCCAGCCCCGGCACCAGCCCCAGCAAGGGCAGCTCCGACATGGCCCCGGTGCCGAGCAGGGCCAGCGCGACCCAGGCCGCCCCGCCCAGCATGGTGCCCGCGGCCAGCGCCACCGGCTGGCCCCCCGGCGGCCAGGCGACGGTGCGGTAGACGTTGCCCGCCGCGACCGACAGCGGCATGGCGAAGGCCAGCGCCATCCAGCCGGCCAGATCGGGCGAGGGCAGGCTGCCGCGCGGCCCGACGATCATCAGCGCACCGGCAAAGCCCAGCAGGATGCCGGCCACCCGCCCACGGTCCGGCTTTTCGATCCGCACCGCCACGGCCATCAGCAGGGTCAGGATCGGCGGCAGCGTGTAGACCACCGCCGACAGCCCCGCCCCCAGCGGCGGCAGCACGAAGAACAGCACCACGTTGGGCAGGGCCACCGACAGCAGGCCGGACACCGCGAAATAGCGCAGCCGGCGCCCGCTCGACGGTCCGGCGGGAATCAGCGGTTGCCGCTTGATGCGCGCCAGCCCGGCCAGAAGCAGCCCGGCGCCCAGCGTCATGGAAAAGGCCCAGGGCAGCGGCGGCACCCCCGCCGCCTGCGCGTATTTCGTGACGGGAAAGATCACCCCGATCATCCCGCCGACCGACAGCAGGAGAAGCAGCGATTCGACCCCGCGCGACGCCGGCGGAACGGTGGCGGGTGTGGACACGGGAACGAAACCTCCGGCTCGGGACGCGGGCAGGTCAGCGAACATGGCGAGTCCCCGCCTTTTGCCAAGCAGGTCGGGCACCTTGGGAAAGCGCTTTGCACGCATGGCCCCCTCCCCAGCCCTCCCCCGCTGCGCAGGGGAGGGTGCCTTCTGCAAGGCGGCGGCAGTCCCCTCCCCTGCGCAACGGGGGAGGGATAGGGTGGGGGCCTTCAGGTGAGGGCTTGGAAAGGGGGCCTCACGCCCCTTGCGCGACGATGCGGTCGTAGGCCGGCAGGGTCAGGAAATCCACGAAGTCCGTCCGCTCCACGAGGTCGCGGAGCATCACCGCGGCCTCCTCGTACAGCCCCGTGTCGAAGGCGCGGTCGCCGACGCGGGCCTTCCAGGCGGCCAGTTCCTCGGCGATGGTCTCGTCCACCAGTTCCATCGTCACCGGGCGCCCGTCGTCCAGCGTGGCGCCGTGGTGGACCCACTGCCAGAGCTGGGTGCGGCTGATCTCCGCGGTGGCGGCGTCCTCCATCAGGTTGAACAGCGGCACGCAGCCGACACCGCGCAGCCACGCCTCCAGATAGCCGATGGCGACGGCCACGTTGTTGCGCAGGCCGCGCTCCGTCTTCGGCCCCTCCGGCACGGCCAGAAGGTCGGCGGCGGTCACCGTGACGTCGGCGCGCTTGCGGTCGATCTGGTTGGGCTTCGCCATGTAGGCGTCGAACACCTCCCGCGCGACGGGGACGAGGCCGGGATGCGCCACCCAGGTGCCGTCATGGCCGTTGGACACCTCCCGCTCCTTGTCGGCGCGGACCTTGGAAAAGGCGGTCTCGTTGGCCGCGGGATCGTCCTTCACCGGGATGTAGGCCGCCATGCCGCCGATGGCCGGCGCCCCGCGGCGGTGGCAGGTCTTGACCGCCAGCAGGCTGTAGGATTGCAGGAAGGGCGTCGCCATCGTCACCTCCGCCCGGTCGGGCAGGACGGCGGCGGGGTCGTTGCGGAACTTCTTGATGAAGCTGAAGATGTAGTCCCAGCGCCCGCAGTTCAGCCCGGCGGAATGGTCGCGCAGCTCGTAGAGGATCTCGTCCATCTCGAAGGCGGCCAGGATCGTCTCGACCAGAACGGTGGCCTTGACCGAACCGTGCGGGATCTTCAGGTAATCTTCGGCCACCGTGAACACCTCGTTCCACAGCCGCGCCTCGAAATGGCTTTCCAGCTTCGGCAGGTAGAAGTAGGGGCCGGACCCGCGCGCCAGAAGCTCCTGCGCGTTGTGGAAGGCGTAGAGGGCGAAGTCGAACAGCGCGCCGGACACCGGTTCGCCGTCGAGACGGACGTGCTTCTCCTCCAGGTGCCAGCCGCGCGGGCGCACCTTGAGGACGGCGGTCTTGTCGTTCAGCCGGTACTTCCTGCCCGAGGCGGGATCGTCGAAGGCGATGCTGCGGCGCACGGCGTCGCGCAGGTTGATCTGGCCGTCGATCAGGTTGGCCCAGGACGGGCAGCTCGAATCCTCGAAATCGGCCATGAAGACCTTCGCGCCGGAATTCAGCGCGTTGATGATCATCTTGCGGTCCACCGGCCCGGTAATCTCCACCCGGCGGTCGAGCAGGTCGTGCGGCAGCGGCGCGACGGTCCAGTCGGCCTCGCGGATGGCGCGGGTTTCCGGCAGAAAGTCCGGCTTGTGCCCCTGGTCGATCAGCGCCTGCCGCTTCGTCCGCACGTCGAGAAGGCGCAAGCGCTCCGACCCGAACCGGCCCTCCAGCTCCGCCAGGAAGGCCAGCGCCTCCGGCGTCAGGATCTGCTCGAAGCCGGGCTTGATCGGACCCAGGATCTCAAGCCCGGAAATGGTCGTGGCCATGCGGTTCCCCCCCTGTTCGTCGCGCGGCGGTCCGGCGCGGACGCCGGCCACCCCCATTGGAACAAGGGCTATACCACAGCGGGAGGACCCGCCATAGCCGGATTGGCATTTTTTGAAAGGACCAACCCCTTTGCGCGCAACGCTATTGCGTACGAACGGTTTTTCGCCGGGCCAGCGGGTGATGTTCGTGGACGACCTGTTTCAGCCGCTCCGACACGACGTGGGTGTAGATCTGGGTGGTGGCGATGTCGGCGTGGCCCAACATCTTCTGGACCGAGCGGAGATCCGCCCCGCGGTCCAGCAGGTGGGTGGCGAAGGCGTGGCGCAGGACGTGGGGGCTGACCTTCTCCGGGTCGATGTTCGACTCGATGGCCAGTTCCTTCAGCAACTGCGCGAATCGCTGGCGCGTCAGGTGCCCGTTGGTGGAGCTGCGCGAGGGAAACATGAAGGCCACCGGCCCGTTTTCCCGCCCCGCCAGGATGAAGTGGGTGCGCCAGGGCAGATAGACGGCCAGAGCGGCGGAGGCCGGTTCGGACAGCGGCACCATGCGCTCCTTCCCGCCCTTGCCGCGCACGATCAGCCCGCGCCCGTCGCGCAGGATGGCCGCCATGGGCAGGCCGACCAGCTCCGACACGCGCAGCCCGGTGGCGTAGAGCACCTCCAGCAGGGCGACCAGCCGCAGCCCTTCCGGCCCGCCGCGGGTCTGGGCGGAGTCGATCATACGGGTGACCTCCTCCACCGTCAGGATCTTGGGCAGCGGGCGCCCCTGCTTGGGGCTGTCCAGCGCCGAGGCGGGGTCGTCCTGCCGCCGGCCCTCCGACACCAGGAAACGGTAGAACTGGCGCATCGCCGACAGGCGGCGGGCCACCGTGCGCGGCGCCGGCTTCTGCCCGCCCTCCACATACTGGAAGGCGAGGTAGGCGCGCAGATCCTCCGTCCCCGCCTTGTCCAGCGGCAGCCCGCGCTGGGCCAGCCACAGGCCGAGGTCGGCAAGGTCGCGCTCGTAGGCCACGCGGGTGTTGAGCGCCGCGCCCCGCTCCGCCGTCAGCATGTCCAGGAAGGCATCCACATGGGGCGACGCCGCGACCGGGCGCGGTTTGCAGGGGCGCCCGCGCCGCTTCGGGTGGGCTTTGGCCGGCTGGGCTTTCGGCTGGGTCGTTTTGGGCATGGGGCTCATCCGGCCAGGGCCGCGGCGGCTTCACGGGCGATGGCGCGGGCGTCGTCGTCCAGCCCGACGGCGCGCAGGGCGGCCACCACCCGCGCCACCACCG
>NZ_JAUJFI010000345.1 GCF_030849505.1 Azospirillum isscasi | reverse complement strand
TCATGCACTGATCACGTGACTGCGCATGCACTGATGACGTGGCTGTTCGGGCACTGATCACGTGTTTATCAGGCAGTGATCAGTGACTGACAGGCGCTGATCAGGGGACTGTGCACGCACTGATCAGGTGGCTGATCAGGAACTGACCACCTGACCGCGCATGCAGTGATCACGTGGCTGGTCGTTCACTGATCACGTGTTTATCATACGGTGATCACGTGACTGAGAGGCGCTGATCACGTGACTGTGCCGTCAGTGATCACGTGGCTGAGCAGGCACTGATATCGTGACTGAGCATGCACTGATCATGTGCCGGGAGCCGGGGAGGCATTCCACTCTGGACAAAGGTCATGAGGAAGGAGGCTCGGCATACGCAAATGCGGGATCGAGCCTCAGGAGTCCACCCGGATATTCTCGAGCATCTCCCCCCCAAAAAAACCGGAGTCTGCCTACTGTATTGCTTTGTGCTCTCACCTCTGATTTCACTGGGGGCTGTCCCCCACCACCATCTCGCTCTCTCTGTCAAAGAGTTAACTTACAGCTCCAATTCATAAAGTTCCTTGTCATTCTTCCCTTTAACTTCCAGCTGAGTCTCCATCTGGAGCGCGGAACCCACCACGCTTACTAATTATGCCTGGGCTGCTAAGACCCACTCGAGAAGGTGTCTAGGGTGAGGCACCTTTCGCTATTCGAGAGGGCGCCTGCGGCCTACGTAAGTGGTGCAAACTTCTTGTCTTGAAGTTTGATTGGTCTTCCGCGTAAACCAAGCTACTCAGTCTCTTTTCTCCACCGAATTTTCCTACTGAGCTCTCCTCATACTATTATTCTTGACATCTCTGATTAGCATATAAATAGTCGCCTAGGCCATCTCTCCTTCGAATACCCTGGATCAGTTGGGGCTGGTCCCCGGCAGGTGGCGACCGAACAGGGACCTCAGGAGGCAATACTCAAAGAGCTGAGCAGACACGAACCACGCAATCAGCAGGCAATAAGCATGGAGCTCAGCAGTGACGAATCATGCTGCTCAACTGGCAATAATCAAGCACGTGACCAGGCAGGAATCACGCAGCTCAGCTGGCAATTGTCAAGCAGATGAGCCGACAGGAATCACGCAGCTCAGCTGGCAATTGTCATGCAGATGAGCCGGCAGGAATCACGCAGCTCAGCAGGCCCTGATCACGTGACTCTGCAGGCACTGATCACGTGGCTGATCAAGTCCAGATCACGTGACTGAGCATGCACTGATCACGTGGCTATCATGCACTGATGACGTGACTGCGCATGCACTGATGACGTGGCTGATCGGGCACTGATCACATGGCTCATCATGCACTGATCACGTGTTTATCAGGCAATGATCAGTGACTGACAGGCGCTGATCATGGGACTGTGCACGCACTGATCACGTGGCTCTCATGCACTGATCACGTGACTGCGCATGCACTGATGACGTGGCTGTTCGGGCACTGATCACGTGTTTATCAGGCAGT
>NZ_JAUJFI010000344.1 GCF_030849505.1 Azospirillum isscasi | reverse complement strand
CACGCGCGGGGGGGTGGCCGCCGGCACGGCGGGAGGCGCCACCGCGGCGGGGGCCACGGACGGTCCGGCGCCGGGAGTCATGCGGTAGATCACGCCAAGCTCCCGCACCGCCTCCGCGAGGCCGGGGCGGGCCAGTGTCCGTTCCATCTCCGGCGTGCCGCAGAGAAGAACCTGAAGAAAGCGCCCCCCCGGCGTTTCGGACCGGCTGAGGTCGATCAGGTCGGCCAGCGCCGGGGCGGCGAGGACGCCCGCGTTCTCCACCGCCAGAAGGCCGGTGCCGGCGAGGTCGAGCCGCTCCTCCAGCTCTCCGATCAGCGTGTCGAAATCGCGGTCGCCGCTGTCGGAGGGCAGGGCGGCGTCACCGGCGGCGGAAACCAGATCCTCCACCTGCGCCCCGGCGCTCGCGGCGACCGGAAGCACCAGCGCGCCGTCGGAACCGACCTGCTCGACGAGCTGGTGGAAGACCGCGGCCCGTCCGGACCCGGCGTCGCCCACCAGCACCAGCAGCCGCTTGCGGGCCAGTAGCGCCAGCAGGAGGCCGTCGAAAACCTCCATCTGGTCGGGGCGCAGGCCGGTGGCCGGAGGTTGGGGTTTCGCCTTCGCCGGGGAGCGATTCGAGGATGGCGTGGCTTTCGGAGCGGAACGGTCCATGGGGGCGCGCGCAATCCAATGGTGAGTCGTGACACTCCTGACTCTAGTGGTCCGCCGCCGTCCTGCGACGGTGCAAAGGGACGGGACCGCCACCTCTTATGGAGGAGGCGCGCGTCGGGAGGGCTGATTCGAGGGACGCGCTGCGCTATAGGGGGGCCTGCTTTTCCTCCACGCTTGTCGTGCACCCGCGTGTTGTGCACCCGCACTGGGAGTCGGTCATGGGCATGGGTCCGATGCGGATCGGCGTCGATCTGGGCGGCACGAAGATCGCCGCCGCCCTTCTGGCTCCGGACGGGACGGAGCGGGCGCGGCACCGCGCCGACACCCCGCGCGGCTATGCCGAGACGCTGGCGGCGCTGGCCGGCACCGTGGCGGTGCTGGAGGAGCGGGCGGGCTGCCGGAACGCCTCGGTGGGGCTGTGCCTGCCCGGTATCGTCGATGGCGCCGCCGGCACCGTGCGTGCGGTCAACCTGCCCTGGCTGGACGGGCGGCCCTTCGCCGCGGACCTCGCGCGGACGCTGGGCCGTCCGGTGCGGATCGCCAACGACGCCAACGCCTTCGTCCTGTCGGAGGCGGTGGACGGGGGCGCCGCCGGGGCGCCGCTGGTCTTCGGCATCATCCTTGGCACCGGCGTCGGCGGCGGGATCGTCGCGGACCGGCGCATCCTGGCCGGCGCCAACGCGCTCGCCGGGGAGTGGGGGCACAACCCGCTGCCCTGGCGGACGGCGGAGGACGGTCCGCCCCTACCCTGCGGCTGCGGACGGGAGGGCTGCACCGAAACGCTGCTGTGCGGCGCCGGGCTGGCCCGCCTGCACCACCGGCGGACGGAGGAGGCGCTGGCCCCGCCGGCCATCGCCGCCCGCGCCCGCTCCGG
>NZ_JAUJFI010000343.1 GCF_030849505.1 Azospirillum isscasi | reverse complement strand
ACATCCCGCCGGGATAGTTGGGTCCGCCGCCGCCTTCGGGGACGACCCAGTTGATGTTCTGGGTGGGGTCCTTGATGTCGCAGGTCTTGCAGTGCACGCAGTTCTGCGCGTTGATCTGAAGCCGCGGGTCGCCGCCGCCCTCCGCCCGCACGATCTCGTAGACCCCCGCCGGGCAGTAGCGCGTCTCCGGCGCGTCGTAGAGCGCCAGATTGACCGCGATGGGAACCGAGGCGTCCTTCAACGTCAGGTGCGCCGGCTGGTCCTCCTCGTGGTTGGTGTTCGACAGGTACACCGAGGACAGACGGTCGAAGGACACCACCCCGTCCGGCTTGGGGTAGGCGATCTTCGGCATCGCCGACGCCCGCTTCAGCGTCTCGTGGTCGCCGTGCTTGTGGTGCAGCGTCCACGGCGACCTGCCCTTGGTCGCCGTCTCCAACGCGGCGTTGGCCAGACCCGCCCACAGCCCCTTCTGGAAGCCCGGACGGATGTTGCGCACCGCGTGCAGCTCCGGCCACACCCAGGACGCCTTCAGCTTCTCCGGATAGGCCGTCGCCTCGCCGCCCGCGGCACCGCCCGACAGCAGCTCATGGACCGCCTCCGCCGCCAGCATGCCCGACTTCATCGCGGTGTGGTTGCCCTTGATCTTCGGCACGTTGAGGAAGCCCGCCGCGTCGCCGACGATCAGACCGCCGGGGAAGGTCAGCCTGGGGATCGACTGGAGGCCGCCCTCCGACAGGGCGCGGGCGCCGTAGGCGATGCGCCGCCCGCCCTCGAAGGTCGGGCGGATCGCCGGGTGGGTCTTGTAGCGCTGGAACTCCTCGAAGGGCGACAGGTGCGGGTTCGCGTAGTCGAGCCCGACCACGAAGCCGACCGACACCAGGTTGCCCTCCATGTGGTAGAGCCAGGAGCCGCCGTAGGTCTTCGCATCCATCGGCCAGCCGATGGTGTGGACGATCAGGCCGGGCTGCGACGTGGCGGGGTCGACCTCCCACAGCTCCTTGATGCCGATGCCGTAGGTCTGCGGGTCGGCGTCGCGGCGCAGGTCGAAGCGCTCGAACAGCGTCTTGGTCAGCGAGCCGCGGCAGCCCTCGGCGAAGATGGTCTGTTTGGCGTGCAGCTCCATGCCCGGCGTGTAGTTGCCGGTGCGCCCGCCGTCCTTGCCGATGCCCATGTCGCCGGTGGCCACGCCCTTGACCGCGCCGGCCTCGTCGTAGAGCACCTCCGCGGCGGCGAAGCCGGGGTAGATCTCCACCCCCAGCTCCTCGGCCTGCCCGGCCATCCAGCGGGCGAGGTTGCCCAGGCTGATGATCCAGTTGCCGTGATTGTGCATCTGCGGCGGGGTGACGGGCGATTTGTAGGCCTTGGTCTCGGTGAGGAAGAGGAAACGGTCCTCGCGGGCCGGCGTGGTGAGCGGCGCCCCCTTCTCCTTCCAGTCGGGGATCAGCTCGTCCAGCGCGTGCGGCTCGAACACCGCGCCCGACAGCAGGTGGGCGCCGACCTCCGAGCCCTTCTCGATGACGCAGACCGACAGCTCCTGCCCGGCTTCATTGGCGAGCTGTTTCAGGCGGATGGCCGCGCTCAGGCCCGACGGGCCGGCACCGA
>NZ_JAUJFI010000342.1 GCF_030849505.1 Azospirillum isscasi | reverse complement strand
GGCGGCGGAAACGCCATTTCCAAGCCTCAGCAGAGGCAAAAAGCCGAAATATGTTCGTTTTTCCGCGACCTGCTAGAAGTGCCTGCTTCAACTTGTATTTTCCAACTGCGGCAAGAGACTCGATTTCGTCAGTGTTGATATCGATGAACTCGGAGACGTGGCGATCATTCAGCGACAGCTCATCGATTACGTATATTTCTTCCATGATGTCGTCAATAAAGGCAAGCTTAATCCCAAAATCTAGAAAGTCATCGAAAAGCCGAATTTGCCCCCGTATCGCATCACGGCACTCGACAAGCACCAAATCAACGTCGCTAAACTTTTCAAGAGCTACAGCCAGAGTTGGGTGCTGGAATACGTCGGCAAGCGAGAGTTCGCCGACCACCCGGTACTGCGACCCCCTCTCGATGGTACGCAAGTCCTTCCACAGTTTGCTCTGCCGCTCCCTGCAAACGCCAACTCCTTGAAGAAGAACGGCATTCCGGATTTCCATTGACACCACCCCCCTCTGTCAACTGCCTGCTCTGGCAACGAGAAGCTTTTCGCGGCAGTCTGGACCCGTCGGTGGCCACCGCATATCGCCAACTTGCCGCAGCACGGAGATTACTCATTTCGTGTGCGGCTGGGGAGAGGAACACAATGATGAATACCCTCACAAATCGCGGTCGCCGCCAACCCCAGAAGGACCGGAGCAACGCTGAACAGCACGCGAGCCAGGAGATCCCGCAAGGTCAACAGGAAACACCGGTGGATGCCGCTACTGAGAGCACAGTAGACCAGCCGCCGCCTCCGGATTTTTCAACCTCGCCGCGAACTGTTTCTGGAAACAGTTCGAATGATGACGCCGCATCTGCGGAAGCCGATTCGGATTTCACGGAACTGGAAGCGGGTGTTTTCGAACACATCGAAGAAGTGCAAATCCTGATCAGTGACATGGATCAGCATCGTGCAACTGGTCGGACCGCGAAATTGGATTTCGAGAGCCGAATGGCGGTTATCGCAGCCAAGTTCGCCCCACTATACGCACGGATTGCAGCCATGCCACCAGAGGAACGGCGAACGTTCCTTGCGGCTCCTGCCACGCAGGGGGGTGTCGAGAAGAAGTGGCCCGATGCCCGAGCGGTAGATCCTTATGCCGTGATGATGGTCCACAAATACCTCTTTGACGGCAACAAGGCCAGGACGGGAGCGATCAAGGTGATGTGCAACAGGATAGGGTACACGGCCGCGGCATTGGCGGAAACTGGGAAACTTGATTTCGATGATGCTCGCGAGTTTGTGATGAAAAATGGAATGTTCGGAAAGATATCGCTCGCCTACACAGCCAAGAAAAAGAACAAATACGAAGTCGGATTGTCGGTAGTGGACGCAAAATCTGCAAAAATCTCTTTCAGCATTCCGGAGGATGATGGATTTTCTCCTGGCTCTTACAGGGCCTTTCTGGTCCGAAAGGGTGAAGGGGCTGAATACCATGTGGTCGATGATCTCGCTCCGGATGAGAAATCGCTGAGCCAGATCATTGAGCGTTACTATGTCCGTGGTCCCGAGGGAAACGCCTAACCCCGATCTGTTTCCGGAAACAGTTCGACTGAGGGCATGGGGACCGCCCATCGCCTCCTTCCGTAGCCCTGCGGCGG
>NZ_JAUJFI010000341.1 GCF_030849505.1 Azospirillum isscasi | reverse complement strand
GGCCTGACGGTGTTCGTGCTGGCCTGCTTCGTCGGCTACTACGTGGTGTGGCGGGTGACGCCGGCGCTGCATTCGCCGCTGATGGCGGTGACCAACGCGGTGTCCTCGGTGATCATCGTCGGCGCGCTGATCGCCGCCGGCCCGGCCGGCTTCGGCTTCTCCAAGGTGATGGGCTTCCTGGCGGTCATCCTGGCCAGCGTCAACATCTTCGGCGGCTTCCTGGTCACCCAGCGCATGCTGTCGATGTTCAAGAAGAAGGGCAAGTAACCATGGAAAGCCTCTCCGCCCTTCTCTACCTCGTCGCCTCGGTGTGCTTCATCATGGCCCTGCGCGGCCTGTCCAGCCCCGAGACCTCCCGCCAGGGCAACCTGTTCGGCATGGCCGGCATGACCATCGCCGTGCTGACCACCCTGGCCCTGCCCATCGTCCAGTCCTACTGGATGATCGTGCTCGGCATCGCCATCGGCGGCGGCATCGGCTACGTCATCGCCAAGAAGATCGAGATGACCGCCCTGCCGCAGCTCGTCGCCGCCTTCCACTCGCTGGTCGGTCTGGCCGCGGTGTTCGTGGCGCTCTCGGCCTTCTATTCTCCCGAAGCCTACGGCATCGGCGTGCCCGGGGCGATCGCCAAGGGCTCGCTGGTCGAGATGGCGCTGGGCACCGCCATCGGCGCCATCACCTTCACCGGCTCCATCGTCGCCTTCGCCAAGCTCCAGGGGCTGGTCACCGGCAAGCCGCTGGTCTTCCCCTTCCAGCACCACCTGAACGCCGCGCTCGGCGTCCTGACGATCCTGCTCATCGTCTGGCTGGTGCAGTCCAACTCCAGCGTGGCGCTGTGGATCATCGTGCTGGTCGCGCTGGCGCTCGGCTTCCTGCTGATCCTGCCGATCGGCGGGGCGGACATGCCGGTGGTGATCTCGATGCTGAACAGCTACTCGGGCTGGGCGGCGGCGGGCATCGGCTTCACGCTGCAGAACAACCTGCTGATCGTCACCGGCGCGCTGGTCGGCTCCTCGGGCGCGATCCTGTCCTACATCATGTGCAAGGGCATGAACCGCTCGATCTTCAACGTCATCCTCGGCGGCTTCGGCGGCGACAGCGGCGCCGCGGCGGCGGCCGGCGGCGGCGGGGAGCGCGGCACGGTCAAGGCCGGCTCGCCGGAGGACGCGGCCTACATCATGAAGAACGCCCAGTCGGTGATCATCGTGCCGGGCTACGGCATGGCGGTGGCCCAGGCCCAGCACGCGCTGCGCGAGATGGCCGACCTGCTGAAGAAGGAGGGCGTCGAGGTCAAGTACGCCATCCATCCGGTGGCGGGGCGCATGCCGGGCCACATGAACGTGCTGCTGGCCGAGGCCAACGTGCCCTACGACGAGGTGTTCGAGCTGGAGGACATCAACCGCGACTTCAGCACCGCCGACGTCGCCTTCGTGATCGGCGCCAACGACGTGACCAACCCGGCGGCCAAGACCGATCCGCAGTCGCCGATCTACGGCATGCCGATCCTCGACGTCGAGAAGGCCAAGACGGTGTTCTTCATCAAGCGCGGCATGGCCGCCGGCTACGCCGGGGTCGAGAACGAGCTGTTCTTCCGTCCCAACACCATGATGCTCTTCGGCGACGCCAAGAAGGTCACCGAAGAGGTCGTGAAG
>NZ_JAUJFI010000340.1 GCF_030849505.1 Azospirillum isscasi | reverse complement strand
AGTCGGCGAGCGAGCGGACCGCCAGTTCGGGCAGGCCGGCGGCGCGCAGCAGGCTCGCCCCCACGCGGGAGGCAAAGCCCTCCCCCGGCACCGTCAGCACCGGCAGACCGGCCCACAGCGCGTCGCTGGCCGTGGTGTGGGCGCCGACCGGCGTGGTGTCCAGGAACAGGTCGGCCAGACGGTGGCGCGCCAGATGCTCGGCCGGGGGGCGCCGGGGAGCGAAGACCAGCCGCTCCGGCGCCACGCCGCGGCGGGCGGCCTCCCGCCGCAGGTTCGCGCTGGCTTCCGGATGGCTGTCCAGCAGCCACAGCACGCTGTCCGGCTCCGCGCCCAGCAGGCGGCACCACAGGCCGAACAGGGCCGGCGTGATCTTGTAGGCGGCGTTGAAGCAGCAGAAGACCATCCCCCGCTCCGGCAGGCCGCAGGCCGCACGGGTGGGGGTGGGGCCGATGGGCCGGCTGCGGTCGTTGGGCTGGTAGCACACCGGAAGCTGAACGATCCGCTCCGCATAGAAGGGCTGCCGGTCGAGCGGCGTGACCAGCGGGTCGCCGATCACATAGTCGATGAAGCCGGCCCCCATGGTCCCCGGATAGCCCAGCCATTGCGCCTGCACGGGGGCGGGGCGGTGGGCGGCGATCTCCGGGCGGGCGTGCTGGGTGTGCCCCTTCAGGTCCACCAGGATGTCCACCCCGTCCTCGCGGATGCGCGACGCGGCTTCGGCGTGGGAGTGGGCGGCGAGGTCCACGAATCGGTCGAAGGCGGCGCCCAGCCTGCGCCGCATCGGGCCGCCGTCGTCGGGGCCGTGGCTGTAGCCGACGACCTCCACCCGGCCCCGGTCGTGGCGTTCGATCAGGTCCGCGATCAGGGCGGCGGTGGCGTGCTCGTGATAGTCGGCGGAGAGATAGCCGATGCGCAGGCGGCTGCGCGGCCCCGGGTCACGGCAGACCGGCATGGGGGCGACGGCCTGCGTCCGCCAGTCCGCGTAGCGGCGGGCGCAGGCCAGTTCCGCCGCCGGGCCGGCGCCTTCGCCGAGGAAGATCCAGGGGTGGACCTGCCGCGTGGCGCCGCTGCGCACCAGGGCGGTCATTTGCGCCGAACGCTCCGCCAGCCCGTCCCAGCGGCAGAGATGGCGCATCTGCTGGACGAGCTGGGCGAGAATCCCGCCGGTGTCGGGCAGGCCGAGCGCCAGCGCGCGTTCGAAGGCCGGAAGGCTGTCCACGGGTCGCCCCGCCTCCTTCAGCGCCAGTCCCAGATTCGCGTGGGCCTCCGCCAGATCGGGCCGCAGGGCCAGGGCGTTGCGGTAACAGGCAACGGCCATCTCCCCCCGCCCCTGCCCCTGGGCCACCGCGCCGAGGTTGAGCCATCCGGGAACCAGCATGGGATCGAGCGCGACGGCCCGGCGCAGCGCCGCCTCCGCCGCCTCCAGCCGCCCCAGCGCGCGGAGCAGGACGCCCTGGTTGCAGGGGGCCGGGGCAAAGCGCGGCATCAGCCTCGCGGCCTCGCCATAGGCGTCGGCGGCCTCCGCCGCACGGCCCAGCGCCTGGAGCGTCAGGCCCAGATTGAAGTGGTTGCCGCCGAAACCGGGCAGCCAGGACAGGGCGGCGCGGTGATGCGCTTCGGCCTCCGCCGCCCGCCCCTGCCGCCGCAGCGCCTCCCCGAACGCGGGGCGGGACACC
>NZ_JAUJFI010000339.1 GCF_030849505.1 Azospirillum isscasi | reverse complement strand
CAGGGTGGAGACCGGCCCCTCGTAGGCGTAGGCCTTCACGTCCTCGGTCACGCCGTCCACGATGCGCTGCATGGCGGCGGAAGGGCGGTCGTCCACCGGCGGGGTGGTGGTCGGCGGCTCCGTCGTCGGGGGCGTCGTGGTCGGCGGTTCGGTGGTCGGGGGAGTCGTGGTCGGCGGCTCCGTCGTCGGGGGCGTCGTGGTCGGCGGTTCCGTGGTGGGCGGCTCCGTCGTCGGGGGCGTCGTGGTCGGCGGCTCCGTGGTGGGCGGTTCGGTGGTCGGGGGCGTCGTGGTCGGAGGTTCCGTGGTGGGCGGCTCGGTGGTGGGGGGCTCCGTCGTCGGCGGTTCCGTGGTCGGCGGCGCGTCCACCAGCGTGACGGTGTCGCCGTTGAGCTGGAACTGTCCGGCGGCGAAGCTGCCGACGAAGCGCAGGGTGACGTCGGCGCCCGCCGTGGCGTCGGTGCCGATGCGCAGGAAGGTGACGCCGTCCACCGTCTCCGCCTGGACCTGCCCGGCGCCGAGCTGGCCGCCGTTGCCGGCGGTGGTGGTGCCGGTCATGGCCGTGCCGGTGATGGTGAAGGCGTCGCCCACCATGGCCCCGGTCACCCCGCTGGTGAAGCCGCTGGCCTGGGCGGCGGTCATCGTCACCGTGTGGCGGACGCTGCCGACCAGATCGAGATTTTCCACACTGGTCAGCGTCATGCCGGAGATGTCGATCTGCGGCGTCGCCGTGGTGACCTTCCATTCCGGATCGGTCACGTCGTCGGAACTGATGCGCAGCGTGTCGGTGCCGTCACCGCCGTCGAAGGACACCGTGCCGGCGTCGCCCTGGGCGGCGACGATGAAGGTGTCGTTGCCGTTGCCGCCCTGGATGACGTCCGCCTCGTCCAGGGTGCCGTGCTCGCCGCTGTAGAAGGTGTCGTCGCCGTCGCCGCCGACCATCGTGTCGGCGTCCCAATCGCCGACCAGCGTGTCGTTGCCGGCCCCGCCGGTCAGGCTGTCCTTGCCGCCGCCGCCGACCAGCAGGTCGTCGCCATCGTCGCCATAAAGCATGTCGTCTTCGGCACGCCCGAAGAGCTGGTCGTTGCCGGCCCCGCCATGGACGGTGTCGTTGCCGTTGCCGCTTTCCAGCGTGTCGTCGCCGACCCCGCCGACCAGCGAGTCGGCGCCGTCATGGCCCCAGAACCACACGGGACCGTTCCCGGCCACCATGGTGTCGTCGTAGTTGGTGCCGACCCAGCGCTCGATGTCGGTGAAGGTGTCGCCCGCGGCGTCGCCCGTGCTGTTCGCCGGGTTGCCGACGTCGATGGTCATCCCGGCGGTGGCGTTCTCGTAGGACGCCTCGTCGAAACCGTCGCCGCCGTTCAGCAGGTCGGCGCCCGCACCGCCGATCAGCGTGTCGTTGCCGCCACCGCCGTTCAGGGTGTCGTTGCCGGCCCCACCCTCGATCACGTCGGGATCGTCGTCGCTGGTCAGCAGATCGGGACCTGCCGTCGTGGTGCCGGTCACGGCCAGCACATGGGACCAACCCTCGGCTTCCGCGAAGGGAGAGGGGGTGAAGACCGGGGCGGTGCGCACGTCGAGCGCCCAGGAGGCGCCCCGCGTCGCCGGACCGACCGGGCCCGAGGAGGCCGCGACGGCGGCACCCGTGGCGGCGGCCAGCCGGTCGAGGAGGAGACGGCCCGCCTCGCCCGCACC
>NZ_JAUJFI010000338.1 GCF_030849505.1 Azospirillum isscasi | reverse complement strand
TCAGCGCATGAGGAGATGTGGGAGCCAGAGGGAGAAGGTTGGGACGTAGGTGACGAGGAGGAGAGTGACGAAGAGGGCGCCGTAGAAGGGAGTGATGGAGCGCATGACCTGGCCGACGGAGACCTCGCCGATGGCGCAGCCGATGAACTGGGTGGTGCCGACGGGCGGGGTGTTGAGGCCCAGCGCGCAGTTGATCAGCATGACGATGCCGAACTGCACGGGGTCCATGCCGTACTGCATGGCGATGGGCAGGAAGATCGGCGTGCAGATCAGGATGGTGCTGGCCATGTCCATGAAGGTGCCGAGCAGGAACAGGATGATGTTGATCAGCAGGAAGATGACCAGCGGGTTGGTCGAGATGCCGGCCATCAGCTCGCCGGTGATCTCGGCGACCTGGTAGAGGCCCATGATGTACTGGAACATCGTGGAGACGCCGATCAGCAGCAGGACGACGCCGGTGGTCTTGACCGTTTTGGCGGCGGCGGCCAGGAAATGCTCCCAGGTCAGGGTGCGGTAGACGAAGGTGGTGAGGAGCAGGGCGTAGATCACCGCGATGGAGGCGGACTCGGTGGCGGTGAAGACGCCCGAGGTGATGCCGGCCAGGATGATCACGACGATGAGCAGGCCGGGGGCGGCGGCGGCGAAGGAGCGGCCCAGGATCGCCCAGCCGGGGAAGCTGCCGGCGGGGTAGCCGCGGCGGACCGCGACGAAGTAGGCGGCGCCGAGGTTGCAGACCATGAGCAGCAGGGCCGGGACGATGCCCGCGGCGATCAGCGCGCCGATGGAGGCCTTGCCGCCGGCGGCCAGGGCGTAGATGATCATGTTGTGGCTGGTCGGCATCAGCGCGCCGACCAGCGCGGCGTGGGTGGTGACGTTGACCGCGTAGTCGGCGTGGTAGCCCTCGCGCTTCATCATCGGGATCATCACCGCCCCCATGGCCGAGACGTCGGCGACGGGGGATCCGGCGACGCCGCCGAACAGGGTGCAGGCCACCACGTTGGACATGCCGAGGCCGCCGCGGATGTGGCCGACCATGTTCTTGGCGGCGGCGACGATCTTGTCGGCGACGCCGCCGTGGAGCATCAGCTCGCCGGAGAAGACGAAGAAGGGGATGGCGAGGAAGGAGAAGACGTTCATGCCGGACATCATCTGCTGGAAGATGACGGCGACGGGGAGGCCCTCGTAGAGGATGGTGCACAGCGCCGACAGGCCGATGGCGAAGGCGACCGGGATGCCCAGCACGAGGAAGCCGAAGAAGGTGATGGAAAGGATGGTCAGTTCCATGATGGCGCGACCTCCTCGCCGCGGATGATGGCGACGACGTGTTCGATGGCGAAGAGCACGATCAGGACGCCGGAGAGCACGAGCGGGATGTAGCGGACGGCTTCGGAGACGTGCAGGTTGGGGATGTGATAGGCGGCGACGGAGGTGCCGAGGACCCAGCCGTTGTAGGCCATGCAGGCGCCGAAGACGCCGACCAGGGCGTAGATGACGATCTCGACCTTGCGGCGGATGGCGTCGGGCAGCATGACGAGGAAGGATTCCAGGCCGATGTGGCCGGCGTCGCGGACCCCGACGGCGGCGCCGATCAGGGTGACGTAGAGGACCAGCACGATGGCCAGGCTCTCCGCCCAGGTCGGCGAGTCGTTCAGCACGTAGCGGCCGAAGACCTGATAGAACACCACCGCCACGATGGCCATCAGGCCGACCATCGCCACGCACATCCCCGACCGCGCCAGACGCGCGTT
>NZ_JAUJFI010000034.1 GCF_030849505.1 Azospirillum isscasi | reverse complement strand
CCAGCTACAACCTGTCCCTCATCGCCCTTCTGCACGGCCAGATGGAGCGCGGCTGGGAAGGCTATGAAACGCGCTTCACCGCCGGGCCGTCCAGCCGCAGCGGGGCGGCGCGAAGCCGCGCCGGCACGCGGACCAGGGCGATCCCGCCCGGCACGTCGCGCGCCATCACCGTCCCGTCCAGCGCCACGCCGCGGGACAAGGTGACGGCGACCACCGCGTCGAGCCCGGCGTCCAGCGTCAACAGGACGGACTGGCCGTCCAGTTCCCCCAGCACGATTCCCCTGCCCTTCCGCTCCTCCGGCCCGACGCCCACGGTGGCGGCGGCCACACGGGCGGCGGGATCGTCGGCGTAGCCCTGGAGCGGGTCGGCAATGCGCAGGATCAGCGTCGGGCGGCGGGTTTCCTCCAGGAACGGCGCGGTCCCGGCGGAAGCGCCGCCGGGGTCGACCGCGGCACTTGACACTCCTCCCGGCCCACTTGACACATGCGGGACTGCACTTGACACATATGGCGCCGCACTTGACGCTCCCACCGGGGCACTTGACACACCCGGAGCGGCACTTGACGCTACCGCCCCGCCCCGCGACACCACGGCGCGGAAGCCGGGGTCGGCGCCGAGAGCCTCCGCCGCCGTGCCGAACGCCTCCTCGATCAGCAGAACGTCGCCCTGCGGCACGCCGCTGTCCTTGCGGGCCACCCCGCTGGTGGTGACGCGGTGGACGAGCCGCCCGGTCACGGCGTCGTACACCGCCCAGTCCACCCGCAGGCTGCCGATGCCGGACACGCCCTCGCTCCGGCCCGTCAGCCAGCTCCGGCGGCGGCACAGGTCGCTGTTCACCGCGCGCAGGTCGCCCCGCACGACGTAACGGGCGCGTTTCCGGTCGAACTCCGCCTCGTACGCGCTCCCCTGGGTGCCCGCCACGTCGTAGCCGGCGTCGGCCAGCACCTCCCCGAAGCGTTCCTGGATGGTGGAATTCTCGTGCAGACTCCGCCCGCTGGTCCAATAGACGTCCTCGTAGGGCGGCCAGCACTCCAGCGCCCAGACATAGCGCCCGACCACCATGCCCCGCCGCATGGAGCCGAGCGCGAGGCCGTCGAAGCGCACCGGCTCCGTCGAACCGCGGGCGACGGGCGGCGCGGCGCGGGTCTGCGGCAAATCCCCGCCCATGCAGGCGGCCAGCGCCAGCAGGGCCGCAAGGGGCAGGAGAAGGCGTCCGGGCGGCGGCATGTCCGGTGACATATCCCTTTATGCGCGTCAGGCGTGTGCATGGTCATTCACATGCACGCATTATGCGGCAATGGGACCGCGGGTCATAGGCGTTTTCGGAGGCTGCGCCACTGGCGCGCCCGTGCGCTTCCTGATAAAACCCGGACTCATGGACCAGAGCCTTGCCAATGGCGTCCGCCGCGCCTCGATCGAGCGGAACACCACCGAAACCCGGATCCGGGTCGCCGTGAATCTGGACGGCACCGGCGTCTATGACGTCAAGACGGGCGTCGGCTTCCTTGACCACATGCTGGAACAGCTTTCGCGCCACAGCCTGATGGACCTGACGGTGGCGGCGGAGGGCGACCTGCACATCGACGCGCACCACACGACCGAGGACAGCGGCATCGCCATCGGCCAGGCGGTGGCGAAGGCGCTGGGCGACCGCAAGGGCATCCAGCGCTACGGCCATGCCTATGTCCCGATGGACGAGACGCTGACCCGCGTCGCGCTGGACTTTTCCAACCGTCCCTACCTGATCTGGAAGGTGTCCTTCAGCCGCGACAAGATCGGCGACATGGACACGGAGCTGTTCCGCGAGTGGTTCCAGGCCTTCGCCATGGCCGCGGGGGTGACGCTGCACGTCGAATGCCTCTATGGCGAGAACAACCACCACATCGTGGAAAGCTGCTACAAGGCGCTTGCCCGCGCGCTGCGGGCCGGGATCGAGATCGACCCGCGCAAGCGCGACGCCGTGCCCTCCACCAAGGGGACGCTGGGCGGCTCCCTCTAAAAGCCGGCCGCCACGACAGGCCGGGTCTCTGCTGAAGGCTCTCGTTTCATGGAAACCGTTGCGCTGATCGATTACGGCTCCGGCAACCTGCGTTCCGCCGCCAAGGCGCTGGAGCGGGCGGCGGCGGAGTCCCATGCCTCCTTCCGGGTCCTGGTGACCTCCGACGCCGACGCCGTGCGCAAGGCCGACCGCGTGGTCCTGCCGGGCGTCGGCGCCTTCGCCGACTGCAAGCGCGGCCTGTCGGAGGTTCCCGGCATGCTCGACGCGCTGGACGAGGTGGTGCACGGCAAGGGCCGCCCCTTCCTGGGCATCTGCGTCGGCATGCAGCTGATGGCGGAGCGCGGGCGCGAATACGGCGTGACCGAGGGGCTGGGCTGGATCAAGGGCGAGGTGGTGAAGCTGGAGCCCGCCGATCCCACCCTGAAAATCCCCCACATGGGCTGGAACGAGCTGGATCTGCGCCGGGAACACCCGGTGCTGGCCGGGCTGCCGGAGCGGGCGCACGCCTATTTCGTCCACTCCTACCGCTTCGCCGTGGAGCGGCCGGAGGACGTGATCGCCACCGCCGATTATGGCGGCCCCTTCGCCGCGGTGGTCGGGCGCGACAATCTGGTCGGCACCCAGTTCCACCCGGAGAAGAGCCAGGAAACCGGCCTCGCCCTGGTCGCCAATTTCCTGACCTGGCGGGTCTGACCATGGCCGACGTCACGGTCGAACGCATCGACACCCTGAAGACCGGCGACCTGCACGACCTGTGCGACGCCGCCGACGACGCCGTCAAGGCGGGCGGCGGCTTCGGCTGGGTGGCGCCGCCCGCCCGCGAGATCATGGAACGCTATTGGAAGGGCGTTCTGGTGGTGCCGGAGCGCATCCTGTTCGTGGGCCGGCTGGACGGCGTGATCGCCGGCTCCGCCCAGCTCGTGAAGCCCGCCCGCAACAACGAGGCGCAGGCCCACGCCGCCACCCTGACCACCAGCTTCGTCGCCCCCTGGGCGCGCGGCCACGGCCTCGCCCGCCGCCTGACCGTGGCGGTGGAGGAGGAGGCGCGGGCGTCCGGCTTCCGCGTTCTGAACCTGGACGTGCGCGAGACCCAGACCGCGGCCATCGCGCTCTACGAGGACCTGGGCTTCAAGCGCTGGGGCACGCATCCCTTCTATGCGCTGGTGGACGGCAAAAGGCTGGCCGGACACTTCTATGTGAAAGACCTCACCCCCGACACGCTATAGGACGAGACACCGCGATGATCATCTATCCCGCCATCGACCTGAAAGACGGTGCCTGCGTCCGGCTGCTGCGCGGCGAGATGAGCCAGGCGACCGTCTTCAACACCGAACCCGCCGCCCAGGCCCGCCTGTTCGAAAGCCAGGGCTTCGAATGGCTGCATCTGGTCGATCTGAACGGCGCCTTCGAGGGCAAGCCGGTCAACGGCCAGGCGGTCGAGAGCATCCTGGGCGCCGTGACCATCCCGGTGCAGCTCGGCGGCGGCATCCGCGACCTGAAGACCATCGCCCACTGGCTTGAGAAGGGCGTCAGCCGCGTCATCCTGGGCACCGTCGCCCTGCGCGAGCCGGAGCTGGTCCGCGAAGCCTGCAGGGAGTTCCCCGGCAAGGTCGCCGTGGGCATCGACGCCCGCGAAGGCTATGTCGCCGTCGCCGGCTGGGCCGAAACCTCGACCATCAAGGCGCTGGATCTGGCGCTGAAGTTCGAGGACAGCGGCGTCGCCGCGATCATCTACACCGACATCAACCGCGACGGCGCCATGGGCGGCGTGAATGTGGAGGCGACCTCCGACCTCGCCTTCCACCTGACCACGCCGGTGATCGCGTCGGGCGGCGTGTCGTCCATCGACGACCTCGTGGCTCTGAAGAAGGAGGAGCACACGGGCATCCAGGGCGTCATCTGCGGCCGCGCGCTCTACGACGGGCGCATCGAGCCGAAGGCGGCGCTGGACCTGCTCTCCTCCGCTCCCGTCGCTGGAAAGGCCGGCTGATGCTGAAGATGCGCGTCATCCCCTGCCTGGACGTCAAGGACGGGCGGGTCGTCAAGGGGGTCAACTTCGTCGATCTGATCGACGCCGGCGATCCCGTGGAGCAGGCCCGCGTCTATGACCGGGAAGGGGCGGACGAGCTGACCTTCCTGGACATCACGGCCAGCCACGAGAACCGCGACACCATCTACGACGTGGTGCGCCGCACCGCCGAGCAGGTGTTCATGCCGCTGACCGTCGGCGGCGGCGTGCGCACGGTGGACGACATCCGCAAGCTGCTGCTGGCCGGCGCCGACAAGGTGTCGATCAACACCGCGGCCATCCACCGTCCGGAATTCGTGCAGGAGGCGGCGGAAAAGTTCGGCGCCCAATGCATCGTCGTCGCCATCGACGCCAAGCAGGTGGAGCCGGGCCGCTGGGAGATATTCACCCACGGCGGGCGCAAGGCCACCGGCATCGACGCGGTGGAGTGGGCCAAGCGCATGGAGTCCTACGGCGCCGGCGAGATCCTGCTGACCTCCATGGACCGCGACGGCACCAAGAGCGGCTTCGACCTCGCTCTGACCCGCAAGGTGGCGGACGGGCTGCGCATCCCGGTCATCGCCTCGGGCGGCGTCGGCACGCTGGACCATCTGGTGGAAGGCATCCGCGAGGGCCACGCCACGGCGGTTCTGGCGGCCTCCATCTTCCATTTCGGCACCTACACCATCGGGCAGGCCAAGGCGGCGCTGGCCGCCGCCGGCATCCCGGTGCGCCCGGCCCGCGCCTCCGTGACTCCCGGGGCGGAGGCGGCGCATGTCTGAGGACAAGGCGCCGGTGAACGCCGAGGTTCTGGACCGGCTCTACGCCACCGTCCAGGCGCGCAAGGGCGCCGACCCGGAGACCTCCTACACCGCCAAGCTGTTCCACCGTGGCACTGCCAAGATCGCCCAGAAGGTGGGTGAGGAAGCGGTGGAAACCGTCATCGAGGCGGTGCGCGGCGACACGGCGGCCATGGCCTCGGAATCGGCGGACCTGCTCTACCACCTGATGGTGCTGTGGGCGGACGCCGGTCTGGAGCCCGCCGCGGTGTGGGAGAAGCTGGCCCAGCGCGAGGGCACCAGCGGCATCGCCGAGAAGAAGGCGCGCAAGGCTTAAAACGATCAAGGCGGAAGGGGAAACGACGCGATGGCCAAGACCTACGATCCGAACAACGTCTTCGCCCGCATCCTGCGCGGCGAGATCCCGTGCAAGAAGGTCCTGGAGACCGAGCACGCTCTGGCCTTCCACGACATCAACCCGCAGGCCCCGACGCACATCCTGGTGATCCCGAAGGGCGCCTATGTGGACATCGACGACTTCAGCGCCCGCGCGACGGAGACGGAGATCGCCGGCCTGTTCCGCGCGGTCGGCGAGGTCGCCCGCGGCGCCGGCGCGGCGGAACCCGGCTACCGCATCCTGTCCAACTGCGGCGAGGACGCGAACCAGGAGGTTCCGCACCTGCACATCCACGTCTTCGCCGGACGGCGCCTGGGTCCGATGATCGTCAAGGGGTGACAGACAGCGTCCAAAGGACGATCCACGTGAAACAACGAAGGCGCCGGGGGGACCTCCTCCGGCGCCTTTTCTTTTCCCCTCAGCTCGCCGGAGCGACGGTCTTCGGCAGCAGGATGTAATATTCCCCGGCGCTCTTCATCACGCCGGCCTTCTCCTCCGCGTCCGGACCGTGGCCCCAGAAGACGTCGCCGCGGACCGGGCCGCGGATGGCGCCGCCGGTGTCCTGGGCGATCAGCAGGCGGCGCAGCCGCGTCTGCGCGTCCAGAGGGTCTTCCGCGTCCAGCCAGACCGGCACGCCGTAGGGCAGGAACTTGGAGTCCACGGCGAGGCTGCGCCCCGGCGTCAGGGCGACGTTCTGGGCACCGTTCGGCCCCTCCCCCTTCAGCTCCTGGAAGAAGACGTAGGAGGGATTCCTGTTCATCAGGGCCGCCGCCTCGCCGGGGTTGGCCTTGAGCCAGGCGCGGATGGTCTGGAGCGACACTTCCTCCCGCTTCAGGGCGCCGCGGTCGATCAGCTCCCGCCCGATGGCGACGTATTTGTGGCCGTTCTGGGCGGCGTAGCCGACGCGCGTCTCCGTCCCGTCCGGGAAGCTGACGCGGCCCGACCCCTGGATGTGCAGGAAGAAGGTGGCGATGGGATCCTGAAGCCACACCAGCTCCAGCCCCTTCCCGCTCAGCGCCCCGGACTCGATGGCCGCGCGGTCCTCGAAGGGCTTCAGGCGGCCCGCGGTGACGCGCCCGGCGATGCGCTCGCCCCTCCAGCGGTCGGCGAACTCACCCAGATCGACCATCACCAGATCGGCGGGGCGCTTGTAGAGCGGCACCGGGAAGGCCGGGTCCGGCGTCCGGCTGCCCTTCAGCTCCACCTCGTAGTAGCCGGTGAAGAGGCCGCGCCGCTCGGCGTTGTTGGCCGCGGCGTAGGGGGTGAACCACGCCTCGAAATAGGCCCGCGCCGCCGCGTCGTCGCCCGGCGGCAGCTTGGCGAGGTCGGCGCAAGGCGCCTGCCAGTCCGCCGCCTTGCCCCCCACCCCGTCGGGACCGATGGACCGGTCGGCGGCCAGCGCCTTCACCTTCGCGCAGGAGCGCTGGAAAGCCGGCACCGCCTCCGCCACGCGGTCCGCGGACCAGCCGGGAAGTGCGGTGAAGGCGACGGGGGTGAGGACCAGCTTTTCGGGCGGAGGCGGCGGAGGCGGTGCCTTGGCCTCCTCCTCCTTCCGCTCGCAGCCAATGAGAAACGCCGCGGCAAGGACTGCCGCGGCGCTGAGACGAACCACCGGATGAGAGAGCATCAGAACCGATCGGTCATTGAGGGGTGCGGGTTTCGACGAGCGCCCAGTTGGGGTCGCTGGCGCGGGTGTTGCGTGCGAAGGTCCAGACGTCCACGGCCTCCACCACGGCGTTCGGGTCGCCGTCCACCACCGCGCCGGCGCTGTTGCGCACGACGTTCATCTGCTCCGACACGAACTTCACCGTGACCAGGGCGGTGCGCCCGTCCAGGCGGGCTTCCACCACGTCGGCGTCGGTGATGCGCTCGATGCGGGTCTCCAGCGTCTCGCCCGCCGACTGGCGCTCGCGCACGGCGCGGGCGAAGTTGTCGTAGACCTCGTCCGACAGCAGCGGGCGCAGCGCCGCCGTGTCGCCCTTGGCGAAGGCCTCCACGATCATCTGGAAGGCGCCGCGGGCGCCCTGGAGGAAATACTTCTCGTCGAAGCTGGGGTCGGCGGCCTTGATCTGGTCCAGCGCGGTGGCCAGCGACACCGGCTCGTCCGGCGACGGCGCGGCGCTCGGCACAGGCCGTTCGCGGTTCGGCATCGGGACCACGTTGTCGGGCTGGCTGCTGGGACGGGCCGTGAAGGGGTTGGGGCGCTGCCGTTCCTCACCGGTGCGGCGGCCGAGCACGCTGCGCAGCCGGTACACGAGAAACGCCGCGATCATCGCGAAGATCAGGATCTCGACGAACACAAACCCATCTCCCATCATCCATCCTTCCGGGTGACTGAAGGCCGGCCCCGAAATCACCGGCCCCGCATGATCCGCTACTGGACCCTCCGGCGGGTGAGCATTAAGTGTACCGGAACGACGCCGGGACCAGAACCCCGCTCGCCCTCTCCGCCGAGGATTCCACCCGATGACCCGTGCCGGAGCTGTTCTTCCAACCAAAGATCGGGTGACGTACCCTGGTGTAGATAGGCCCTTGGGGTTGAAAGAGCAAGGACGGCCATGAATCCACTGTTGCTGATGTTCCTTCTGCTGCCGATCGCGGAAATCGCGACCTTCATCGAGGTCGGCGACCGGATCGGGGCCGGTCCGACGGTGGGGCTGGTGATCCTGTCCGCCGTTCTCGGGTCCGTTCTGCTCCGCTGGCAGGGCCTGTCCGTGCTGAAGCGCGCGCAGGAGGCGGCGGAGCGGGGGGAAAGCCCGGTCGGCGCGGTGTTCGAGGGCTTCTGCATCGTCGTCGCCGGCCTGCTGCTGATCATCCCCGGCTTCCTGACCGACATCGTCGGGCTTCTGCTGTTCGTCCGTCCGGTGCGCAACGCGCTGGGCCGCTGGCTGTTCGAACGTCTGAAGGGTGCCGGCTCCTTCCAGATGCACGGCCGCATGGGCGGCCAGACCTGGAGCAGCGGCGACGATCCGAACGGCCCGCGCAACCGCCCGCCGCCCGGCGTCATCGACGTCGAATACCAGGAGGTCGATCCGGACGGCAGCCGGCCCGGAACCGCCGGTCCGGCGGACCGGGAGGCCGCGGACGGCACGCCGCGGCTGGGGGATTCCCGCTGGGCCCCGCCCGGTTCGCCCTACCGCAACGACCGCGGGTGAAACGCGCCGGTTTCACTTTGTGGAGCCAGCAGTTCCGTGCTAGCCAGCGGGTCTTGAAGCCCATTCCATCGTGATGCCGCCCCGCGGCCAGGAGTTGTTCATGTCCGATCAGCAGATCAACGGTCAAGATCAGGAAGCCGCCTCGTCGCTGCCGATGCATGTGCTGGCGCAGTATGTGAAGGACCTGTCCTTCGAGAACCCGAACGCCCCGCAGAGCCTGCTGCCCGGCCAGCCGCAGCCGCAGGTCAACATCGGCGTCGACGTCCAGGTTCAGCCGATGGGCGAGGACGTCTATGAGGTCGTGCTGAAGCTGCATTGCGAGGCCAAGCAGGCCGAGGCGACCGCCTTCCTGGTCGAGGTCGCCTACGGCGGTCTGTTCCAGCTTCCGGGCCTGCCGCAGGAGCATCACCGCCCGGTGCTGCTGATCGAGGCGCCGCGGATGCTGTTCCCCTTCGCCCGCGCCATCGTGGCCGGCTGCACCCAGGACGGCGGTTTCCCGCCGCTGATGATCAACCCGATCGACTTCGTGGACCTGTACCGCCGCCAGACCGCCGGCCAGCAGGCCGCGTCGGAAGAGGCGCCGCAGTCGCCCTTCTGATCCGGACAGCAGGTGCGGTAAAACAAAAGGCGGGAGGTTCCGATGGAGCCTCCCGCCTTTTTCATGTCTTTTCCCCGCCCGTTTCCCCGCCCTTGCACCGGGCGGGGAAACGGACCGCAGACTACTGATTCATGGACTCGAAGAATTCCGAGTTCGACTTGGTGTGCTTCAGCTTGTCGACCAGGAAGTCCACCGCGTCGGTCACCCCCATCGGCATCAGGATGCGGCGCAGGATCCACATCTTGGAGATGGTGCCCTTGTCCACCAGCAGCTCCTCCTTGCGGGTGCCCGACTTGGAGATGTCGATGGCCGGGAAGGTGCGCTTGTCGGAGAGCTTGCGGTCCAGCACGATCTCCGAGTTGCCGGTGCCCTTGAACTCTTCGAAGATCACCTCGTCCATGCGGCTGCCGGTGTCGATCAGCGCGGTCGCGATGATGGTCAGCGAACCGCCCTCCTCGATGTTGCGGGCCGCACCGAAGAAGCGCTTCGGGCGCTGCAGCGCGTTGGCGTCCACACCGCCGGTCAGCACCTTGCCCGAGGACGGAACGACGGTGTTGTAGGCGCGGGCCAGACGGGTGATGGAGTCCAGCAGGATCACCACGTCGCGCTTGTGCTCGACCAGCCGCTTGGCCTTCTCGATGACCATCTCGGCGACCTGGACGTGGCGGGTCGCCGGCTCGTCGAAGGTGGAGCTGATGACCTCGCCCCGCACGGAGCGGGCCATGTCGGTCACCTCTTCCGGACGCTCGTCGATCAGCAGGACGATCAGATAGGCTTCCGGGTGGTTGGTCGCGATGGAATGGGCGATGTTCTGCAGCATCACCGTCTTACCCGTGCGCGGCGGGGCGACGATCAGCCCGCGCTGGCCCTTGCCCAGCGGCGCCACGAGGTCGATGATGCGGCCCGTGAAGTTCTTCTTGGTCGGGTCGTCGACTTCCATGCGCAGCCGCTCTTCCGGATAGAGCGGGGTCAGGTTGTCGAAGTTGATGCGGTGGCGGACCTTGTCCGGCGCATCGAAATTGATGGTGTTGACCTTGAGGAGGGCGAAATAGCGCTCGCCGTCCTTGGGCGCGCGGATCTGGCCTTCCACCGTGTCGCCGGTGCGCAGGCCGAAGCGGCGCACCTGGCTGGGGCTGACGTAGATGTCGTCGGGGCCGGGGAGATAGTTGGCCTCCGGCGAGCGCAGGAACCCGAAGCCGTCCTGAAGCACTTCCAGCACGCCATCGCCGTAGATCGGAACGTCGTTTTCCGCCAGCTGCTTCAGGATGGCGAACATCATGTCCTGCTTGCGCAGCGTGCTGGCGTTCTCGATCTGCAGTTCCTCCGCGAACGCCAGCAGTTCGGCGGGGCTCTTGCACTTCAGCTCTTGGAGATGCATGGGGGTGCCTTAGGGAATCGTCATGCGAGGGGGGAGTGCCAGAGGTCCCGGGCCGGCGCAGGGTGCGTCGGTTGAGCGTCGGACGGCGCTGAAGGCGGGGAATGCCTGTCGGACGTCGCGCCCAGATCGTTGGGGAGGGACGGAACGGCGGATGTGGGCGGGGGTTCCCGCGAGGCTTGCCGCCCCGTGGTAAAAAAGATGGTTAGCGGAACGCCGGGCGCAAGTCAAATGAAAGCGAATTCTTGGGCACGGGCGGATTCTTGCGTCTCTCCGTCCGGGTCATGATGCCGCATCCCCTGTTATCCAGGCCAGCGCGGAACGACCTGGACGTTCAGGACAGAAACGGTTTGGTTGAAATCATGAGCCCGCATGACCGTTCCGGACCCGGAACCATCGTTGCTCCCGAAGCCTCCACCGATCCTCTTCCCTGGCACGCCCAACCGCCGGACCGGGCCCTGGCCGCTCTGGACAGCCCCGACGACGGGTTGACGCCCGACGAGGCGGCGGACCGCCTGCGCCGCTACGGACCCAACCGCCTGACCCCGCCGCCCCGGCGGTCGGCGCTGATGCGGTTTCTGGCGCAGTTCGACAACCTGCTGATCTACGTGCTGATCGCCGCCGGCGTCGTGACGGTCCTGCTGGGCGAGTTCGTGGACGCCGCGGTCATCGCGGGCGTGGTGCTGATCAACGCCGCCATCGGCTATGTCCAGGAGGGCAAGGCGGAGCAGGCGCTCGACGCCATCCGCAACATGCTGTCGCCGCACGCCGTGGTGCTGCGCGGCGGGCGGCAGGTGACCGTCCCGGCGGAGGAGCTGGTGCCCGGCGACCGGGTGCTTCTGGCCTCGGGCGACAAGGTGCCGGCGGACCTGCGGCTGGTCCGGGTCAAAGGGCTGCGCGTCCAGGAGGCGGCGCTGACCGGGGAATCCGTGCCGGTCGCCAAGAGCGCCGACGCGGTGGCCCCGGACGCTCCCCTGGCGGAGCGCGGCGGCATGGCCTATTCCGGCACGCTGGTCGCCCAGGGACAGGCCATGGGCGTCGTGGTGGCCACCGGCGACGCGACGGAGCTGGGCCGCATCGGCACGCTGCTGGCGGGGGTGGAGGAGCTGACCACGCCCCTGCTCGCCCAGATGGCCGTCTTCGGGCGCTGGCTGACCATCGGCATCCTCGGGCTGACGGCGCTGACCTTCCTCTACGGCTCTCTCGTGCAGGGGGAGCACTGGGCGGACATGGTGATGGCCGCGGTCGGTCTGGCGGTGGCGGCGATTCCGGAAGGGCTGCCGGCGGTGATGACGATCACGCTGGCCATCGGCGTCACCCGCATGGCCCGGCGCAACGCCATCATCCGCCGCCTGCCGGCGGTGGAGACGCTGGGCTCGGTCGGCATCATCTGTTCCGACAAGACCGGGACGCTGACCCGCAACGAGCTGGTCGTGCAGACCGTGGTCACGGCGGCGGGCGACTGCGCGGTGACCGGCACCGGCTACCGCCCGGAGGGCGAGTTCCGGCGCGGCGGCAAGGCCCTGGATCCCGGCGCCGATCCCGTGCTGACCGAGCTGGCCCACGCCGCCCTGCTGTGCAACGACGCCGAGCTTCAGCACGGCGAGGAGGATGGGGACGGGAGCGGCGGCTGGACCGTGGCCGGCGACCCGACCGACGGCGCGCTGCTGGCGCTGGCCATCAAGGCCGGGCTGGACGCGCGGGAGGAAGCCGCCCGCCGCCCGCGCACCGATGTGATCCCCTTCGAATCCGAACACAAGTTCATGGCGACCCTGCACCACGACCATGAGGGGCACGGCCTGCTGTACGTCAAGGGCGCGCCGGAGCGCGTTCTGTCGATGTGCGCGCACGTACGGGCCGCGGACGGCGGCAGCGGCCCGCTGGACGCCGCCCACTGGCTGACGCGGGTCGAGGAACTGGCGGCGCAGGGCCAGCGCGTCCTGGCGCTCGCCGCCCGCCCCGCCCTGCCCGGCCAGACCGTGCTGAACATGAGCGACGTGCAGGAGGGGCTGGTGCTGCTCGGCCTGTGCGGCTTCATCGACCCGGCGCGGGAAGAGGCGGTCGCGGCGGTCGCCCAGTGCCAGGCGGCGGGCATCCGGGTGAAGATGATCACCGGCGACCACGCCGGCACCGCCCAGGCCATCGGGCGGCAGTTCAACCTGTCGGGCGACGCGGTTTCCGGGAGCGACCTGGACCGGCTGGACGACGAGGCGCTGGTGGCGGTGGCGCGTGACGCCGACGTCTTCGCCCGCACCGCGCCGGAGCACAAGCTGCGCCTCGTCCGCGCGCTCCAAAAGGCCGGGCACACGGTCGCCATGACCGGCGACGGGGTGAACGACGCCCCCGCCCTGAAGCGCGCGGACGTCGGCGTCGCCATGGGCTGCAAGGGCACCGAGGCCGCCAAGGAGGCCGCCAGCATGGTGCTGGCCGACGACAACTTCGCCTCCATCGCCCACGCCGTCGAGGAAGGGCGGACCGTCTACGACAATCTGCGCAAGACGATCCTGTTCATGCTGCCGACCAACGGCGCCCAGGCGCTGGTGATCCTGGTGGCGGTGCTGGCCGGCTACACCCTGCCGATCACCCCGGTCCAGATTCTGTGGGTCAACATGGTGACGGCGGTGACCCTGGGCTTGGCGCTCGCCTTCGAGCCGCCGGAGGCCGCGGTGATGAAGCGCCCGCCCCGCCCCCAGGACGAGCCGATCCTGCCGGGCTTCCTGATCGGGCGCATGGTGCTGGTGATGGCGCTTCTGGTCTCCGCCAGCTTCGGATTCTTCCTGCTGCACGAGGGCCACGACGACCCCACGCCGGTCGCCCGCACCATGGCGGTCAACGCGCTGGTGATGGGCGAAATCTTCTTCCTGCTGAACGCGCGGGCGGTCACCGCCTCGGTGATGAACCGGCAGGGGCTGTTCGGCAGCCGCCCGGTGTGGATCTCCATCGGGCTGATGCTGGTCTTCCAGCTGGCCTTCACCTACGCCCCGCCCTTGCAGGCCCTGTTCGGCACCGCGTCGGTGGACTGGACCCAGTGGGTCGCCATGATGGCGGCGGGTCTGGTGATCTTCCTGGCGGTGGAGGCGGAGAAGGCGGTCACCCGCCGGCTGATCGCGCGGCGCGCTTGCTTCCGTCCACGGTGATCAACGGACAAGACATCAGTCCACTCCTTGGGCCCCCACCCAAACCCTGCCCCCGCTCTCGGCGGACCAAGGTCCGCCTGCCGCGTCAGCGCAAGCCAGGCTTGCGCGAGAGCGACGTGGGGGGAGGCCGGGAGGGGAGCCCAACGCGGCCACTCGGCGCGCAACGCCGGTGGAGAACTCAGAACGGCTTTACGATCACGAAGATCACGATGCCGATCATCAGCAGGGTCGGCGCCTCGTTCCACACGCGGAAGAAGCGCTGCGGGCGGGTGTTGCGGTCCGCCTCGAAGTCCTTGCGCCAGCGCGCCATCATCATGTGGGTGGCGGTCAGCCCCAGCACGAACAGCAGCTTGGCGTGCATCCAGCCCTGCTTCATCCAGGCCGGTTCCATGACGATCATCGCGATGCCGAACACATAGGCGGCGATCATCGCCGGATTCATGATCGCGCGCAGCAGGCGGCGCTCCATGACCTTGAACCGCTCCGAGGATTCGGAACCCGGCGCCGCCTCGCAGTGGTAGACGAACAGCCGCGGCAGATAGAGGAGCCCGGCCATCCAGGCGATGATGCTGATGACGTGCAGAGCCTTGACCCAGAGATAAAGCACTGGAATCCCCTTCCCTTCCCGTTGCGCGTCGCTGTGAGGACCGTCCCGGGCCTCAGCCCCGGTTCGGCCAGTCCTTGATGAGCCGGGCCAGTTCGGCCACATGCTCCGGCGGGGTGGTCTGGATCACGCCGTGGCCCAGGTTGAAGACGAAGGGCTTTCCGGCCAGCGCCTCCAGAATCTCCCAGGCCGCGCTGCGCAGGGCCTCGCCACCGGCGGCGAGCATGATCGGGTCGAGGTTGCCCTGCACCGGCAATCTGGATTGCAGATTCCCGGCCGCCCAAGCCACCGGGACGGTGGTGTCGAGCCCGACCGCATCCACCCCACTGCCCGCCACGTACGCCTCATAGGAGAGGCCCGCACCGCGCGGGAAACCGATGACCGGAATCGAGGGGTGCCGGGCCTTCACGAGATCCACGATGCGCCGCGTCGGCTCGATCACCCAGCGGCGGAATTCGCCCGCCGGCAGGACGCCCGCCCAGCTGTCGAACAGCTGCACCACCTCGGCGCCCGCCTCGATCTGGGTGCACAGGTAATCGGCGGTCACCTCGACCAGCAGATCCATCAGCGCGCCGAATCCCGCCGGGTCGCCGTAGGCCCAGCGCTTCACATGCGCGTACTCCTTGGACCCCGCCCCTTCCACCATGTAGCAGGCGATGGTCCAGGGAGCCCCCGCAAAGCCGATCAGCGTGGTGTGCGCGGGAATCGCGCGGGAGAGCCGCCGGACGGTCTCGTAGACCGGCTCCAGCCGCTCGTGGAAGCGGTCGCGCGACAGGCGCTTCAGGTCTTCCACGTTTCTCACAGGGTCGAGCTTCGGTCCCTCGCCTTCCTGGAAGGCCAGAGGCTGGCCCAGCGCGTGCGGCACCACCAGGATGTCGGAGAACAGAATCGCCGCGTCCATGTCGTAGCGGCGCAGCGGCTGGAGCGTCACCTCCACCGCGTGATCGGGGTTGTAGCACATGTCCAGGAAGCTGCCGGCCTTGGCGCGCAATTCCCGATATTCCGGCAGGTAGCGGCCGGCCTGCCGCATGAGCCAGAAGGGCGGGCGCTGACGCACCTCGCCGGCAAGGGCTGCGAGCATCGGCTTGGCAATTTCGGACACGGCCTCGGACACGGCGGATCGTTCCCCTGTAAGTGAATCGGGTCTGCGGGTTCTCACCCCTACTCAGTATTCTTTTTAAGAAGAGAAAGGAAGAAGGGGTGGTGGAAGCCTGTGGAAAACGGGAATCCCCGCTTTGCCCGGAATCGTCCACAGGGCCGGCGCCCAGCTGTGGACGAAAACGGGATTCTGTGGACGACTCCGGACGCTTCCGCCGGAAATGGCGGAAATGCTATACCGGGAAGCATGGGAATCCCGTGGATAACATGGTCCGCGCGAGTCATTGTTCCCATGTTCCGGACAGGGCGCGCGGATTGTCCCGAAGGGGGCGCCAGCGGGGGCGAGGAGTCCCGGCCCGGGGGACAGAATCCAGGGGATCCCCGTTGTCCACAGAATCGGACCGGGTTCTCCACAACGCATTGGGGACGGATGAGACAGTTCCACCTGCATCTTGTGTCGGACGCCACCGGTGAGACGATCAACAGCGTCGCCCGCGCCTGCGTGATCCAGTTCGACGACGTTCGCCCGGTCGAGCATTTCTGGAATCTCGTGCGGACCGAGCGTCAGCTCGACATGGTTCTGGAAGGCGTCCAGGAGAACCGCGGCCTCGTCATGTTCACTCTGGTGGACGAGAAGCTGCGCCGCCGCCTGCAGGACTTCTGCCGCGAGGTGCAGGTGCCCTGCATTCCGGTGCTCGACCCGCTGATCAACGCGCTGGCCGCCTTCCTGGGCGTGGAATCGCAGCGCCAGCCGGGCCGCCAGCACGCGCTGGACGCCGAGTATTTCGGGCGCATGGACGCGATGGACTTCGCGCTGGCCCACGACGACGGCCAGTCGAGCTGGGACCTGCATGAGGCCGACGTGATCCTGATGGGCGTGTCGCGCACGTCGAAGACGCCGACCTGCATCTATCTGGCCAACCGCGGCATCAAGGCGGCGAACATCCCGATCGTTCCCGGATGCCCGATGCCGCCGGAGATCGAGAAGCTGACCCGCCCCCTGGTCGTCGGCCTGACCAAGGACCCGGACCGGCTGGTGCAGATCCGCCGCAACCGGCTGAAGCTGCTGAACCAGAACGAGTCCTCCACCTACGTCGATCCCGAGGTGGTGCGGGCCGAGGTGACCGACGCGCGGCGCATGTTCACCCGGCGCGGCTGGCCGGTGATCGACGTGTCCCGCCGTTCCATCGAGGAGACGGCGGCGGAAATCATGATGCTGCTCGCCCGCCGGCAGAGCGGCGGCCTGCCCGGCGTCCCGCCCGAAGGCTCCCCCTCCCAAGGCCCGGCGACGTGAGCGGCGGGGTTCCCACGGTCGTCCTCGCCTCCGGTTCCCGCACGCGGGCGGAGATGCTGGAGCGCGCCGGCGTGCGCGTGACGCTCGCCCCCACGGCGGTGGACGAGGAGGAGATCAAGCTGGCCGCCCGCGCCGAGGGCGCCCCGGTCGAGGATGTGGCGGAGGCGCTGGCGGAGCTGAAGGCCCAGCGCGTCACCCGCAAGCATCCCGGCGCCCTGGTGATCGGCGCCGACCAGATGCTGGAGTGCGAGGGCCGCTGGTTCGACAAGCCGGCGGACCGGGCCGCGGCGCGGGCGCAGTTGCAGGAGCTGCGCGGCAGGACGCACCGGCTGGTGAGCTGCGCCGTGGTGATCCGCGACGGCGAACGGCTGTGGCACCATGTGGACCGCGCCCGTCTGACCATGCGCCCTTTCAGCGACGCCTTCCTGGATTCCTACCTCAACGCGGCGGGCGACGACGTGCTGGGGTCGGTCGGCGCCTATCATCTGGAAGGGTTGGGCGCGCAGCTCTTCCACCGGGTTGACGGCGATTTCTTCACGATCCTGGGGCTGCCGCTGCTGCCGCTGCTCGGGTTCCTGCGGGTGCATGGGGTGATTGCGGAATGACGATCAGCGGCAAGGCAAAGCTGGCCGGCGTGATGGGCTGGCCGATCGGGCATTCCCGCTCGCCCCGGCTGCACGGCTATTGGCTGAACCAGTACGGCATCGACGGCGCCTATGTGCCGCTGGCCGTGCCGCCCGACCGTGTCGAGCAGGCCATCCGCGCCCTGCCCGCGCTGGGCTTCCGCGGCTGCAACGTGACGGTGCCGCACAAGGAGGCGGCTTACCGCACGGTGGACCGGCTGGACGCCACGGCGAAGCGGATGGGGGCGGTGAACACCGTCGTGGTGGGCGAGGACGGATCGCTGGAGGGACGCAACACCGACGGCTTCGGCTTCGTCGAGAACCTGCGGAGCGGGGCGCCGGGCTGGAGCGCGGCGGACGGGCCGGCGCTGGTCATCGGGGCCGGCGGCGCGGCGCGGGCCGTCGTCGCCTCCCTCCTCGACGAGGGTGCGCCGCGGGTCTGGCTGGTCAACCGCACGCGGGCGCGGGCGGAGGAGCTGGCCGCGGATATCGGCAATGTTGACGGGGGCGGCGCCATCGAGGTGGCCGATTGGGTTTCACGTGAAACCCTCCTCGAAGGGGCGGCGCTGGTGGTGAACACGACGACCCAGGGCATGGCCGGCCAGCCGCCGCTGGACCTGGACCTGCGCGCCCTGCCCGGCTCCGCCGTCGTCACCGACATCGTCTACACGCCCCTGATGACACCGCTGCTGAGCGCGGCGCAGGCCCGCGGCAACCGTGTGGTGGACGGCATCGGCATGCTCCTCCACCAGGCCCGCCCCGGCTTCGCCGCTTGGTTCGGCCATGAGCCGGAGGTGACCGAGGGGCTGAAGGCCGCGGTTCTCCAGGGCTGAGGTCTCGTCATGATCGTGTTGGGACTGACCGGCTCCATCGGCATGGGCAAGAGCACCGCGGCGCGCATGCTGAAGCGCATGGGCGCTCCGGTCTGCGACAGCGACGCCGTGGTGCATGGGCTGCTGGGGCGCCACGGCGCCGCCGTGCCGGCCATCGCGGCGGCCTTCCCCGGCGTGGTGGTGGACGGGGCGGTGGACCGGCGGGCGCTGGGTGCGGCGGTGTTCGGCAACCCGGCGGCGCTGAAGCGGCTGGAGGCGATCCTCCACCCGGCGGTGCAGGCGGCGCAGCGGCGCTTTCTGAAGCAGGCGGCGCGGCGCGGCGTCCGCGTGGCGGTTCTGGACATCCCCCTGCTGTTCGAGACGGGCGGGGAGCGGCGGGTCGATCGCACGGTGGTGGTCACCGCGCCCTTTCTGGTTCAGAAGTCACGGGTGCTGGCGCGGCCGGGCATGACGGCGGAGAAGTTCGCCGCTATTCTGGCCCGGCAGATGCCCGACGCGGAAAAGCGGCGGCGCGCCGATCACGTCGTCAACACGGGCGACGGGCGGCGGGCCACCCGGCGGGCGCTGCGCAACATCCTCGCCGACGTGAAGCGGCGCCGCGGACGGCAATGGCCGCCGCGGGGATACCAGCCCGGACAGGTGGTTCATGCGTGAGATCGTCCTCGATACGGAAACGACCGGCTTCAAGCCCGAGGAAGGGCACCGGCTGATCGAAATCGGCTGCGTCGAGCTGCACAACCACGTCGCCACCGGCAAGACCTTCCATTGCTACGTCAACCCGGAGCGCGACGTGCCGCCGGACGCCGTGGCGGTGCACGGGCTGACGACCGAGTTCCTGTCCGACAAGCCGCTGTTCAACGACGTGGTGGCGGAGTTCGTGGCCTTCATCGGCGACGCGCCGCTGGTGATCCACAACGCGGCCTTCGACATGCACTTCCTGAACTGGGAATTGCGGATCGCCGGCTACCCGGTGATGCCGAAGGACCGGGCCATCGACACGCTGCTGATGGCGCGGCAGAAGTTCCCCGGCGCGCCGGCGACCCTGGACGCGCTCTGCAAGCGCTTCGGCGTGGACAATTCCAGCCGCACCTACCACGGCGCGCTTCTCGACGCCCAGCTTCTGGCCGAAGTGTATCTGGAGCTGCGCGGCGGGCGTCAGGCCGGTCTGGCGTTGGCCTCCGGCCCGGCGGCGGGTGGTCCCGCGGCGGTCCGCATCGACCGCCCCCACCGCGCCCCGCGCCCCCACGCCCCGAGCGAGGAGGAACTGGCGGCCCATGCGGAACTTCTCAAGAAGCTGAAGAACCCGCTCTGGGCCGCGGAGTAAATCCCCTCTCCTGGGACGGGAAAGGGCTTTCAACCTTACGGCAGCAGCACCGTGGACCCGGTCGTGGCGCGGGATTCCAGCGCCCGGTGGGCGTCCGCCGCGTCGCGCAGCGCGAAGGTCTGGCCGACGTTGATGGTCACACCGCCGGAATGCACCACCTCGAACAGGTCGGCGGCGCTGGCCATCAGGTCGTCGCGCTTGGCGACGTAGCTGAACAGCGTCGGGCGCGTGACGTAGAGCGAGCCCTTGGCCGCTAGAACCTGAAGATCCAGCGGCGGGACCGGGCCGGACGCCGCGCCGAACAGCACCATGAAGCCGCGGGGGCGCAGGCAGTCCAGGCTGTCCATGAAGGTCGTCTTGCCGACGCCGTCATAAACCACCGGCACGCCCTGCCCGTCCGTCAGGTCCTTCACACGGTTCACGAAATTCTCGCGCGTGTAGACGATGGGATGGTCGCAGCCGGCGGCGCGGGCCAGCTCCGCCTTCTCGTCGCTGCTGACCGTGCCGATCACGGTGGCGCCGAGATGCTTCGCCCACTGGCAGAGGATCTGACCCACACCGCCCGCGGCGGCCTGGACCAGGATGGTGTCGCCCGGCTGCACCGCGTAGGTGGAGCGCAGAAGGAACTGGGCGGTCATGCCCTGAAGCAGCATGGCGGCGGCCTGCCGGTCCTCGATCCAACTCGGCAGCGGGATCAGGCGGTCGGCGGGGGCGAGGCGGGATTCGGCGTAGGCGCCGATCAGCGGCGCGTAGCCCACCCGGTCGCCGGGCTTCAGGGTCGTCACGTCCGGCCCCACGGCCTCGACCACGCCGGCGCCCTCGGTGCCGATGATGGCGGGAAGCTGCGGCAGCTTGTAGGCGCCGGAACGGTGGTAGGTGTCGATGTAGTTCAGCCCGACGGCGGTCTGGCGCAGGCGCACCTGACCGGGGCCGGGTTCACCCACCTCGACCTCGTCCCAGCGCAACGCCTCGGGTCCGCCATATTCGTGGATGCGGATCGCGTGAACCATGGTGGTTGGTCCCTTCCCTTATTTATAGAAGCTGCAGCTCCAGCGTATCGCCCGCCTTCCCCGCTGTCACCCGCCCGTCCGCCGCCCGGTGCCGCCGCTCGTGACGGAGCAGCCAGTCCTTGGTCCGCAAGCCGCCCAGGCCGGAATAGCCGCCGGGCGACCCGCCGCCCCCGACGATGCGGTGGCACGGGATGATGACCGGGATCGGGTTGGCGCCGCAGGCCCCGCCCACGGCTCGCGGCGCGCTCTCCAGCATCCGCGCGACGTCGCCGTAGGTCAGGACTCCGCCATAGGGGATGGCCAGCATCGCCGCCCAGACCTTTTGCCGGAAAGCGGTCCCGCGGGGCGCCAGCGGCAGGTCGAAATCCAACCGCGTCCCGGCGAAATAATCGCGGAGCTGGCGCGCCGCCTCCTCCAGCACGGGGTCCGGCCTGTCCTCCCCCAGCCGGCCCCAGTCGAGCGCGACGATGGCGCCGCCCGCGCTGGTGACGGTCAGGAGGCCCAGCGGGCTGTCGATGGTCAGGCTGAAGGCGGTCAGTTTGAAGGTGGTCGGGCTGCCGGTCGGCGGTGCCATGGGGTCATCTCCGGTGCAGGGCGGCGGACAGCGCCTCGGGCGCGGTCACCGGGGGGGAGCAGGTCATGCCGGTGCAGACATAGGCGGTCGCCACCCCATTCTGCATGCCCTTCCCGTGCGCCGGGTGTCCGGCGGGCAGATCCGTTCCCGGCGGAACGATGCTGAGGATGCGGTTGGGAAGCGAGTGGTCCAGCACCGCCCGGCGCAGCGCCGCGGTGTCGGGCGCCCGCGGGTCGCCGGCGATGACGATCTGCTGGGCCTTCTCCAGAAGCTCCGCCGCGTTCAGATAGGTCGGCAGCGGGAAGAAGTTGCGGCTCAGCTCGCCGGAGAAGGCGGCGGCCAGCGCGTCCGCCCGGTCGCGGTAGGCGGTCTCCCCCGTGCGGTGGTGCAGGGTCGCCAGCACGGCCAGCATGGTGCCGTTGCCGCTTGGGGTCGCGGCGTCGCCGGCCGACTTGGTGCGGACGATCAGGTCGTCCGCGTCGTCCGCCGTGTAGAAATAGCCGCCGGCCTTCGCGTCCCAGAAGTGCGCATCGAGCACCCGCACCCAGGCCCGCGCCTGCTCCAGCGCCTCCGCGTCGCCGGTCGCCTCGTGCAGGGCGAGCGCGCCGCGCGCCATGTGGGCGTAGTCGTCCAGCGTCGCCCGGTGCTTGAGCTGCCCGGCCCGCCAGCTGTGCAGCAGACGCCCGTCCCGGGTCATGCGGTCGCGGACGAAGGCGTAGGCCCGCCGGGCGGCGTCGATCCATTCCGGCTCGTCGAAGACCATGCCGGCGTGGGCGAGTGCGGCGATCATCAGCCCGTTCCAGTCGGCCAGCACCTTGTCGTCCCAGCCGGGCTTGATCCGCTTCTCCCGCTCCCGCCAGAGGATCGCGCGCTGTTCGGCCAGCGTCGCCTCGGTCGCGGCGTCCAGCGCCTCGATGCGGTGCAACCGGTTGAGGATGGTTGCCCCCTCCCAGTTGCCCTGCGGCGTGACGGCGTAGGCGCGCTTGAAGACCTCCGCGCCGGGGCCGAGGAGGCGGTCGATCTCCTCCTCGTTCCAGACGTAGAAGAGGCCCTCCTCGCCTTCGCTGTCGGCGTCCTGGGTCGCGGCGAAGCCGCCGCCTTCGGCGATCATCTCGCGCAGCACCCAGCCCGCCGTTTCACGGATGCGGGCCTCGAACAGCGGCTCCCGCTCCTCCTGCCAGACCAGCGTCAGCAGGTCGAGAAGCTGGGCGTTGTCGTAGAGCATCTTCTCGAAATGCGGGACCAGCCACATCTCGTCCACCGAATAGCGGGCGAAGCCGCCGCCCAGATGGTCATAGATGCCGCCCTGGCTCATATGGGCCAGCGTGTTGGTGACCGCCGCGCGGAACGGCTCCTTCCCCGTGCGCTGCCACGCCCGCCACAGAAGCTCGAAGATCGGGACCTGGGGGAATTTCGGGGCGTGGCCGATGCCGCCGTGGAACGGGTCCACCTCCCGCACCAGCCGGTCGGCCACCTGGTCCAGCACGGCGAGGTCGATCTCCCCCGCCGCGTGGTTGTCGGCGAGTTGGGCCAGGGCGTCCTTCAGGGCGGTGACGTTGCGCGTCACGTTCTCCGGCTTGCTGCGGTAGGTCTCCGCGACGCCGCGCAGTACGTCGGGGAAGCCGGGCCGCCCATAGCGGGAGGCCGGCGGGAAATAGGTGCCGCCCCAGAAGGGTTCGGCGTCCGGCGTCAGGAACATGGTCAGCGGCCACCCGCCCTGCTGCCCCAGCATGGACAGGGCCGACTGGTAGATCTGGTCCACGTCGGGCCGCTCCTCCCGGTCCACCTTGATGTTGACGAACAGCTCGTTCATCAGCCCGGCGATCTCCGGGTTCTCGAAGCTCTCGTGCGCCATGACGTGGCACCAGTGACAGGCGGCGTAGCCGACCGACAGCAGCACCGGCTTGTTCTCGCTCTTGGCCCGTTCGAAGGCTTCGGGACCCCAGGCCATCCAATGGACGGGGTTGTCCTTGTGCTGAAGCAGGTAGGGGCTGGTCTCCCGGCCAAGCAGGTTCGCGGGCATAGGGGCGTTTCCGGTCGGTGGCGTGGTTTGGGAATAAACTGGCGCGGCGGTGCCGTTGCACCAGGGCTTCCTATCTGTATAGTGGGTCATGAGCCGAAGCGGCGCTCAACCCTTAATTTCCTGCGTACCGCGCGCTTTCCAAGGGGATGGGGCCATGAAGATCACCATCGACATCGACTGCACACCCGAAGAGGCGCGCCACTTCCTGGGCCTTCCCGACGTGAAGCCCATGCAGGACGCCATGATGCAGGACATCCAGGAACGGATGCGGGCCTCCCTGCTGGCCATGGATCCGGAAACGATGCTGAAGACGTGGCTGCCGGCGGGAATGCAGGGGATGGAGCAGCTTCAGAAAATGTTTTGGTCCCAGATGGCCGCCGCCATGGGACAGGATGGACGCAAGTGACCGATCCGAAGCCTTACTTCGAAGCCCATGTTTTCTCCTGCACCAACCGCCGCCCCGACGGACACAAGCGGGGCTCCTGCGCCGCCCGGGGTTCCGAAAAGCTCCGCGACTATATGAAGGCCCGCGCCCGCGAACTGGGGCTGGATGGCCGGGTGCGGGTCAACGCCGCCGGCTGCCTGGACCGCTGCGAGCTGGGGCCGGTGCTGGTCGTCTACCCGGAAGGCGTCTGGTACACCTACAACTCTCCCGCCGACGTGGACGCCATCCTGGAGACCCATCTGATTGGCGGAGGCCGTGTGGAGCGGCTCATGCTGACACCGGAACAAAAGGAATTGCTGCCGGAACAGGTCGTTTGATCGTTCCGGACCCGGCACGATGATCCCGACCATCTTCGCTCTCGCCACCGCCCCCGGCCGCGCCGGTGTGGCGGTGGTTCGCGTTTCGGGGCCAGCCTCCGGCGATGCCCTGGTGGCACTGACCGGCAAAGCCCTGCCCGCTCCCCGCATGGCCAAGCTCGTCCGGCTGCGCGATCCCACGTCCGGGGAGGCGCTGGACGACGCCCTGGTCCTGCGCTTCACCGCCCCCCGCAGCTTCACCGGAGAGGACGTGGTGGAGCTGCACCTTCATGGCGGGCGCGCCGTGGTGGCCGGCGTGGTCGAGGCCCTGTCCGCCCTGCCCGGCCTGCGCGTGGCCGAACCCGGCGAGTTCACCCGCCGCGCCTTCGAGAACGGCAAGCTCGACCTGACCGAGGCCGAGGCGGTGGCCGACCTCGTGGACGCGGAAACCTCCGCCCAGCGCCGTCAGGCCCTGCGCCAGATGGAAGGCGCGCTCGGCCAGCTCTACGACGGCTGGCGGGAGCGGCTGACCCGGTCGCTGGCCCACATCGAAGCCGACATCGACTTCCCCGACGAGGATCTGCCCTCCGGCGTGTCGGACGCCGCCCGCCCTGTGCTGTCTGCCCTGGCCACCGAGATCGACGCCCATCTGGACGACCGGGGCCGGGGAGAGCGGCTGCGCGAGGGTCTGCACATCGCCATTGTCGGTGCGCCCAACGCCGGCAAGTCGAGCCTGTTGAACGCCCTGGCCCGGCGGGAGGCCGCCATCGTCTCGGCCCGCGCCGGCACCACCCGAGACGTGATCGAGGTGCATCTGGACCTCGGCGGTTACCCGGTGGTTCTGGCCGACACCGCCGGCCTGCGCGAGGCCGCCGCGGACGAGGTTGAGGAGGAAGGCATCCGCCGCGCCCTCGATCGCGCCGCCCGTGCCGATGTGAAGGTTGCGGTGTTCGACGCCACTGCTCTGCCCGTGCTCGACCCGGCCACGGTCGCCCTGGTCGACAAGGACACGGTGGTCGTCCTGAACAAGACGGACCTTGCCGATGCTGCGGTTGCGAAGGTTGGAGAATGGGAAGCAGTCGCCGTCTCCGCCCGGACCGGCAGCGGCCTTCCCGCGCTGGAGCGGCGTTTGACGGCGTTTAGCGCCGACCGGCTGGCCGGCAGCGGCGCTCCTGCCCTGACCCGCGCCCGTCACCGCTCCGCCCTGGAGGAATGCCGCGACGCCCTGCGCCGTGCCCTGACCGCTCCGTTGCCGGAGTTGATGGCCGAGGATGTGCGGTTGGCGAGCCGTGCCCTTGGCCGCATCACCGGGCGGGTCGATGTGGAAGACCTGCTGGATGTGATCTTCCGGGATTTCTGCATCGGCAAGTGAGCTGGCGGCGGCGTGACAAACGCGCCGTGGAGCCCGTGTTTCACGTGAAACAGAGCTTTGCGGCGTCGCAGCGCTTGGCGTCCGGCGCTGACTCGGCTATGGTCCGGCCATGCGAACGTTCGACGTCATTGTTGTCGGCGGAGGCCACGCCGGTTGCGAGGCTGCCGCCGCCGCGGCGCGCATGGGGGCGCGCACCCTGCTCCTCACACACAGGCTGGACACCATCGGTGAGATGTCCTGCAACCCGGCCATCGGCGGGTTGGCGAAAGGGCATCTGGTGCGCGAGATCGACGCGCTGGACGGTGTCATGGCGCGCGCCATCGACCGTGGCGGCATCCAGTTCCGCATCCTGAACCGCAGCAAAGGTCCCGCCGTCCGCGGCCCGCGCGCCCAGGCCGACCGCAAGCTCTACCGGCAGGCGGTGCAGACGATCCTGGCGGAACAGCCGAACCTGTCCATCGAAGCCGGCGGCGCCGAGGATCTGACCATCGGCGACGATGGGCGCGTGACGGGCGTGGTGACCGGCTCCGGCGAAGCCATCGCCGCGGGCACCGTGGTGCTGACCACCGGCACCTTCCTGCGCGGGCTGATCCACATCGGCGAGGAAACCACCCCGGCGGGCCGGGTCGGGGAAGCGCCGTCCATCGGCCTGTCCGACACGCTGGCGCGGCTGGGCTTCCCGCTGGGTCGCCTGAAGACCGGCACACCGCCGCGGTTGGATGGCAAGACCATCGACTGGGACGCGCTGGAGAAGCAGCCCGGCGACACCCCGCCCCCGCCCTTTTCCTATCTGACGGACCGGATCGAGACGCCGCAGATCGACTGCGCGATCACCTGGACGACGCCGGAGATGCACGCGCTGATCCGCGGCAACCTCCACCGCGCGCCGATGTATTCCGGCCAGATCCAAAGCACCGGTCCGCGCTATTGCCCGTCCATCGAGGACAAGGTGGTCCGCTTCGCCGACAAGGAGCGTCACCAGATCTTCCTGGAGCCGGAGGGGCTGGACGACGCCACGGTCTATCCGAACGGCATCTCCACCTCCCTGCCCCGTGATGTCCAGCTCGGCTTCCTGAAGACGATGCCGGGGCTGGAGCGGGCGGTGATGATCCGTCCCGGCTATGCCATCGAATATGATTTCGTGGACCCGCGGGAGCTGAAGCCGACCCTGGAAACCCGCCGGGTGTCCGGCCTGTTCTTCGCCGGCCAGATCAACGGCACCACCGGATACGAAGAAGCGGCGGCGCAGGGCCTGATGGCCGGCATCAATGCCGCTCTGGTGGCCGGCGGCTCGGCGGAGGGCTTCGTGCTCGATCGCGCGGACGCCTACATCGGGGTGCTGGTCGATGACCTGATCACGCGCGGCACCAACGAGCCCTACCGGATGTTCACCTCGCGCGCCGAGTATCGGCTGATCCTGCGGGCGGACAACGCGGACCAGCGCCTGACTCCCAAGGGTCTTGCCATCGGCTGCGTCGGGTCGGCGCGGCGTGACGCCTTCACGGCGAAGGCGGAGGCGCTGACCGTCGGCCGGACCCTGGTGCGTGCCCTGCAAGCCACCCCGGCGGAGCTTCAGCGGCAGGGCATCGCGGTCAATCAGGACGGCGTGCGCCGCTCCGCCGCCGACCTGCTGCGCTATCCGGACCTCGACCTCGCGGCCCTCGCCCGGCTGTGGCCGGAGCTGTCGGCGATCCCGGCGGACGTCGCCGAGCAGTTGGAGATCGACGGTAAGTATGCCGGCTACCTCGACCGGCAGGAGGCCGACATCCGCGCCTTCCGCAAGGACGAGGCGCTGGAGCTTCCCGACGATCTCGACCCCGACGCCATCGGCAGCCTGTCGGCGGAAATCCGCCAGAAGCTGCGGCAGGCCCGCCCGGCGACCCTGGGCGCCGCCGCCCGCATTCCCGGCATGACCCCGGCGGCGCTGGTCGCCCTGCTCCGCCATGTGAAACGGCGCGACGTGAAGGTGGCCGTCTGATGAGCCTGTTCGATGCCGCGGCCTTCCAGGCGGAAACCGGTGTTTCACGTGAAACGCTGGACCGCCTCGCCGCCTATGAGGCCACGCTGCGCAAGTGGCAGCCGAAAATCAATCTGGTCGGCCCCTCCACCCTGCCCGACGCTTGGCGCCGGCACTTCCTCGATTCGGCGCAGCTTCACCCGCTCCTGCCGGAAGGCGCGCGGGTGCTGGTCGATCTGGGCAGCGGCGCCGGCTTCCCCGGCCTCGTCCTCGCCATCATGGGCGTGCCGGAGGTGCATTTGGTGGAGAGCGACTCCCGCAAATGCGCCTTCCTGCGCGAGGCCGCCCGCGCCGCCGGGACGCAGGTCACGGTGCACAACAAGCGGATCGAGGCGGTGGCCCCCATCGCCGCTGATGTGGTGACCGCCCGTGCCCTGGCGCCCCTGAACGATCTGCTGGGCTGGGCCTATCCCTTCATCCAAGAACGTGGTGCGGCGCTCTTCCCCAAAGGTCAAAATGTGGCGGAAGAATTGACCGATACCACCAAATGTTGGAAGATGCGGACCGAGCGCTTCGACAGCCGCACCGACCCCACCGGAACCATCCTGCGTGTGAGTGGTATCGCCCGTGTCTAAGACCGCGACCTTGATGCATTCCCGCTCCGAGGCTTCCCGAGAGGCTGCCATGCCCTCCGCTCCCCCTTCCGCCCGCGTCATCGCGATTGCCAATCAGAAAGGCGGCGTGGGCAAGACCACGACCACCATCAATCTGGCAACCGCCCTGGCCGCCATCGGCAAGCGCGTTCTGGTGATCGACCTCGATCCCCAGGGCAACGCCTCAACCGGCCTCGGCATCCCGCGTGCCGACCGGCGCGTCGGCATCTACGACGTGCTGTTCGACGGCATGCCGCTGGAGGACGCCGCAACGGTGTCGACGGTGCCGAACCTGTCGATCATCACCTCCTCCGTCGATCTGTCGGGCGCGGAGGTCGAACTCGTCACCTCCGACCGGCGCGAGTTCCGGCTGCGCGAGGCGGTGGACAAAAGCGCGCTGGAATACGACTACGTCCTGATCGACTGCCCGCCGGCGCTCGGCCTGCTGACGCTGAACGCGCTGGTCGCCTCCCACGCCGTGATGGTGCCGTTGCAGTGCGAGTTCTACGCGCTGGAGGGTCTCAGCCATCTCGTGCGCACCATCGAGCGGGTGAAGCGCGCCTTCAACCCCGACCTCGACATCCACGGCGTCGTGCTGACGATGTTCGACAAGCGCAACAACCTGTCCGACATGGTGGCCGCCGATGTCCGCGGTTTCTTCGGGGAGAAGGTCTATGACACCGTCATCCCGCGGAACGTGAAGGTGTCGGAGGCGCCGTCCCACGGCAAACCGGTGCTGATCTACGACATGCGCTGCCCCGGGTCGCAGGCATACATCCATCTGGCCGGCGAAGTGCTGCGCCGTGAGAAGAGGCTGAGCGCATGATGGAGGATACCAAACGTTCGGACGGCGGTGCCCGCCGCGCCAGCCTGGGCCGCGGCCTGTCCGCCCTGTTCGGCGAGGCGGCGGAGGATTATTCCGCCCTGGACAAGGTGCGCCAGTCCAAGCAGGTGCCCATCGAGTTCATCCATCCCGGCAAGTACCAGCCGCGGCGGACCTTCGACGACGAGGCGCTTCAAGGGCTGGTCGAATCGATCCGCGACAAGGGCATCCTCCAGCCCCTGCTCGTCCGCCGGGATTCCGAGACGACGAACTCCTACGAGCTGATCGCCGGCGAGCGCCGCTGGCGGGCCGCGCAGATTGCCGGCCTGCACGAGGTGCCGGTCGTCATCCGCGAGCTGTCGGACCGCGAAGCGCTGGAAATCGCGCTGATCGAGAACATTCAGCGCCAGGACCTGACGCCGCTCGAAGAGGCGGAAGGCTACAAGCGCCTGATGGAAGAGTTCGAGCACACGCAGGAGGATCTGGCGCGCTCGGTCGGCAAGAGCCGCAGCCACGTCGCCAACATGATGCGCCTGCTCGCCCTGCCCGACCCGGTCAAGGGCATGGTGCAGGACGGGGCGCTCAGCGCCGGCCACGCCCGCGCTCTGCTCACCTCCTCCGATCCGGTGTCGGTGGCGCGCGAGGTGGTCAAGCGGGGGTTGAACGTCCGCCAGACCGAAGACCTGATGCGCGGCGGTGCCCCGACCAAGCCGAAAAAGGCGGCGGGCGGACGCGGCGGCGGCGCCACCGATCCGACACTGAAGGACGTCGATCTGGTGAACCTGGAGGAGGAGATCTCCGCCCGCATCGGGTTGAAGGTCGCCATCACGCCCCAGGGCAAGGGGGGGTCCATCACCATCCATTATCAGACGCTGGATCAGCTCGACGACGTGCTGCGGCGCCTTGGTGGTGAATAGGCTGTCGCGGAACCAAACTGTCACTTTAGTGTAACGGCACCACCATGAACTCCCCCTAAACAGGGTCGTCCGGCCGCATCGGCGTGGCCGGAGCCGACACAGAGGGGGAGACTCATGAAGCCCATTCACGGCCTGTGCCTGGCCGGACTGACCGCGGCCCTGCTGGCCGGTCCGGCTCTCGCGGACCAGAAATTCCCGGCGGAGCTGGCCGGGCACGGGATCATCGACGCCGCGACCTTCATCGCGCCGCCGGCGGACGCGCCGGACCTGTTCCGCACCTCCGGCAAGTTCACCGCCGCCGACCGCAAGCGCGTTGACCAGCCCCGCAGCCTCGACGGCACCTCCTTCCTGTCGGCGTCCGGCGCGCCGCGCGGCACCGGCATGGCGCTGCCCTTCGACGGCCAACCGGTCCAGGGCTTCTCCGGGATCAAGGCGCTGGGCGACGGGACCTTCATGGTGCTGACCGACAACGGTTTCGGCAGCAAGGGCAACTCCGCCGACGCCATGCTGACGGTGCACAGGCTGGCCATCGACTGGAAGACCGGCAAGGCCGCGGTGTCCGAAACGCTGTTCCTGCGCGATCCCGACCGCAAGGTGCCCTTCCCCATCGTCACCGAGGCGACCAGGGAACGCTACCTGACCGGCGCCGACTTCGATGTGGAAAGCCTGCAGATCGTCGGCGACCGGATGTATTTCGGCGACGAGTTCGGCCCCTACATCCTGGTCACCGATCGGACCGGCAAGGTGCTGGCGATGCACGAGAGTACGGTGGACGGCAAGCCGGTGCGCTCCCCCGACCATTACGCGCTGTCCACCCCGGCGGTGCCCGGCGCGGTCGGCTTCGAGGTGCGCCGGTCGCGCGGCTTCGAGGGGATGGCCGCGTCGAAGGACGGCAAGTTCCTCTACCCGTTGTTCGAAGGACCGCTCTGGACGGGGGGTGCCTGGGAAACCAAAGACGGGCGCGAGTATCTGCGCATCGCCGAGTTCGACGTCGCCAAGGGCGCGTTCACGGGCCGCAGCTTCAAGTACCTTCTTGAGGCGAACGGCAACAACATCGGCGACTTCAACATGATCGACGCCACCAGCGGCCTGATCATCGAGCGCGACAACGGCGAGGGCAACCCGGCCAAGGGCTGCACCGGCCAGCCCACCCCGGACTGCTTCAACATCCCGGCCCGGTTCAAGCGCGTCTACAAGATCGACTTCGCCCAGGCCGACGCGGAAGGCTTCGTGAAGAAGGTCGGGTACATCGACCTGATGGACATCGACGACCCGAAGGGCGTCGCCCGCATCGGCGGCGACAAGGGCACGTTCACCTTTCCCTTCGTCACCATCGAGAATGTGGACGTGGTGGACGCCGAGCACATCGTCGTCGGCAACGACAACAACCTCCCCTACTCGTCGGGCCGCGAACTGGGCAAACAGGACCACAACGAGCTGATCCTGCTGCGCGTGCCGCAGTTCCTGTCGGCGAAGTAAGGAGAAAAGGTCAGCGCCGCGCCAGCGAGGCGAGCTGGAAGAGAACGCGGGCGCACAGCGTCTGGTCGGGCATGTTGGTGCGCTTGCAGTCCGCCTCGGCCTCGACCAGACGCTCCAGCGCCTGCCGCACCAGCGGCGCCGGCCAGCGGCGGGCCTGGCCGGTCAGCCGCGGCTTCATCTTGAAGAACACCGGCGGGCGCAGCGCTTCCACCGCGGCGTCCGCCGACTTGCCCACCGCCACCTGCCCGGCCACCAGCTGCAGGCGCTGGAAATGGCGCTGGGCGGCGCGCAGGATCGCCACCGGGGCCATCCCCTCCGCGAACAGGCGGGCCAGCGAGCGGTCGAGCGTGGCGAAATCGCCCTCCGCCGCCGCCCAGATCGGTTCGTCAAGCGACAGGGCCGCGCTGTCGCCCACGCAGGCCTGGGCGTCTTCCAGCCGGACGCGGGTCTCCGTTCCCATGTAGAGCGCCAGCTTTTCCATCTCGCCGCGCGCCACCATGCGGTCGCCGACGAGGTTGCCGGCGAGGAAGGACAGGGCGTCGGGATCGGCGGTCAGGCCATGGCCGTGCAGGATGTCGGCGATGACCCGGCCAAGCGCCGCCTCCTCCTCCACATAGCAGGGAATGGCGACGGCACCGACCGCCCCTTCGAACAGGGTTCGCAGCTTCGACCGGTTGCCGAGGTCGCCCGCTTCCACGATGACCAGGCTGTCACCCGGCGGCATGTCGGCCAGGAAGGCGGTGAAGGCGGCGGTGACGTTGTCCTCCGCCTCGCGCACGCGGATCAGGCGGCGGCCCCCGGTGAAGGACAGGGCGGCAGCCTCGTCGGCCAGACGCGCCGGGTCGTCGGCGACGGCGCGGCCCAGCATCTCCGTCACCCGGAAGGGATCGGACAGGTCGGCGACCACGGTGCGGCCCAGCCCCATGGCGCGGTCGCGCACCAGACCGGTGTCCGGACCGTAGAGCAGGACCGCGCGGATCTTGGGATCGGGGCTGCGCAGGAAGCCGTCGATCGCCCGGGCTTGCAGCTTCACGAAGACACCGTCGGTGGCTGGGGACCGCAGCCCCCGCTATGCTGTGCGGATCAGGGCTTGCGGCCGAGCTGGGCGGACACCCGGGTGGTGATCTCGTTGGCGATTTCCAGCAGCGCGCGGTCGTAGGCGTTCTCGACCGTGGCGAGGGCGCCGTACTGCTGTTCGAGGACGTTGTAGCTGATGAAGGAGCGCGCGTTGGCCTGGAACAGGATCGCGCCCGTCGCCGCGTCGGTGAGCTGGTAGGGGGCGTTCACGACGAGCTGGGCGCGGGTGGCGGTCGCGTCCTTCTGCAGCGCCAGCTTCTGCTCCGACGCGGTCAACGTCGTCTCCAGCCGGTAGCGGGGAGCGGAAGGCCGGCCGTCGGCGTAGAAGCGGTCGATCAGGTGGTTGCGCAGCTTCTGGCCATAGCGGTTCTTGATGACCCCGATGTCCACCTGCTGGAGCTCGGCGGCGCCGATGCTGTTCGCCCCAAGGTTTCCATACATGGGCTGGAAACCGCAGGCCGACGTGGCGAGCACCGCCGGGCCCAGCAGGGCGAGGGCCAGAAGCCCCCGCCGCCGGACGCCGGCCTTGCCGTGATGGCGGTCAGACGACGACATTGATCACCCGGTTCGGGACGACGATGACCTTGCGCACGGGCTTGCCCTCCAGGGCGCGCTGGACGTTCGCGTCGGCCAGTGCGGCCTGCTCCGCGGCGTCCTTCGCCATGTCGCGCGGCAGCTCCAGCGTGGCGCGCAGCTTGCCGTTGACCTGCACCGCCATGGTGACCGAATCCTCGACCACCAGGGCCGCGTCGGCCTGCGGCCAGGGCTGGTCCACGAGCAAGGTGGCGTGGCCGAGCTGCGCCCACAGCTCCTCGGCCAGATGGGGCATCATCGGAGCGATCAGGCGGGCCGTGGCCTCGAACCCTTCGCGCAGGACCCAGCCTTCGCCCTCGCCCTTCCCGTCCAGCTCGGCCAGGGCGTTGGACAGTTCGCGCACGCGGGCCACGGCCTTGTTGAAGCGGAACTTCTCCAGATCCTCCGAGATGCCGGCGATGGCCTTGTGGACCAGACGGCGGGTCGCCTCGGCCTTGGCGCCGAGGGCGTCCGGCTTCGGCGCCCCGGGGGGCGGCAGCTCCACCGGCGATTCCGTCACCATGCGCCACAGGCGGTTGATGTAGCGCCAAGCGCCGTCGATGCCGGCCTCCGTCCATTCCAGATCGCGCTCCGGCGGGCTGTCGGACAGCATGAACAGGCGGGCGGCGTCGGCGCCGTAGGTGCCGATGATGTGCGCCGGGTCCACCACGTTCTTCTTGGACTTCGACATCTTCTCGACGCGGCCGACCGTCACCGGGCCGTCGTTGTCGTTGCGGATGTAGTCGCCGAGATCGTTCTTGCGGATGTCGGTGGGGGCCAGCCAGGCGCCGGTGCCGGCGTCCTTGTAGGTTTCGTGGTTCACCATGCCCTGGGTGAAGAGGCCGGCGAAGGGCTCCTCCACGTTCAGGTAGCCGCACTGCTTCATCGCCCGCGTCCAGAAGCGGGAATAGAGCAGGTGCAGCACGGCATGCTCGATACCGCCGATGTACTGGTCCACGGCCAGCCAGTAGTCCACCGCCTCGCGCGTGAAGGCGACATCCTCGGCCTTGGGCGAGCAGAAGCGGGCGAAATACCAGCTCGACTCGATGAAGGTGTCGAAGGTGTCCGTCTCGCGCACCGCCGCCTTGCCGCAGGCCGGGCAGTTCGTGTGCTTCCAGGTCGGGTGGTGGTCCAGCGGGTTGCCGGGCTTGTCGAAGGTCACGTCCTCCGGCAGAACGACCGGCAGATCCTGTTCCGGAACCGGAACGATGCCGCAGCTTTCGCAATGGATGACCGGGATCGGGCAGCCCCAGTAACGCTGGCGGGAGACGCCCCAGTCGCGCAGGCGGTACTGGGTGGTGCGTTCGCCCTGCCCCTTGTCCTCCAGCCGCTTGCCCACTTCCTGCTTGGCGGCCTCGACCTCCAGCCCGTCGAGGAAGGTGGAATTGCGCAGCAGGCCGGGGCCGGTGTAAGCCTCGTCCCCCACCGCGAAGCTGGCGGGGTCGGCGTCCGCCGGCACGACCACCGGATTGACCGGCAGGCCGTACTTGCGGGCGAAATCCAGGTCGCGCTGGTCATGGGCCGGGCAGCCGAAAATGGCGCCCGTGCCGTATTCCATCAGCACGAAGTTGGCGACATAGACCGGCAGTTCCCAGGACGGGTCGAAGGGATGCACGACCTTCAGGCCGGTGTCGAAGCCCCGCTTCTCGGCGGTCTCGATCGCCTCCTCGCTGGTGCCCATGCGGTTGCACTCGGCGATGAAGTCGGCCAGCGCGGGATTTCCGGCGGCCAGCTCGGCGGCGAGCGGATGGTTGGCGGAGATCGCGGCGAAGGAGGCGCCGAACAGCGTGTCGGGCCGGGTCGTGAAGACCTCCAGCCGATCCGCGCGCCCGACGATGTCGAAGCGGAAGCGCACGCCGGTGGACTTGCCGATCCAGTTCTCCTGCATCAGGCGCACGCGTTCCGGCCAGCGGTCCAGCGTGTCCAGCCCCTTCAGCAGCTCGTCGGCGTAGGCGGTGATCTTCAGGAACCACTGGGACAGCTTGCGCTTCTCGACCAGCGCGCCGGTGCGCCAGCCGCGGCCGTCGATCACCTGCTCGTTGGCGAGGACCGTGTTGTCCACCGGGTCCCAGTTGACCCAGGACTCCTTGCGGTAGGCCAGACCTTCCTTCAGGAAATCCAGGAACATCTTCTGCTCGTGGCGGTAATACTCCACGTCGCAGGTGGCGATCTCGCGGTCCCAGTCGATGGACAGGCCCATCGTCTTCAACTGGGCGCGCATGGCCGCGATGTTCTCGCGCGTCCATTTGGCCGGATGGGTCTTCTTCTCCAGCGCGGCGTTCTCCGCCGGCAGGCCGAAGGCGTCCCAGCCCATCGGGTGCAGCACGTTGAAGCCGCGCGCCCGCTTGTAGCGCGCGATCACGTCGCCGATGGTGTAGTTGCGGACATGCCCCATGTGGATGCGCCCCGACGGGTAGGGGAACATCTCCAGCACGTAATATTTCTCGCGGGAAGCGTCCTCGCGGGCGGTGAAGCAGCCGTGCCGCTCCCACTCGCCCTGCCACTTCGCTTCGGTTTCCTTGACATTGTAACGCGACATGACCGCAGACGCCGTTTGGTGGATTTCGAGGGTCTTATAAGTAAGGCGCCGCCGGCGGAACGACAGGCGGCGGAGCGACGCTCCCGCCCTGTCCCGCCCGGACGGCGCCCGCGCTCAGCGCGCCGCGGCCTGCTGGGCCACGCGGAGCTGGCGGGCGCGGGTGAGCACCGCGTCCTCCAGCGTCGTCGACGTCTCCGGTCCGACCGTGCTGTCGCGCCAGTCCGCCCCGGCGCGCTGCTGCTTGAACACCGACACCCGCACGCCGTCGGCGCGGAGCTGGCGGTCCATGATGTACAGGTTGACCTTGAAGCGCTCGTTCGGCGCGTCGGGCGGCGAATACCAGTCGGTCAGGATCACGCCGCCGAACGGGTCGGCGGACACGATCGGCATGAAGGACAGCGTGTCCAGCGAGGCGCGCCACAGGAAGCTGTTGACGCCGATGCCGTTGGGGTCGCCCTGGTCGGCGCCGTTGCGCTTGTTCTTGCCGAACAGGTTGAAACCGCCGTCGGTGCCGAGAAGGCTGCCGAACTTGTATTCCTTCTTGATCTGCTCATCGACGGTTTCCGTCTGGCCGCCCCAGCTGGAGCAACCGGCCACGGCGAGCGACGCCGCGAGCACGACGGGGGCAAGGCGAACGACACGGGAACGGCGCATGATCGGAACCTGGATCAATAAATTCGGGGTACCGCACACGAGTCCGCGGCGGATGCGGGTGAAAAGACCATAAAAGCACGCCCGCGGCAACAGGCGATGCGGGGCGCGGACTGTGCCTTTGCTGTGTCCGGCGGTGGCGCGCCGGCCCTTCGGAGGGGGCCGCCCGCACCGCGGAATCGCGCCGGCGGCCCGCGATCCGGGTGTGCTCCGTCGGACACACTGTTCCTTCATTGCTGCAACTTTGCGATTTCCGGCTTGCTGGCGTCCGCCCATCTGCGTAGGACATTCACAGCCAGGACGTTAAACCGGGCTGAAAATTCTGCTGCCAGGATGGAGGCAACAATCATGAACCGTTATCTGCTCGCGGGCTGCGCCGCTGCCGCTCTGGCTCTGGGTGCCGGCGCTGCCAACGCTCAGGCCAAGTTTGAAGTGAAGGTCGGCGGCGACGCCTACTTCGAAGGCGGCTACGTCTCCGAGGACCGCGATCAGGGCGCCCGTTCGGTTGACTTCCGCAACCGCTTCCGCGTGATCGTCACCCCGACTGCCAAGGCCGACAACGGTCTGGAGTACGGCGGCCGCATCCGTATGCGTGCCAACTCCGGCGCCGGCAACACCCGCACGATGGACGCCGACCGCGGCTACATCTTCGCGCAGGGCGCCTTCGGTCAGGTCCAGATGGGCGTGACCAACTCCTTCAACGACGCCACCTACATCACCGCGCCGCAGGATTACCTGCAGCTCGGCATCTATGACGGCGTCACCGCCTGGATCGGCCAGACCTCCGACATCGGCGGCGGCCTCGCCGGCCTGAACGGCTCGCTGCTGAGCCAGTCGCTGGTCGTCGAGAACAACGCGACCAAGATCGTGTACTTCTCGCCGCGCTTCGCCGGCCTGCAGGTGGGTGCCAGCTACACCCCGCGCAACGACGACTCGCACGCCAGCGTCAACCGCCTCGACCTGCCGGCGGTTACCGCCACCGGCCGCGGCTTCTCGACCACCTTCGAGGATCTGGTCGAAGTCGGCGCCAACTACAGCAACACCTTCGGTGGTGTCGCTCTGAAGGCCAGCGCCGGCTACTACTGGGGCAACGCCGCCGGCACGACCACGGTCGGCGCCAGCGTCGAGGACCTGAACGCCTGGCAGGTCGGCGCCCAGATCGGCTACGCCGGCTTCACGCTCGGCGGTTCGTACACCGACTTCGGTGAGTCGGGCCAGATCCAGACCGCGACCTCGGACAACGAGAAGAGCCGCCTCTGGGTTGTCGGCGCTCAGTACACCGCCGGCCCGATCGTCGTCGGCGCCAACTACAAGAACGGCAAGGACGCCGGCAGCCTCTACACCGCTGGCGACCGCACCCTGGAAGTCTACGAAGTGGGCGCCGGCTACACCGTCGCTCCGGGCCTGACCCTGCAGGCTCAGTACGACTACTTCCAGGCCGACAGCGATCTGAGCACGGCCGCCGCCAACCTGGACAACGAGGGCCACGTCGTCCTCCTGCGCACGGTCCTGGCGTTCTAATCTGCGGTCATCCGTGGATGAAGGGGGCGGTGGCTTCGGCCACCGCCCTTTTTCTTTGTCTGCCTTCTTTGTCTGCCGGTCTGCGCCTTTTCCTTGCGCTTCCGTATGGCTTTTTCCCTGCTCAAAGTTTGTTCATCGCGCCTAAAAGCTGAACAGAGCATGTGCCATATTTGCGGCATCGCGAAAAAACAGTTTGTTTTCAAGTACTTGTAACTGTGTCTGAATGGCAACTGTGTTACAGTCGCACACCGTTCGTTGTAGAATCGCCCTTGCCCGATCGGCGATCGAATGGCTTAGTGGTTGATGGGAAGCACAACCGCACGGCCCTGGTCTTTTGTGGGGCCTGCCAGAAGGATGGACCATCAATGAAGCGTTCTCTTGTTACGGGCTGCGCAGCCATCGCGATCACTGCCTTCAGCGGCATGGCTTCCGCCCAGACCAAGTTCGAGGTCAAGATCGGTGGCGACGCCCTCTTCCAGGGCGCCTATGTCGAGCAGGACCGTGACGAAGGCACCCGTTCCACGGAGTTCGTCAACCGCTTCCGCGTGACCGTCACGCCGGTTGCCACGATGGACAACGGCCTGGAGTACGGCGGCCGCGTCCGCATGCGCGCCGCCAACGGCGCCAGCAACGTCCGCACCATGGACGCCGACCGCGCCTTCATCTTCGTGAACAGCGGCTTCGGCACCGTGCAGGCCGGCACGATCAACGGCCTGTCGGACGAGTTCGGCATCATCGGCCCGAACGTCGAAGGCGTCGCCGGCGGCCCGGACAACAACACGGTGGAGTTCCTGGCCGGTTCGCAGACCTATTCGCTGCTGCCGACCACCACCAACAACTTCCGCGCCATCGCGTCGGGCGACGTCGGCACCAAGATCATCTACCTGACCCCGACCTTCGCGGGCCTCCAGGGCGGCGTCTCCTACATGCCGCGTTCGGGCGACTCGAACACTTCGGTCAACCGTCGCCAGGACAACGGCGGCTATCAGGACGTCGTCGAGGTCGGCGGCACCTACACCAACGAGTTCGGCGGCTTCACCGTCGGCGCCAGCGCCTTCTACCAGTTCGGCGACTCGGTCAACGACTCGACCGGCGCCCGTTTTGAAAAGCTCAGCTCCGTCCATGCCGGCCTGAACGTCGGCTACGGCGACTTCAAGATCGGCGGCAGCTACGCCTACAGCGGCGACAGCGGCTACGACAAGTCGCTGACCGTGAAGGAGAAGCAGGACATCTGGATCGTCGGCGCCCAGTACGCCGCGGGCCCGTTCATCCTGGCGGCCAACTACTCGCAGTCGCGCTCGAACGGCACCAGCCCGAACACCGGCCTCGTGGCTCCGGTCAAGGCCGAGCTGTATCAGGCCGGCGTGACCTACACCATCGCGCCCGGCCTGACCACGGGCCTGGAGTACAGCTACCTCGACCTCGACTCGAAGCTGACCACGGTGGACAACGGCGGCATCAACCCCGACGACCGCGCGCACATCATCATGATCGACACCCGCCTGGCCTTCTGATCGGCCCTGCGGCACGTCTGACGGAAACGGCGGCGGATACCCATCCGCCGCCGTTTTCCTTTGGGTGACCAGCCGGTTGGCAGTTCCTACTTCTTGGTCGCCTGCGCCGCTTCGGTCTCGCAGAGCAGCAGGATCGCGGCGTCCTCCATCGGGGTCCAGATGGCCAGCAGGCGCTGCTTGGCCTTTTCCGCCGTGTAGGCGGTGGTTCCCGGATCGCGGATGGTGCGCACCTTCACCTCGCCCATCTTCCAGCCGGCCTTGCGGAATCCGCCCAGGGTGGAGTCCAGGATCTGGTCCCGGCGCGCGTCGTCGCCCTTCTTGAACTCCCAGCCGTAGCTTTCCAGCTTGGTGCAGCGCCGGTTGATGTCGGCGGCGGCGGCTCCCATGAACTCCTTGTAGGTGCCGTCGTCCTGCAACGGGAAAGGCTGGTCGGCGAAGGGGGCCTGGGCGATGGCCGATCCCACCACCGTCTTCGGACCCTCCTTCCCGGCGGGCTTGCCGGTGTTCTGGCCGGCAGGGCTTTGGGCGAGGGCGCCGCCGGCCACGAACGGCGCGGCCCCCAGAATCAGCGCCGACAGGATCAGGGGACGCATCCAACCACGCATGCCGTGTTCTCCTCGGGGTGCTTGCGTTTCGTCGGCCCGTCCGTTACCACGCCCTCCGGTCCCTGTACAGGCAGGCGCCGCAGAAGGCGCCCCACGAGGGGCCGTACGAGGGGCCGCAAGGGGGGAGGACCGGCATGTCCGCTTCGCACACAGATACATCGTCCGGCACGCCGCCCGACACCGTCACGGCCCGGCTGGAGGCGGTGCGCCGCTCCATCCTGGAAAGCTGCGCCGCCGGCGGGCGCGATCCCGGCGCGGTGACGCTGGTCGCGGTCTCCAAGACCCATCCCGCCGAAGCGGTGGAGGAGGCCCTGGCCGCCGGCCAGCGCGTCTTCGGCGAGAACCGCGTGCAGGAAGCCAAGGCGAAGTTCCCCGCCCTGCGCGAGCGCTTTCCCGACCTGGAACTGCACCTGATCGGCCCGCTCCAGACCAACAAGGTCAAGGACGCGGTGGCCCTGTTCGACGTGATCCAGACGGTGGACCGGCCCAGGCTGGCCGAGGCCCTGGCCGACGAGATGGCGCGCAGCGGGCGCCGCCCGCGCTGCCTGATCGAGGTGAACACGGGCGAGGAGCCGCAGAAGGCGGGCATTCCCCCGGCGGAACTGGATGCCTTCCTGGCCGCCTGCCGCGGCACCTGGAACCTGCCGGTGGCCGGGCTGATGTGCATCCCGCCGGTGGACGAGGAGCCGGCGATGCATTTCGCCCTGCTGGCCGACATGGCCCGCCGCGCCGGCCTGCCCGAGGTCAGCATGGGGATGAGCGGCGATTACGAGACGGCGATCCGTTTCGGCGCCACCCATGTGCGGGTCGGCACGGCCATCTTCGGGGCCCGCCCCTACCCTGCCGCCGGCCCTGCCGCCGGCCCCACCGCCGGCCCCACCGCCGGATAGCGGCGCCTACCTCGCCGGGTCCGGCACGGTCAGCACGGTGCCCGGCGCGCAATCCTTCAGCAGGCGCAGCAGGTCCGGCAGGGGCAGCGCGACGCAGCCCGCCGTGGGCGCCCGGTCGGGCCGCGCCACATGCATGAACACGGCGCTGCCCAGGCCCGGCACCACCGGGTCGTCGTTGTGCCCCATCACCACGATGACGTCGTAGACATGGTCCTCGCGCCACAGTTCCTCGTGGCTGGCGGCGTAGGGACGCTTCACCGGTCGGTTGTAGGCGGGGTCCGCGGGGTCGTCGCACCAGCCGTCGTCGGGCGCGATGGGCGTCGCGGGCAGGCCGGTCTCGGGCTGCGGAAGCCGGTCGGGGCGCCACAGCACGCGGCGCAGCACGAAACGTCCGACCGGGGTGGCGCCGTCGCCCTCCCGCTTGTCGGTGCGGATGCCGCCGCGGCCCAGGACGCAACGGAAAGACCCGCCGGGCCAGTCCAGCCGGCCCTCCGGGTGAACGGTGATCTCCATAACCCCTTCCCTACCCGTTTCCGGGGATCATCGCGCTCAGCCCGACACCCGCAGGCTGGGCGCCGGGGCATGAGCGGCCCTCCGGCCCTGCTCGTACTTGGCCAGATTGCGCATCATCGTCTCAGACAGCATGTCCGGTGTCACGGGCGCGAAGGCGTTGCCGTTGGCAGCGGTCCCGCCGGCAGCGGGGGTGGCGGCCGGGGTGGTGGCCGGGGCAGTGGTTGCCGTGTCCGTGTTCGCAGCCCCGGACGCGGCGTCCGGCTGGGCCGCAGGTGCCGGTGGGACCGCCGCCTTGCGGAATCCGGACGGGGCCGCCGTCGCGGCGAAGCCGATGGTGGAGGGCTGCTGCTTGGGAGTGGTGTGTTTGGCCATCATGCTGCTCGCCAGCGGGGTGTCGCGCGCCGGCATGCGGGAGGGGTGCGGCGAGCCGGAAGCGGCCATGGCGTCGCGCCCGGCCCCGTTCGCCGCCGTTCCGACGCCATGCGGTGCCACGGCGGACCGCGCGGCCTCCGGCGTCTCC
>NZ_JAUJFI010000337.1 GCF_030849505.1 Azospirillum isscasi | reverse complement strand
CGTGGCCGCGGCACCCGGCGCCGGTGCGGCGGGCGCGGGCGGCACGGACGCCGGCGGGGCGGGCTGCGGACGCACCGTGGTCGTGGTGGCGCCCGGCGGCGGGGGCGCGTTCGCCGTTTCGGCTGCCGGAAGGCCGGCGCGCGTGCCCGGATTCAGCACGTCGATCACCACGGACCGGCCCGACTTGCTGTCCTTGATCTCCGCGTCCTGCGGCACGGCGAGGGTGACGGCCAGCGCGCCGTTGGCCTGCCGGAACTGCTCCACGTTCTGGATGTTGCGCAGCGTCGTCTTGGCCACCGGCGCCAGATCGGCGTTGCCGTTGCGGTCGAACAGCAACGTGGCCGACGCGCCGTCGCGGCGCAGCGTGTAGTTGGCGCCTTCCGGCCAGGTGAAGGTCAGGCGGCTCTGCTCCGCCGTGTCGCCGGCGCTGACCGTCACCCGCCCCGCGGAACGCGCGGGGGCGGCGGCAGGGGCAGCGGGCGAGGCGGCGGGAGTCTCCGCCTTGGTCGCCTCCGCCTTGATGGTCTGGGCCGGAGCCTCGGCGGCGGGGGTCAGGTCCAGCGCCACGGCGTTGCCGTTGCGGAAGCTCTTCAGCGTCACCGGGCGCTTCAGGTCGAAGGTCACGGTCTTGCCGTCGCCGCCGATCCGCACCCCCGACAGATAGTCGGGCAGCGCCGACACCGTGCGGTCCAGCGCGGCGTTGATCGGCTCGTCGAAGCGGACGACCAGCGTGCCGCCCTCCACCGACGCGCTGTAGCCGGTCTGGCGCGGCCAGTCGAAGACCATGCGCCCGAAGGTCTTGTGGGTGGCGGCGCGCACCGGGACGTCGACGGCCCGGGCAGCCGGCATGGCGGCGGCAAGCAGCGCCGTGGCGGCCACGAAGCCGCACAGCCAGCGCCGGTACGCCCCCCTTCCCCGCCCCATCCGCGTCATTCCTCCGGTTCCGTTTCGGCCGCCGCCGGCCCCGACACGGGCGGCCCCGCCGTTTCCTCGCGCACCACCACGTCCACCCGCGCGCCGCCCGGCACCGGGTCGATGCCCGCCGGCTCGCTCATCAGGCTGCGCGCCACGAGGTCGCGCTTGTAGCCCGTCTCGCGCAGCAGCGCCGCAACGGCAACCGCGCGCGTCAACGCGCGTTCCCACCCCAGCCCCGCGGACTGGTCCTCCCGCTCGGCGTGGCCGACGACCTCGATCCGGTTGCCGATCCGGCCCACCGCGGCGCCCAGCAGATACAGCACACGCCGTCCCTGGTCCGTGAAGCTGCCGCCGGTCGGGTCGAACATCACATGGGCCGGCAGGCCGATCACCACCCGGTCGTCCTCCCGCCTCACCTCCACCGCCGCCAGATCCTCGTTGGCGGCGGTCTGGGTGCGCAGCAGGGCGCTCAGATAATCCAGATTGATCGCGGAATATGACTCCACCGTGGCGGCGTTGAAGGCCGCCTTCGGCTCGGGCGGCGCGGAAGACGGCGTGACCGCGGTGGAGCGGGCGGACGACAGCGACTTGACCAGCCCGGTCCAGCGCTGCGCCTCCGGCTCGCTCATCGAATACATCAGCACGAAGAAGGCCAGCAGCAGCGACATCAGGTCGGTGAAGCTGATCAGCCAGATCGTCCGGTTGTGGCCGCCGCTCTTGTCCTCGGCCTTGGGGAGTTTGGGCAGGCGGATCATCGGCGCCCTCCCCCCGGCGGGTCGTCGGTCGCGCGCAGGCTGAACAGCAGGCGGACGGCGCCCGGCGCGCCGCGCTCGATGCCCACCGTCACCGAGTCCGCCGGCGCCCCGTCGGCGGTCAGCAGCCGGGCCAGCGCGCC
>NZ_JAUJFI010000336.1 GCF_030849505.1 Azospirillum isscasi | reverse complement strand
CACACATACACACACACACACGGGGTGAGAGAGAGTCAGAGACAGACAGAAAGATCCTACAGTACAGTTTAAGAGTTCATTACCAGGGTAAGAGAGAGGGCTCAGCAGTTAAGAGTACTCGCTGCTCTTCCAGAGGACCCTGCTTTGATTCCCAGCACCCACACTGTGGCTCACAACCATCCGTCACTCCAGTTCCAGAGGGTCCAATGTTTTCTGGCCTCCACAGATAGCATGCAAGTGGTGCACAGATAGAAATACAGCGACACATTCAAACACAGAAAATAAACATTGAAAGACCCCACCTCTGCCTTTCACATTAATAGTAAAATTATATACCATTGATCATGCTTCTTTTCAAGCCCACTAGATGTATGTTTATGCTAGATTTGTAAAAGACACCTTTTAAGAATTCAGAGGAAACTACTGAAAACTGTATTTCATCCTGTGCTTCTCAAGGAAGCCGGTCGAGAGAGTGTAATAAAGCCATCTCAGAACTTTATAAACACATTAGCTGCCATTGAGCATGCACACATCAGTAAGTAAATACGTTCGTTCTGAAATCACGCCAAGTATGGACCAGCTAGTTCCCAGTCTGCTTGATCACCAGGAGAGCACTATAAAGAAGCCCTATAGATAACAAACATGGGAGAGCAGTCTGCTCTCTCTGGTTATTTCCGCAAGACTCTGGTGATGCTGGAGAATCAGTCACTGGCTTTTAAAAATGGTTGTGCCCTGACTAAAGCACTTTAAAATAAACAGTAAAGCCACAACCTTACCAAGTGTAACTTCAAGATAATAGAAATAGTAGGTGATAGACTTGACCTTGCCTTGGCTCTGGTTCTGCGATATTTGGCAGATCAGGGTTCCAAGAGCCTCAGAGTTTTCAAAACACCTAAGAACCTTTTAATAATTATGCAAACACCAGGACAGACTCAAACCAAAAGCATGGCCTGTAATTCTTTCCCAGAGAGAGCCATTCCTTGACAGTAGCAGTATGCGTGACTTTTTGAAGAAGACACAAATGCTAATCTTCAGAATGCCTGCATTCCTTAATCTCATGCTTGGCATTTAGAATTACATAAGTAGCAAGATACAGCAAAATGCACAGGATTACTGCTCATTTTAAAGTTGGCTTCCAAACCAGAGAAAGAAAAAAAAGCACTCAAAACACTCAATAACAGAGACCGTATGTTAATTTCCAGGACGTGGATAGAGATAACTGTGATCTGTTTCACTCTCGTCTTCGTGTTACTGTGGTGTATACATGTATAATTTAAACGTTTGTTATTCCACTGGGTAATAAACTCAAAGTTCATGATCTTAAGAAGTGTTTTTTTTAAAAAGATTTATTTATTATATTTATTATATAGAAGTACACTGTAGCTGTCTTCAGACACCAGAAGAGGGCATCAGATCTCATTACAGATGGTTGTGAGCCGCCATGTGGTTGCTGGGATTTGAACTCGGGACCTCTGGAAGAGCAGTCAATGCTCTTAACCACTGAGCCATCTCTTCAGCCCCCAAGAAGTGTTTTTTTAAAAACACATTTCAAATTTTTATTTTATGTTTGTGGGTCCCCAGAATCAAACTCCAGTCATCAGACTTGGCCACAAGCCCTTTTATCTGCTGAGCCATTTTTTGCCCCTCTAAATTTTTTTTTTTTGGTCAAACACACATTAAAACCAGATTCAATTTTATGTTCACAATATTATTAGTTTAGAGACCCTTACAGTGGTGATGGTTGATATAAAGAATCAGCCATAGGGGAGGACAAAATATGAAAATGCCACAATGGAACTTAATACTTTATATACC
>NZ_JAUJFI010000335.1 GCF_030849505.1 Azospirillum isscasi | reverse complement strand
CGCCGTGGTGGAGCTGGAGCGCAAGGTGGACGAGCCGGTGGAGGTCCTGGTGAACCACCGTCTGGTCGCCCGCGGCGGGTCCAACCGCCAATAGGCGAGCGCCAGCAGAACCACCGGCATCCAGGCCGCCAGCGACGACCACAGCGCCGCCCGCGCCGACCGCCACAGGGCGATGAAGCCGCACATCCCGTACAGCAGGGCGAAGCCGGCCACCGCCCACAGGAAGCGCCCGGACTGGACCGGCAGCCCGGAACCGGGCGGCGGCACGATGGGGTGACCGTCCGCGGTGACGGCGGGCGGCGGCAGGGGCCAGCGCGGCACCGTCCAGCCGGCGAAGGCCAGCAGAACCGCCAGCGCGCCGATCCAGGCGATGCCGGCGATCCGCTCGATCCGGCGCCCCGCGGCGATGCAGAGCAGACCGAACAGCGCCAGCATCACCAGCGATCCCGTGCGGTGCCCGTCCACGGTGGCGAGCATCGCCATCAGCACGCCCAGCACCGCCACCGCCGCGACGGCCAGACGGTCCGCCCGCGGGCGCCCCTTCCAGCGCAGCATGTCGAACAGGGAGGTGCGCGCCACCGCCTCCACCGGCCCCGCCAGCAGGGCGGGCATCAGGAACAGCCCGGCGCTCAGCAGCAGGTAGATGCCGACCGGCAGGGCGTCGCCGGGGCTCCAGCCGCCGACGTACCAGACCGGCACCCAGCCCGACGCCCCGACCAGCGTGCCCAGCCCCAGCCAGCGCCAGCCGCGCCACAGCACCACCGTCATGCCCGCTCCCGACAGGGCCAGCAGATAGGCGAACAGTCCCCAGGCCGATCCTCCGATGGACGAGACCAGAAGCGGCGTCGCGAAGCCGCCGAGCAGGCCCAGCGCCGCGATGTAGGGCCCCTGAAGCAGCGACAGCGCCATGCCCAGCGCCGCCAGCCCGCCGAGCAGGGCGAAGGCCACCGGCGGCGCGAACAGATCGTAGAGCACATAACCGCCATAGACGCTGGCGAAGCCGGTGAACAGCCCCGCCGCGGTCAGGGCCGGCGGCACCGGATCGCGCCCTGCCGGTTCCGCCGGCTTCCCGCGCCGCCGCAGCCACTCCCCCCCGGCCATCAGCGCCGCGGCGGACAGCAGGCCGAGCGTCACGCGGACGCCGGGGCCGAGCCAGCCCTGTTCCATCGACATCTTGATGAAGAAGGCCGCCGCCAGGGCGACCGTCGCCCCGCCCAGCCAGATCAGCCAGCGCCCGGCCAGCGCGTCCTCCAGCCGGCTCCAGACGGATACCGCCGGTGGTGATGGCGGCGGTGGCGATGGCACCGGGGGTAGCGGGATCGCGGGCGGCTCCGGCGGGGACTCCGCGGCGGCGGTGTGCATGGCGGGGGCATCGACCGGCGCGGCGTCCGGCGTCACCGGCCCTTGCAGCCGCTCCATCGCCTGCCGCAGCCGCGCGATCTCGCGTTCCTGCGCCGTCAGCCGGCGGTTGAACCGGTAGGCGACGACCGCCCCGACCAGCACCAGAAGGATGACGTCCATGCCCGACCGCCCCGGCTGCGCTTGCTCCGCCGCAACGATAGCGGTCAGCCGGCGGGCTTGTCTCTCTGACCTATAGAGGCGTCCAAACGGCCCATCATCGTCAGGGCGTCATCGACCGCGTGAAAGTCCGCCGTGTTGTCGAAGACGCACCAGACCGCACGGTCCCGCGCCTCGTCCCGGAAGCGCCGCGCCAGCCGGTCCAGCGCGTCCAGCGGGTAGGCGCTGCGGTACATCACCGGCGATCCGTGCAGCCGCCAATAGCGGAACCCGTCCCAGCCCGCCGGCTCCGCCGCCGCGGGCACCGGGGCCGGGTCGGCGGCGGCACGGGCGACGGCGTGGTCCACCAGCAGG
>NZ_JAUJFI010000334.1 GCF_030849505.1 Azospirillum isscasi | reverse complement strand
CGGAAAGGGCAAGGCCGATTCGACGACGCCATCGCCGCCTACGGCGCCGCGATCACGCTTCGGCCGCTGAACGCTCAACTGCATTACAATTTAGGGAACCTGTTGCGGGATGTCGGGAGGCTGAAGGAGGCGGCCGCCTGCTACACACGCGCCATCGCTCTGAGCCCGGAGATGGCGGAGGCCGGCTACAATCGCGCCAATGCGTTGAAGGCACTGGATCGAGGCGACGAAGCGATCATCGCCTACCGTCGGACCCTGATCCTGCGCCCCGATCATGGTCGAGCGTATTTCAACCTCGGCAACCTCTACCGCGTCCGGTTCCGTCTCCACGCCGCCATCAACTGCTATGAACGCGCCCTGGGCCTGATCCCCGACGATCCCAAGATCTTCAGCGCCCTGACCGACACCCTTCGCGACCGCGGTTACCTGGAGGAAGCGGAAAGTGTTGCGCGAACTGCCCTTAACCGGTGGTCGGATTCCGCCGACGCCCATTTCGACTTCGGCTTTGTCCGACAGGAATTGAACCATTTTGCGGAAGCCGAAGCCGCCTACATCCGTGCGCTCGTCCTGGAACCAGCCGACGCCAAACTCCACGTCAACCTGGGCACGCTCCGGGTTCGCACGGCCCGTTCGCGCGAGGCCATCGCAAGCTTCGGCCGCGCCCTGACCATCGACCCCACCCTAAGCACGGCGCACTGGAACATTCTGGCCGCGCTGCTCTACGTGTCCGGGGACAGCGAGGCTCGATTCGCCGAACACCGCCGGCACGAAGACCGGTATGCGCGGCCGCTCTACGCCCAAATCCGTCCGCACGCCAACGTGCCGGATTTTCACAGACGCCTGCGCGTCGGCTACATGTCCTCGGATTTCCGCCAGCACCCCGTCGGGCGCAATCTCCTGCCGCTGATGCGGGAGCACGATCACGGCGCCTTCGAGATATACGGCTATTCCAGCGTTGTGAACCCGGACGCCATGACAGCGGCGTTCAAGGCGCACTGCGATCAATGGCGGGACATCGTCAGCCTGAACGACCGCCAGGCCGCCGACCGGGTCCGCGAGGACGGCATCGATATTCTGGTTCATCTGGCCGGGCATTTCGATGCCAACCGGCCGCTGGTCTGCGCCTATAAGCCGGCTCCCGTCCAGGTGAGCTTCCACGACACCGCGACGTCCGGATTGGAGGTGGTGGATTACCTCATTTCCGACCGTGTCCTGTCACCGCGGCCCGACCCGGAACGCTTCACCGAGCGGCTGGTCCGCCTGCCCAGCTTCTACCTCGCCGACCCCATCGCCGATGCGCCGCCCCTTGTGCCGCCCCCGATGTCGGGCACCGGCAGGGTGACCTTTGGCTGCTTCAATTGTCCGGCCAAGTTCGCTCCGGAGGTGCTGGAGCTGTGGGCACGCCTGCTGCGGCGCCTGCCCGATGCGAGGCTGGTGCTCAAGTATTCCAACTGGTTTCAGGACCCGGGGTTGCGCGGACGGACCATCGCGGCCTTCGCTGAACACCGCATCGATCCGGCGCGCCTCCATTTCCCCGAATTCGCAGGCATCACCCAGAGTGTCTTCGACCACCTCGCCCAGTACGATGCCATCGACATCGCCCTCGATCCGTTTCCGTTCTGTGGCGCCACCGCCACTTACGAGGCGCTGTGGATGGGCGTGCCGGTGGTCACCTTGCCGCGGGATTCCATGGTCAGCCGCTGGACCGCCTCGATGGCGACCTCGCTCGGCCTGACCGAATTGATTGCGGGCAGCGAAGACGAGTATCTGGACATCGCCGCCGGGTTGGCGGCCGCTCCGGAGCGGCTGGCCGCGCTGCGGGCCGGACTGCGCGACCGCATCGCGGCCTCGCCGCTGTGCAACTCCCGCCTCAAGGTTCGCCATATCGAACGCGCCTACCGC
>NZ_JAUJFI010000333.1 GCF_030849505.1 Azospirillum isscasi | reverse complement strand
CGGCGATCACACCGGAATTCCCGGCCCAGATCCGGTCGAATTCGGCAAAGGCCATGCCTCCCGCATGGCAACCGATGCTATGGCTCCCAGCCCACTGGCGAAACGCATGGGGATCGTCACACCGGTGATGACGCCATGGTCATAGTCGAGGGCCAGGGACCGCAGTGCTCCGTCGCTGATGGTCGGTAGTCTCGACGTGTCGCTCCACAGGATCGGCGCGGTTTCACAGCGAGCCGCCTCGACATACTCGTCGCAATAGAACAGATCCATCGTAAGCTTGTCGTCCAGCCAAGCCCCAGCCCCTTGGATGCTGTTGAGTATCAGGCCGAGGGAGCGATCCGGGTCCGGCATCGCCTCCGTTCCGTAGATCAGGCCCGTGACGCCGAACACCGTGAGCTGGGCCTTCAACCGCTCCCACAGATCCTGTGCGCCGGTCGCCTGCCGGAAATCCTCCACCGCCTCCATCAGAAGCCGGCCGTCTGCCGCCCGGTCGCTCATGCGGGTTTCTCCGCGCGCTGCGTCCGCCAGAACAGGACCGTCAGAAAGACGGCGAACAGCGCCGCCGCGCTGATCATCAGCCCCTGCGGGTCGCGCCAGTCCATCGCCGCCCCATGGAGCGGCCCGCCGGTGAGCGAGCCCACGGCATAAAGCGTTCCGAAGACGGCGTTGGCGGCGGCCAAGTCGCTTCCCTCGAAGACATCAGTCAGCAGCGCGAGGGAGATCGTGTAGAGCGCTCCGGCGAAACCGCCCCAGACGAACATCGCCGCCAGCAACGCCGGCAGGGCGAAGACCGTTTTTGGAATGACCAGCGTCATGCCGAGCGCGACCATGGCGCTGAACGCCAGAAGCGGAATTTTGCCCAACCGGTCGGCGAACACGCCGAGGGGAACCGAGAACACCACCTGACCGGCCAGGAAGGCACTGGCGGCCCAGGCCGCCCATTCCTCCCCGATCCCCTGGCGAACCACATAGACCGGCATCAGCGCGTACGGCACCGGCTCGAACATGCCGAAGAGCAGCGCCCCCACGACACCGACCGAGGCGATGCCGGACAGTGACCACAGCGGGCTTTCGGGACTGTCGCCAACGGCGGGCGGGCCGTGCCGGAGGCGGCCGAAAGCCGCCGCGCTGCCCGCCACGAATGCCAGCACCAGCAGGACCGGCGGCCAGCCCTGGAACCCGACCAGCGGCACCGCCCCCGCTCCGACCGCGGCACCTCCGCAGAAGCATGCGCTGTAGATCCCGATGTAGCGGCTGCGGCGATCATCCGGGGAGACCGCGCTGATCCAGTATTCGACGAGCCGAAACACCAGGCCGCAGCTGCCACCGAACAGGAAGCGGAACAGCATCCACGCGCGCTCGTCGTGCAGCAGTTCGAACCCGGGGAAGGTCACCGCCGCGGTCATCAGAAGCCCGGCCATGACCAGTCCGGGATTGAAGCGCCGCAGCACCCACGGCATCAGCGGGGTTGCCAGAAGCCAGCCCAGTGCCGGCATGGCGGCGTTCAGCCCGATGGCCGTCCCTGATGCTCCCATGCGATTGAGCATCAGGTCCACATACGCGTAGGACGCTCCAACGGCGGCGGCGAGCAGGCCTGCCGCCACAGAAATTCCGGTGATGTCCAATGAGGGAGAGGGCCGCACGATCCACCTCATTCGGTCCCGACAGGGGTACGTCGAGGCGTTTCTATACCTTGGCTTCTCCAGATGATCAATGTCGGCCAATGGGAAATCCCCCATAGCGCGAAGGGGAGGGGGCGGTTGCTTACATGGCGGTGTCCCAAATTCGTCCCAAAAATCGGGATTAAATTTTCCACGAAAACGACAAAGCCCGCCAAGTCGTTGACTTGACGGGCCTTTTTGTCGGAAATTTGGTTGCGGGGGCAGGATTTGAACCTGCGACCTTCAGGTTATGAGT
>NZ_JAUJFI010000332.1 GCF_030849505.1 Azospirillum isscasi | reverse complement strand
ACCGCCGTGCAGGCCAACGCCGTTCCGGTGCTGGAGGCGCTGATCCCGAGGCTGCACGCCGCCGGGCTGCATGTCGGGCCGGTGGTGGTGGCGACCCAGGCGCGGGTGGCGCTGGGCGATCCGGTCGGCGCGCTGCTGCAGGCGCGGGCCAGCGTCGTTCTGATCGGCGAGCGTCCCGGCCTGAGCGCCGCCGACTCGCTGGGCCTCTATCTGACCTGGGAGCCGCGCCCGGGCCGGGTGGACAGCGAGCGGAACTGCATCTCCAACGTCCGCGCCGGCGGCCTCGCCCCCGCCGCCGCCGCGGAGCAGGCGGCGGCCCTTCTCGCGGCGATGTTCGCCCAGCGCCGGTCGGGCATCACGCTGGACACCCAGGATCGCGCGGACGGGCCCGACCGCCTTCGGACCGGCTCATGACAACGGCCCGGCCCGCTCCGTCCGAACCGTCGCACATCAGAACCAACCGCTCACATCCCCGGTGCGGCCGGCGACGGTGAAGCTGCTTCCGGAACCGATGGTGAAGACCGTGCCGCCCTTCACGACGGTTGCCGAAGCGATCACCGCACCGAGATCGATGGTCGAGTCGGAGAAGGCGAGGCGGTCGGTCCCGATTTCGAAGTCGGCGATGACCGTGCCGTTGAGCAGGTCGCTGCTGGTGGGCGTGCCGCTGTTCTGGCTGCTGGACGACGGCAACGCGCGCGTCGCGCTGGTCAGTGCCAAGCTTCTGGCTCTTTCCATCGCCACCATCGCCACCATTGCCGCGCTGCTGGGACGGGCCGGTGGCAGCGTGATCGGCCGGCGGCTGGTCATCGGCCTCTTCGCCGTCAACACGGCGATGTTGGCGGTGCGCGTCGCCATGGCCATCGGAAGCTCGATCAACATGGTGCCCAACAACGGCGGCGGGGGTGGCGGCGCCATAGCGCTGGTGCTGTTCGTCTGGAACATTCCCTTCACCTTCATCGGCTGCGTCGGGATGGTGCTGATGGTCGCCGAACGGCTGGCCTCCGAGGAAGCCCGACGGACGGCGGCTCTGGCTGCGCGTTTCCATCGCCGCGGTGCGGTTCGCGCGGCGCGATGCGCTGATCGTCAACCTCAACGACATCACCGCCCACAAGGAGCTGGAGCGAAGCCTGACCGCCGCCCGCCAGAAGGCCGAGGCGGCCCTGGAGATCCAGCGCAACGCCATGGCGGAGCAGCGCAACTTCCTCGCCATGGTGTCGCACGAATTCCGCAACCCTCTGGCCGTCATCCATGTCGCGGTGGACGACCTGACCGGAACCGCCGGCGAAGTGGCGGGAAAAAAACATGGACAAGCCGACGCGCGTCCGCCGGGCGGCGCAGCGCATGCGCAAGCTGGTGGAGGATTGCCTGGCCGAGGACTGGCTGGAGGCGGCGAGCCTCGCCCCTGCGCTGCAGCCGCTGGACGCGGCGGAACCGGCACGGTCGCTGTGCGCCGATCTGATGCCGCTGCACCGGAACGCCGCCATCGCCGCGCATCTGCCCGATGGGCCGACGATGGTCATGGCCGATCCGTCGCTCCTGTCGGTGGCCCTGTCGAACCTGATCGACAACGCGGTCAAATACTCCAGCCCATGCGTGGTCACCGTGACCCTGTCGGCGGAAGGCGGCGCGGTGCGGCTCCGGGTTCACAAACCCCGGTCCGGGGATTTCACAGGCCGACCTCGGCCACATCTTCGAAAAGTTCCACCGGTCGCCCAGCGTCGGGCGGCGCGCCGGGGCCGGACTCGGTCTCTATCTGGTCAGCCGCATCATGGACGCTCACGCCGAGCGTGTGGAGGTGGACAGCCAGGAGGGCACCGTAACCAACCGCACTCTGCCGGCGGTCCGGGGGCCGTTCACGCACCGCCTTATCGGGTTTTGATGCCCTCGTCGGATGTGATGCACCACCGCCGCCACATCGCGCGGTAGGCGCGTTCGATATGGCGAACCTTGAGGCGGGAGTTGCACAGCGGCGAGGCCGCGATGCGGTCGCGCAGTC
>NZ_JAUJFI010000331.1 GCF_030849505.1 Azospirillum isscasi | reverse complement strand
GAGCCGGCGGTGATGGTGTGGGTGGCCGTCCAGACGCCGTTGTTGTTGGTCGCGGCGACCGCGCTGCCGCCGCCGAACTGGCTGAAGTCCACCGTCACGCCGGCCAGCGTGTCGGTGTTGTTGTCGCCGGCAAGCGTGTTGTTCCAGGTCGCGGTGACGGTGTCGCCGGTTTTGTAGGCACCGCCGGTTCCTGTTCCGCCGGAAATCGCGATGTTGCCGTCCGTCACCGTGGGGGCCTGATTGTCCACCACGGCGTTGGTTGTGTCGCCTTGCGTGGTGCTGTTGCCGGCGTTGTCGGTGACGGTGACCGCGGCGTTGCGGCCCGTGGCGTCGAGGGAGCCGGCGGTGATGGTGTGGGTGGCCGTCCAGACGCCGTTGTTGTTGGTCGCGGCGACCGCGCTGCCGCCGCCGAAGGCGGAAAGATCGAACGTCACGCCGGCGAGCGTATCGGTGTTGTTGTCGCCGGCGAGCGTGTTGTCCCAGGTCGCGGTGACGGTGTCGCCAGCCTTGTAGGCACCGCCGGCTCCGGTTCCGCCGGAGATCGCGATGTTGCCGTCCGTCACCGTCGGCGCTCGGTTGTCCACCGTGGCGTTGGTGGTGTCGCTCGTCGTCGTCACGTTGCCGGCGTTGTCGGTGACGGTGACCGCGACGTTGCGGCCCGTGGCGTCGAGGGAGCCGGCGGTGACGGTGTGGGTGACGGTCCAGACGCCGCCGTTGTTGACACCCGCCACGGCACTGCCACCGCCGAAGGCGGAAAGATCGAACGTCACGCCGGTCAGCGTATCGGTATTGTTATCCCCAGTGAGGGTGTTGTCCCAGGTCGCGGTGATGATGTCGCCAGCCTTGTAGGCGCCGCCGATCCCGCTGCCGCCGGAGATCGCGATGTTGCCGTCCGTCACCGTGGGGGCCCGGTTGTCCACCGTGGCGTTGGTGGTGTCGCCTTGCGTGGTGGCGTTGCCGGCGTTGTCGGTGACGGTGACCGCGACGTTGCGGCCCGTGGCGTCGAGGGAGCCGGCGGTGACGGTGTGGGTGGCCGTCCAGACGCCGTTGTTGTTGACACCCGCCACGGCACTGCCACCGCCGAAGGCGGAAAGATCGAACGTCACGCCGGCGAGTGTATCGGTGTTGTTATCCCCAGCGAGCGTGTTGTCCCAGGTCGCGGTGACGGTGTCGCCGGTCTTGTAGGCACCGCCGGTTCCCGTTCCGCCGGAGATCGCGATGTTGCCGTCCGTCACCGTGGGGGCCCGGTTGTCCACCGTGGCGTTGGTGGTGTCGCTCGTCGTCGTCACGTTGCCGGCGTTGTCGGTGACGGTGACCGCGACGTTGCGGCCCGTGGCGTCGAGGGAGCCGGCGGTGACGGTGTGGGTGACGGTCCAGACGCCGCCGTTGTTGACACCCGCCACGGCACTGCCACCGCCGAAGGCGGAAAGATCGAACGTCACGCCGGTCAGCGTATCGGTATTGTTATCCCCAGTGAGGGTGTTGTCCCAGGTCGCGGTGATGATGTCGCCAGCCTTGTAGGCGCCGCCGATCCCGCTGCCGCCGGAGATCGCGATGTTGCCGTCCGTCACCGTGGGGGCCTGATTGTCCACCGTGGCGTTGGTGGTGTCGCCTTGCGTGGTGCTGTTGCCAGCGTTGTCGGTGACGGTGACCGCGACGTTGCGGCTGGTGGCGTCCAGGGACCCGGCGGTGATGGTGTGGGTGGCCGTCCAGACGCCGTTGTTGTTGACACCCGCCACGGCACTGCCGCCGCCGAAGGCGGACAGGTCGAACGTCACGCCGGTCAGCGTGTCGGTGTTGTTGTCGCCGGCGAGCGTGTTGTTCCAGGTCGCGGTGACGGTGTCGCCGGTCTTGTAGGCACCGCCGGTTCCCGTTCCGCCGGAGATCGCGATGTTGCCGTCCGTCACCGTGGGGGCCTGATTGTCCACCGTGGCGTTGGTGGTGTCGCCTTGCGTGGTGGCGTTGCCGGCGTTGTCGGTGACGGTGACCGCGACGTT
>NZ_JAUJFI010000330.1 GCF_030849505.1 Azospirillum isscasi | reverse complement strand
GGCTCGGCCACGCATTGCACCGCGACGGCGGCGATGGCGGCGTCCACGGCGTTGCCGCCCGCCGCCAGGATGTCCAGCGCCGCCGCGCTCGCCAGCGGGTGCGAGGTGGCCACCGCGGCTTCCCCCGCCACCAGCGCCGACCGCCCGGGCCGGCAGAAGTCTCGCATCACGATGGGGGGCACGATGGGGCGTCCTCCAGGCCGGGAAACGGGGGCTTGCGGGTCAGTGCGGGCCGCGGCGCAGGGGGACGACGCGGTGGCCCCTCCCCTCCGGTTCCTTCGCGGCGTGGTCGTGCACCTTCTTGAGCTGGATGACGTAGCGCTCCGCGCCATTGGCCATCACGGCGATGACGGTCGGCCCGTTCGCCCAGTCGCTGGGCACGAGGTGAAGTTCCTTGATGCGCGCGGTCCCGGCGGTCAGCTCGGCAAGGTCGAGAACCTCGTCCCCGGCGCGGAACCCCAGATATTCATCGACGATCATAGCGTCCGGCGGCAGTGTCTTGGCGGCAGAGCCGTCAGCCTACCAGCACCGCAGCCGCCGGGCCACCGCCCAGGCCGCCGCCCGGCGCTTTTTCATAGGGACCGGACCCTGCGGATCATACGGCGAAACGGGTCATATGATTGTCCCAGCGGAAGTCGGCCAGCCGCAGGCCGGCGCCGGGCAGCGCCGGCGCCGTGCCGACCGTCCGGAGATCGCCCAGACCGCTGCTCGCCAGGAAGCCGTCGCCGTCCGGGGCGATGCCGCAGCCGTCGGGCAGAGCCGCGGCGCCCAGCCACGCGCCCGTCGCGTCGTCCCACACCCCGATGATGCCGCCCTTGGGCGAACTGGCCGCGACCTTCCCTTTGTCCGCCGCCACGCTGCCGATGTAGCCCTCGAAGCGGGACAGCTCGTCCTCCGGCGTCTCGAACAGGCGGACCGCGCCGCCGCCCGGACGGTGCGTGCCGGTCAGGGGCTGGAGCATGCCGATGGGCCGCTCGTCCTGCGCGCCGAAGGCGATGCCGCCGTCCGCCAGCGCGGCGATGTGACGGATGCCGAGGTTGGCGTGCTCCTCCGGCAGGCGCACCTGATCGAGCAGCTTTCCGCTCGACACCTCCACATAGGTGATGGAGGAGTCCATCTCGTCCAGGTTCAGCTTGGCCCGCCCTGTGTCCGGGTGGGTGATCACGCCGCCGTTGGCGACCGCCAGGACCGTGCCGTCCGCGATCATCAGTAGCTCGTGCGGCCCCAGCCCGTGGGTCGGCATGGCGCCGACGCGGCGGTAGCCGTCCATCGCGTCGTAGACGCCGATGGACCCGGCCTCGCGCGGCACGTCGTCCTCCGCCACATAGAGCAGCCGGCCATCGGCGGAGAAGGCGCCATGGCCGGTGAAGCGGCGGTCTTCCGGCGCGCGGATCACCGGCCCCGGACGCCCGTCCACCAGCGACAGAGGCATGAACCAGCGCCCCGGACGGCGGGCGAAGGCCACGGCCTCGGCGCGCGCCGGGTGCGGAACGACGCCGTGGGCGCGGCCCGGCGTCGGGGCGGAGAAGCGCACGCCGCCCGCCCCGTCCAGCGCCGCCACGCCATACTCCGGCGAGGCCGCCGCGGTGGCGTAGGCGTTGAGGAACAGCGTCCCCCCGGCGGTCTCCGCCCGCGCCGGTCCCAGAAGGGCACCGAGCAGGCCGCCCCCGAGCAGACCACCGCCAATCAGAAACAGGGTGCCACGGCGGGTCGCGTCCATGGCTCAGTCTCCATCCAGCTCGTTGAAGCCGATGCTGATCTCCAGCAGCGGCGCCACCGTGCCGGTCAGCAGGTTGCGCACGTCCTTCACCCGCTGCAGGGCGGTCTCCACCGGCTTGCGCTTCGCCGCGTCGGCGACGGCGACGTTGATCGGGGCGGGGATCGCCTCCGCGGCGCGGACCGCGGCGGTGAAGCCATCCTCCAGCGCGCTGCGGGCCTGGGCGCCGTCCGCCCCGGCGGGCAGCAGCGCGGGCAGGCCGGGGCCGCCGCCCTCACCCAGCATCAGGGGGCGCAGGGCCTCCAGGTTGGTCC
>NZ_JAUJFI010000329.1 GCF_030849505.1 Azospirillum isscasi | reverse complement strand
CCGAGCGTCTCGGAGCGCGAAAAGGCGCTCCATTCTGACAAAAACGGGCGGCGGAAACGCCATTTCCAAGCCTCAGCGGGGGCAAAAAGCCGAAATATGTTCGTTTTTCCGCGACCTGCTAAGTTTCGTTTGACCAAGCAGAAGTTGAGTTGGCAGCGCTGAATAGCGTTACATTAGGCGCAGTCTCTCGTGGGCCAGGAACGCCATATGGAAGGAACCCTCCTTTCTCATGGTCGCGTTCTTGAACATCTCTCTGCACTCGATTGGCTTTCTCCCCAACCTCGAGATCCTGGATCAGATCGATCACGGCCTTCATCGGATCACCGTGCGGGCACAGCCGGCTGCCGCCTCGGTGTCCTGCACCGGCTGCGGCACGCCGTCACGCCGCATTCACGGCGCCTACTAGCGCAGCCTTGGTGATGTGGCGTGCTTCGGCCGCCCCACCGTTTTGCTGGTCCGCGTCCGGCGCTTCCGCTGCTCCGAGGCCGCCTGTCCGTGCCGCACCTTCAGCGAACCCTTGCCCGGCGTCGCCCGCCCGCGGGCGCGCCAGACCGACCGGGTGCGCGCCGCCAGCGGCACGCCGGCCGCCCCGGTGACGGTTCTCGGAGTGGATGACTGGGCCTGGCGCAAGGGCCATCGGTATGGAACGATCCTGTGCGACCTCGAACGCCGGTGCGTCATCGACCTGCTGCCCGACCGCAGCGCCGACACGCTGGCGGCATGGTTGACTGCCCATCCCAGCGTCACCATCGTCACGCGCGACCGTGCCGGCGCCTACGCCGAGGGGGCGGCACGTGGTGCGCCGGATGCCCTCCAGATCGCCGACCGCTGGCGTGTGACCTGAGGGTTGTTGGGGATCACACCTCCCTGATAGCCCGCAAGGTTTGATGTTGGAGTGTCCTATGAAGGAACCTTGTCCACCCAAGTGCTGCTACCCGGACATGCGAAGGAGCAATCCAACGTGTGAAGCTCTGGGAACAATGAACCGCTCCGGTTTTCCCGGAGGCCCCGTTTCTTGAGAGAATGGGGTTATCATAACGAAAGCGGCATCACGCAAATACGCTCCTGAAGTCCGCGAACGCGCGGTGCGGATGGTGTTCGAGCACGAAGGGGATCACGCCTCGCAGTGGGCGGCGATCGGCTCGATCGCGGCGAAGATCGGCTGCACGGCCGAAACACTGCGCGGCTGGGTCCGGCAGGCCGAGCGCGACCAGGGGAAGCGGCCCGGCCCGACGACCGACGAGCAGGAGCGGATCAAGGCGCTGGAACGTGAGAACCGCGAACTGCGCCAGGCGAACGAGATCCTGCGTAAGGCATCGGCGTATTTTGCTCAGGCGGATCTCGACCGCCCGTTCAAGAAATGATCGCCTTCATCGACGCGCATCGCGCCGTCCACGGGGTCGAGCCGATCTGCAAAGTGCTGCCGATCGCCCCGTCCACCTACCGCGCCCATGCCGCCCGGCGGGCCGATCCAGCCAAGGCGCCGGCCCGCTCGCGAAGCGACGCCGAGCTGAGTTTGGCTATCCGACGGGTCTGGGATGAGAACTTCCAGGTCTACGGGGTCCGGAAAGTCTGGCGGCAGTTGCGGCGGGAAGGCCTCGATGTGGCGCGCTGCACGGTGGCCCGCCTGATGCGCTCCATGGGCCTGAGGGGCGCGACACGCGGCAAAGCGGTGCGCACCACGATCAGCGACCGGGCGGCATTTTGTCCGCTCGACCGGGTGAACCGCCAGTTCCAGGCACCCCGCCCGAATGCCTTGTGGGTGGCCGATTTCACGTATGTCGCCACGTGGCAGGGCTTCGTCTATGTGGCCTTCGTCATCGACACGTTTGCCCGCCGCATTGTCGGCTGGCGGGTGTCGCGCACTGCCCACGCCAGCTTCGTGCTGGACGCCCTGGAGCAGGCGCTGCACGCCCGCCGGCCGGCCAAAGGCAGCGGCCTCATTCATCATAGCGACCGCGGGTCACAAGGCGGATTCAAGCGGTCGTCGCAACGGCCTGAGGAGGGAGGTTGCGATGAAGACGCGGAAGCGGCGATCTGATCGAT
>NZ_JAUJFI010000328.1 GCF_030849505.1 Azospirillum isscasi | reverse complement strand
CGAACCCTGCCGGGCCTCGGCGGCCAGACGGCCGTGCAGCCGGAGCGCCGCGGCATGGGCGAGCGCGCTGTGACGCTCCGCCCCCTCCAGAACCGCCGTCCGCAGCACGCCGCGGGGCGGCGCGTCGTCGTGGCGGCGTTCGAGGTCTTGCAGAAGGGATGAACGCCGCGGCGTCCCGGCGAGTCCGGTCATGCCCGGACGCTAAACGTCTTCGCGGCCTATTTCAAGGATTTTCATCCTAGGACAAAGTGCCGCAAAGCTGACGCCTACTGGCTCGCCCAGACGATGCGGGCCATCCAGGCGACGTCGGCGCGCGGGATGCTGCGGTCCGGATGGGCGCGGTTGATGGACATCAGCTCGACCTTGGTCGCGGTTTCGCGGACGAGCTGCTTCGCCATCACCTCCCCACCCTTGGTGCGGACGACGACGCGGTCGTTGCGCCGGATTTGCGCGGCGGGGGAGACGATGATGGTGTCCCCGTCGCGGTAGACGGGGTCCATGCTGTCGCCCGCGATTTCCAGCGCGTAGGCGTGCGGGTCGCCGATGCTGGGGAACAGAAGCTCGTCCCAGCCGATGCCCGACGGAAAGCCGGCGTCGTCGAAAAAGCCGGCGTTGCCGGCCTGCGCGTAGCCGATGACCGGCACCCGCTGGAGCGAGCCGGCGCCCGCGGATTCCCCGACGAGGCTGACGAATTCCGACAGCGACGCGCCCGTCGCCTCCAGAACCTTGGACACGCTCTCCGTCGAGGGCCAGCGGAGCTTTCCGTCGCCGGTGGTCCGCTTGCTCTTGTTGAAGGTCGTCGGATCCAGCCCCGCGCGCCGCGCGAGCCCGGAGGCCGACAGCCCGTGCTGGGCCGCAAGGCGGTCGATCGCCCGCCAGATGTCCGCATGTTTGAGCATGGGAGGATAATCACATAAACGGGCCGGCCCGTCCCTAGGAACCTATTCATATTTTCCTTGACCAAGGAATGTAATCAGTACATAACGTGAACATGTGTTCGCCGACCGCGCGTGCCGCGGCCCATCCGGCGCTCCGCCCGAGAGCGAAGCTGCGCCCGCGAACGCACAAGCTGCAATTCACGAGGGAGACCCCACGCATGGCCCTTCACCGCAACATGTCCATGGTCCTGTCCGACGCCGCCGGGGAACCGTTCGGCAGCGCGGAGGAGGCGTGGTTCTGGTCGGTCCAGGCGCAGGACGCCAAGGCCGCGGGCGCGCGCATCGTCGCCGGGCGCGGGCTGGTCCGGCGCCCGTGCGAGCCCACCGACGTGCTGCGCGCGGTGGACCGGCTGTACCGCCGCCGCCTGCTGATCCGCGACCATCTGCATGTGCTGGTTCATTACGGACGCCGCCTGATGGCGCCGGACCCCGCCCGCCACCGCGAACAGCGCGCCCACACGCTGTGGCGGGAGGCGTTCGAGCAGCTTTGTCCGGTGCTGCGCGAAAAGGGCATCGTGCAATGAGCGCGCCGCTGCCCCAGCCCTGCCGGGCCGCCGCGGGAGCGGTCGCGCCGCGCGTCTGGGTGGTCTTCCGCGGCGAGGCGGAGCTGTGGTGGCTGCGCCTGCTGAAACCGGGATTCCGCCACTGCTTCGCGCTGCTGCACGACGGACGCCACTGGGTGATTGTCGATCCGCTGTCGCCCTTCACCGACGTGTCGGTTCTCGACCTGCCCGCCGCCTTCGACCTGCCGGGCTGGTACCGCGGGATGGGCATGGCGGTGGCCCCCGCGCCGGTGCGGCGCGGCCTGACCCGCCCGGCCCCCTGGGCGGCCTTCACCTGCGTGGAGGCGGTCAAGCGCCTGCTGGGCCTGCACGCCCCCGCCGTCCTGACGCCCTGGCAGCTCTACCGGCGCCTGACGCGGCTGGTCCCGGCGGCCTGATCAGCAGCCTCTCCCGCTGCTCCTCCCGCTGCCCCATCGCAAAACGGACAAGGAACGCATGCCCATGGCCAATCTGTTCAAGGCACCCCGCCCCACGCCGGCGCCCGCCCCGGCCCCGATGCCCGCACCCGCACCGGCACCCGCACCGGCTCCCGCGCCCGAACCGGCGCCCG
>NZ_JAUJFI010000033.1 GCF_030849505.1 Azospirillum isscasi | reverse complement strand
GGGACGGGCAGCCCGGCGCCGCCGGCGGGCGGCGGGCCGGCTTCAGGAGCGGCGGTCTGGCTGGCGGTCGCGCCGGGCGGGTCGGTCGCGGTCACGGCGGTCATCCTGCGGCGGAGGAACGGTCGATGGGCCGTTATCTACGCCATTTCCATGAAAGCGCAACATTCCGCGCCACAGCGCACGGAAAGGCCGCACACGAAAAAGCGGAGCCGCGGCGGAATGCCGCACCCCGCTTCCGTCCCCTCAGCGCCGGCCCCGGGGGTCGCGGCTCAGCCCCTTGGCGTCCAGTTCCGCCAGATACTCCGCCCACAGGCGGTCCTGGTCCTCGCCCAGCTCGTACAGCAGCTTCCAGGAATAGATGCCGCTGTCGTGCAGGTCGTCGAACACGATGCGCAGGGCGTAATGGCCGATCGCCTCCAGGCTCATTATGCCGACGTGGCGGCGGCCCGAAACGGTCTGCTTCTGGCCGGGGCCGTGGCCCTGCACCTCGGCGGAGGGGCTGTGGACGCGCAGGAACTCCGCGGGGTAGGAGAAGGTCCGGCCGTTGTCGAAATCGACCTCCAGCCGCTTCTCCTCCTTCTTCAGCCGGACTTCCACCGGCCAGTGCTTCGTGCCGAAGGCGTCCGACGCGAACTGCTCGTCGGACATCAGGCGGCCCCCGGCTTCCCGTCGAGGCTGCGGGCCTCGTCGATCAGCATGATCGGGATGCCGTCGCGGATCGGATAGGCCAGCCCGGCGCGGTCGCTGATCAGCTCGGCGCGCTCCGCGTCGTAGCGCAGCGGCCCCTTGGTCAGCGGGCAGACGAGGATCTCCAGAAGCTTCGGATCGACGCGCGCCTGGGTCTTGCCGTCGGCGGGCGGGTCGTCGTGGGGATGGGCGCTCATGGATCGGGCCTCGCAGTCGGAAGGAACAGTGTCGGTTGTCAAGGAAGGGACTCAGTGACGCAGCGCGCCGCCGTCGCCCTCGTGGCCGTCGAGAATGGCCATCTCCACCAGGGCGATCAAGAGCTTCGCGCGCTCCGGCAGATCCGGCGTCTCCAGGAGGGCCTGCTTCTCGCTGGGTGAAAAGGGGCAGATCATGGCCAGCGAGGTCACCAGCCGTTCGTCGGGGGTGCAATCGATGGCCTTCCAGTCCACCGACAGCCCCTGCATCTTGAAATACCCCTTCAGCCCGGCCAGCAGCCGCGGACGGTCCAGCCCGCCTCCGTCGCCCACGGCCCCGCCGCCCTCCAGTGGCTCGATCAGGTCGCCGGAGAAACGCTCCCAGTCGGCGGCGACGCGGCGGTAGCCGCGCTGGCCTTCCAGCTCCCGCATGATGGCGAAGCGGCAGACGCCGGTCAGGGTGATGAGGTAGCGGCCATCCTCCGTCTCGGCGAAGCTGGTGATCCGCCCGGCGCAGCCGGTGCCGTAGACCGCCGGTTCCCGCTCGCGGCAGGCCGGATCGGCGGGCTGGATCATGCCGATCATGCGGTCACCGGCCAGCGCGTCCTCGACCATCGCGAGGTAACGCGGCTCGAAGATGTTCAGGGGAAGGCGCCCGCGCGGCAGCAGCAGGACCCCCGCAAGCGGGAAGATCGGCAGCAGCCGCGGCAGGCGGTCCGGCGATGGGGCGATGGGGTTCCGGCTCATGCGACGAATATAGAACCCCTGCGCACGGCGAACAGAGTGAAGGCGAACGGAGCGGGCGGCGGCGCGGACGCGGTTCCGGGCCGCCGGCCGCGGTCAGCGGAACAGGATCGAGGACAGGCGGCGGCGGCTCTGCACGGTCAGCGGATCGGTCGGGCCGAAGGCTTCGAAGAACTTGACGAGCTGCTTGCGGGCGGCCTCGTCGTTCCAGCCGCGGTCGCGGCGCACCAGTTCCAGAAGCTCGTCCACCGCGGCCTCGCGCTTGCCGGCGGCGAACAGCGCGAGCGCGAGGTCGAAGCGGGCCTCGTGGTCGTCCTGGTTCTGGGCGAGCTTCTCCATCAGCTCTGGGATCGGGCCGGCGTTGGCGGCCTGCTCGGCGACCTCCAGCGCGCTGCGCACCGCGGCGATCTCCTTGTCCTTGGCGATCTGCTCCGGCACCTTGCCCAGCATCTGCTTGGCGCGGTCCAGATCCTCGTTGACGATCAGGCAGCGGACCAGCCCGGCGTAGGCCGCGGCGTTCAGGTTCTCCGGATCGGCCTGCAGGATCTCGCCGTAGATCTCCGACGCGGTCTGGGTGTCGCCGGCCTCCAGCGCCTCCTTGGCCTGGGCCAGCGCCTCCTCCAGGATGTCGCCCTCGCCGCCGCCCGCGGCACCGGCCAGCTTCACCAGCTTCTCCACGAAGGCCTTCACCTGCGATTCCGGCAGGGCGCCCATGAAGCCGTCCACCGGGCGGCCCTGGAAGAAGGCGTAAACCGCCGGGATCGACTGCACGCGGAGCTGCGAGGCGATCATCGGGTCCTTGTCGGTGTCGATCTTGACCAGCCGCACCTTGCCCTTCGCGGCCAGCACCGTCTTTTCCAGGATCGGGCCGAGCTGCTTGCACGGGCCGCACCAGGGCGCCCAGAAATCGACGATCACCGGGACCGCCTGCGACGCCTCGATGACGTCGGCCATGAAGGCGCGGTCGCTGCTGTCCTTGATCAGGTCACCGGCGGCGGGGGCGGCACCGGCGGCGGCGGGCTTGTTGGCGGGCGGAATGGAGAACATGGCGGTCACGTATCCCTTTGCGATCTCGCGTGATAGATGAGCGCACGGAGCGCGTTAAGCAAGCGTCGGCTACGGGTCCGAAGGCTCCTCGCCGAAGGGCACGATCAGCGGCTCGTGCCCGCCGGCCCGGATGAAGCGCAGCAGATCCGCCGCCCCGATGGCCGTGGTCCGGTCGTTCAGCAGCGGATGGTAGTTCAGCGGGTCGTGCGCCAGCATCTGTTCCTGAAGCACAACCCTCACCCGCCGCTCCCGGTCGTTGACCAGCGCGAAGGGCGTGACCGAGCCGGGCCGCACGCCGAGATGCCGCCACAGCCGGTCGGCGGAGGCGAAGGACAGCCGCGCCGACCCGATCACCTTGTCGAACCGGTTCAGCTCCACCCGCGCGTCCTCCAGCGCGACCACCAGCCAGTGCTGCTCCTTCTTGTCCTTCAGGAACAGGTTCTTGCAATGGCCGCCGGGCAGCGCGCCGCGCAGCGCCTTGCTCTCCTCCACCGTGTGCAACGGCGGGTGGCTGTGGGTCGTCGTGCGGATGCCGAGCGCCGTCAGATGCTCCAGGAGCTGCTCCGGGCTCGTCGGCAGCGGCTCCTCGGCCGTGCCCTCGGGGGTGTTGCGGGTGTCCATGGACCCATCTTTAGCGGTGCGGGGAAAATTCGTCCAGGCGCCCGAAAAAAGTGAAACATGACGCTTGCATTGCGCCGATCGATGAGTATAGTCCGCCGCACGCCGCCGGACGGCACCGACACAGGGTCCGAACGGCAGCGAAACGGAGCGCGGGCGTAGCTCAGGGGTAGAGCACAACCTTGCCAAGGTTGGGGTCGAGGGTTCGAATCCCTTCGCCCGCTCCATTTTCCCGGCGGAGGCGATAATCCTCCGAAGGGGACGGAAGGACCGTTGATTGAACAAGGCTGGGCCTCCGGGCGCCGGCCTTTTTCGTTTTGTCCGGCTTTCCTTTTCCTCCCCACCTTCCTGGCTGCCGCCTGCGGCCCCGCAGCCGATTCCGCAATGCCGCCGCCCGATGGCCGCACCGGTTTTTCAGCCCCTGATTTTTCTGGTTCCAAGGCGTCGCAGTCATACAGAGCAGCGGCGGCTGAAGGATGCAATCCACAGACATCAAATTCTCAGGATGCATTCTTTTGTAGGTAATTAATTGAGCGCATACCCCGTATGTTTGCGTGAACAAATTTACTTATTAGCAACCTACTTGCGTATGACCTCCGAAACGACTAAGCTTCAAATGCGAAACAAATAGAACTTCTATCTGATTAGGGTTGTATGCACCATGGATGGCCCGGTCGTTCCGGATGGGATCTGCCCGTGATTTTCCCGGATAGGAGGCTTCCGTCCGGCCGGCGTCCGCCGCCCCGGCAACACCGGCCCTCCCCCGCCTGATCGTCATCGGCTCCGCTGTCGTCGCATCCCGACCGGCGGTGCCGCTGGTCGCGCTTCCCGGCCCCGCTTCGTACAGCCCAGACGACACGCTCAGTCCAGACGACAAGAGGTCCCTCCCATGGCTATGCAACGCTACATCACCAACTTTCCCCGCCTGACCCCCGACACGCTCGAAAAATGGCGCGGCGTGCCCAGCAGCGTGGCGTCCGACGCCCAGAACCGGTGTCAGAGCATGGATTCCCGGATCAAGCCGATGGTGCCCGGCATGCGCATCTGCGGGCAGGCCCGCACGGTCGTTCCGATGCCCGGCGACAACAGCATGGTCCACCACGCGGTCAGCCTCGCGGAGCCGGGCGACATCGTCATGGTGGCCGGCGGCGGGCTGGAGGACGTGGCGATGGCCGGCGAATGGGTCGTCCGCTGCTGCAAGCGCCGCGCGCTGGGCGGGCTGGTGGTCGACGGCACCGTCCGCGATCTCTACGAAATCCGCAGCCTGAACGTTCCGGTCTTCGCGAAGGGCGCCGTTCCGCGCGGCCCGCACAAGAACTTCGGCGGCAAGATGGACGTGCTGGCGTCGGTCGGCAACGTGCCGGTCAGCCCCGGCGACATCATCCTGGGCGACGAGGACGGCGTGGTCGTCATTCCGCTGGATCTGGCGGAGGAGACGCTGGAGGCCAGCCTGAAGCTGCTGGAGCGCGAGCGCCTGTGGACCTCCCAGATCGAGGCCGGAAGGACCCTGGTGGAGGTCCTCGGCGTCCCGGAGCTGGAGGTCATCGAACGCGACCGCAAGCTGGAACGCGCCTGAAACGGCCGGAAGACGATCACGGCCGTCATTTTCCGGCCGTGACCCCCTGGCGGTCCGGCGCTTCGGCGCCGGTCGCGGGGGGGCATGACGGCGGCGCCTTCGGGTGCCGCCGTCATGATCCGGCGAGACATCGGGAAGCCCCGCCAACGGTGATCCTTTCATGACACTCATCTTCACGATCGTCTTGCCGATGTTCGCCTTGATCGCGCTTGGCTTCTGGGCCGCGCGGTATCGGGGATTCAGCAACGCGATGGTCCAGGGGCTTTCCCGTTTCCTCGGCATCTACGCCCTCCCCGCCCTGCTGTTCTCGAACATGGCGAAGGCCGACATCCCCGATCCCATCGAATGGGGATTCCTGGCCTCCTTCTACGTCGCCGCGCTGGTGGTGTTCGCCATCGCCGCGGCCTGGATGCTGTTGCAGCGGCGGGCGAAGGAATTCGCCCCGGTCGGGCTCGCCAGCTCCTTTTCCAACATCGCCCTTCTGGGCACCCCGATCATCATGGAAGCCTACGGCGCCGCGGTGGCCGTGCCCGTGCTCCTGCTGATCATCTTCCAGTCGCCGCTTCTGTTCACCGTGGCGACCATGCTGGCGGAGTCCCAGCGTTCCGGCGGGGGCAGGCCGGTGGAGGCCGCCTGGAAGGCGATCAAGGCGACGGCCATGAGCCCGCTGGTCATGTCCGTGCTGTTCGGTCTGGCCGCCAACCTGTCCCACATCCCGATCTCGCCGATGATCATGAAGGGGCTGGGGCTGATGGCGCAGACCGTGCTGCCCTGCGCCTGCTTCACGCTCGGCGCCACCATCGCCTTCAGCCCGATCAACGGGCGCCTGCTGCTGCCGTCGGCGGCGATGGCGGTCATGAAGGTCGCCCTGCACCCGATGCTGACCTGGGTGCTGGCCGCCAAGGTGTTCATGCTTCCCCCGGACTGGATCGCCCCGGCGGTGACCGCCGCCGCCCTGCCCATCGGCGTCAACGCCTATGTGTTCGCCGAGCGGTACGAGTCGGGCCGGGAACTGGTGTCCATGTCGCTTCTGATGTCCACGCTCCTGTCCCCCATCTCGATCTCCGTCGCCTTCATGGTGGCGATGGGCTAGCCGGCGCTCCGCCGCCGGCAAGGCGGTCCCGCACCCCCATCCAATGGTTTCGCACCCGCCGGACGGCCCAGGCCAGGGCCCGGCGGGAACGTCTCTTTGGAGAAGGATTTCCCGGCGAAATCCGATTCAGGCGAAGTGCGTCAGTTAGAGCCATTGATGCACGAACTCATCTGTAATATGTTCACGTCATGATAGAGAAAGGCATACACAAGGGTTGGGCTGAGAAGTTTTGTGCTCAAATTCACCCCGCAAGGATGTGCCGGTCCGTCACCGCCGCACGTTTCCATTCGCCGCAAGAACGGGCATCGCCGGCATTCGCGATCCTTCAAATGCAATGCGGCTCACGCCTTTCCGGCCAGGCTTCTTCCGCCCACCGCCACAACTCTCCATCAATTTGAAATAAATTTTTAAATAACACGCGCCGGCCATTTTTTCTTTCCAGGTTTTGAGTTCGATTTCCGCCTTTTCTAGTGTTCCGCAATTCATCTCAGCCGATGTCATGCAGAACGGGTTCACGCAAACAAAGTAAAAGAAGGGCATCCAGATGATCAATCGCAGCAAGTTCTTGGCGTTCGCAGCCGGAGCCCTGGCGCTCGCCGCGGCCTCGGCCCAGGCGGCCTATCCGGAGAAGCCGATCTCCCTGATCGTTGCTTACGACGTCGGGGGATCGACCGACGTGACCGCGCGCCTGCTGGCCCCCTTCATCGAAAAGCATCTGGGCGGCGGCGCCCGCGTCGAGGTTGTGAACAAGCCCGGCGCCGGCGGCGAGATCGGCTTCGCGGCCATCGCCGACTCCGCGCCGGACGGCTACACCATCGGCTTCATCAACTCCCCGAACGTGGTGTCGATCCCGATCGAGCGTCAGGCCCGCTTCTCGCTCGACCGGCTGGACCCGCTGGTCAACATCGTGGACGACCCGGGCGTCTGGGCCGTCCCGGCGGACAGCCCCTTCAAGACCGTGAAGGACGTGGTCGATCAAGCCAAGGCCAACCCGAACACCATCACGGTGGGGTCGACCGGCGTGGGATCGGACGACCAGCTCGCCATGCTGCTGGTGCAGCGCCAGGCGTCCGTGCAGTTCATCCACGTGCCCTTCTCCGGTTCCTCCGCGAACTACAAGGCGATGCTCGCCAAGAAGATCCAGATCTGCGCGACGAACCTGGGCGAGGGTCTGCGCGGCGAGGCCACCGATCCGGTCCGCGTCATCGGCGTCATGAGCAAGGAACGCTGGAAGGTCGCCCCCAACCTGCCGACCTTCGCGGATCAGGGCTTCCCGGTGCTGATGGCGTCGCTGCGCGGCATCGCCACGCCGAAGGGTGTGTCCCCGGACATCCGCGCCAAGCTGGTGGAGGCGGTGACCAAGGCCGCCACCGACCCGGACTTCGTGGCGAAGGCCGAGGCCAAGGAGACCTTCCAGCCGCTGCGCGTCTTCGGGTCCGACGCCTTCACGGCGGAGCTGAAGCAGATCGACGTCGAGCTGAAGGCCCTGTGGCAGGCGTCGCCCTGGCTGAAGTGATCCCGGGCTGACGCGACCCGGGCGGGCCGTCCCGTCCGGGTCCGGCCCGGCCACGAACCTTCCAGCCGGCGGCGAAGCGACCGGCGGCTGGACCGGTTCCGTTTCTCCTCACCATCCGGCGCCCACGGTCCGGCCAATGGTTGAAGCAGGTGCTCCATGACTTTCCTCAATCACCTCCACATTCCCACGAAAATGGGAATCCCGGCGGCGACAGCGATTCTGGGCATGCTTGCCATCGCGTTGCTTGGCGGCTCCGCCATCACGGAACAGTCACGCCTGCTGGACACGCTGTTCAACCGCTCCTTCACGCGGGAAGCGGAAGTCCAGGCGTTGACCGACACGCTGACCGTCGCGCACGCCGGCCTGTACCGGACCGTGATCCTCAGCACCGCCAACGCCTCCCCCAAGGCGGTCGAGGATGAGGCGAAGGCCCTGACCGGACAGCTTTCCAAGCTGAAGCTCCAGGCGGACACGCTGAAGGGCCAGTCGTCCTCGACCGAGGAGGAGGGGCAGCTCCTCCAGCGCTTCGGTTCGGACACCTCGGTCTACCAGGCGAAGGTGACCAGCTTCCTCGACCTGCTGAAGATGGGCGTCGATCCGCTCGACTTCCTGCAGGAGGTCCAGGCGGCCTACGGGCGCCTGCACGGCACCTCCCGCGAATACCTGACCTACCAGCGCCAGCAGTCGGCCAACGCCTACGCGACCGTCAACGCATCGGTCGATGCGACCACCCAGGCCTTCATCGCCTCCGCGATCGTCGCCCTGCTGATCACGGTGGGCGTGGCGCTGTTCATCGGCTTCAACATCGCCCGCCCGGTCGTCCGCCTGACCACGGTCATGGAGCGGCTGGCGCAGGGCCGGCTGGACGACGACGTGCCCGCCGCCGAGCGCGGCGACGAGATCGGCCAGATGGCCCGCACCGTCCGCGTGTTCAAGGAGAACGCGCTGCGCGTCCAGGAGCTCTCGCGCGAGCAGGACGCCATGCGCGCCCGCGCCACGGAGGAGCAGCGCCGGGCCATGAACAGCCTTGCCAACGACCTGGAGGCGTCGGTCAAGGCGGTGATGGGCGAGGTGGTGCGGTCCGCCAATTCCATGCGCGGCGAGGCGAACGTCATGCTGGAGAACGCCCGCCAGACCAGCCACCACAGCGACTCGGTCGCCCACGCGGTGCAGGAGGCGACGAGCGAGGTGGAAAGCGTGGCCGCCGGCGCCGAGCAGCTCCGCGCCTCCATCGACGAGATCACCCGCTCCATCACCCAGTCCACCCAGCTCGCCCGCGGTGCGGTGGACGAGGCCGGGCGGACCGACTCGATCGTCCAGGGCCTCAGCGAGGCCAGCCGGAAGATCGAGGAGGTGGTCGGCCTCATCAACAACATCGCCGGCCAGACCAACCTGCTGGCGCTGAACGCGACCATCGAGGCGGCCCGCGCGGGCGAGGCCGGCAAGGGCTTCGCGGTCGTGGCGCAGGAGGTCAAGAGCCTCGCCAACCAGACCGCCAAGGCGACCGACGAGATCGGTTCGGAGATCGCGGCGGTGCAGGCGGCGACCACCGCGGCGGTCAACGCCATCCGCGCCATCGTCAACACCATCCGTCAGGTGGACGAATCGCTCAGCACCGTCGCCGCGGCGGTGGAGGAGCAGGACGCCGCCACCCGCGACATCAGCGAGCGCTCCCAGCGCGCCGCCACCGACACCGTGGCGGTGCTTCAGGAAATGCGGCTGGTGCAGCAGGCGGCGGAAACCACCGGCCATTCCGCCGGCACCGTCCAGACCACGACCGAGGAGCTGTCGCGCAGCTTCAACAAACTCGACAACGAGATCGAAGCCTTCATCAGCCGCATCACCGCGGCCTGACGGCGACCGGGGAGGCCGTGGCGGACCGCCGTGGCCTCCTCCGTCCGCGGCCGCCCACAAAAAAGGCCCCTCTTCCGGTTGGAAGAGGGGCCTTTTCTATCCGGCTTCCTGGATGGAAGCGGTCACTTCAGCCAGGGGAACTCGCTCCACAGGGCGCGGTACTCTCCGTCGAGCTGCTTCAACTCGACGGTGAAGGCTTCCGAATCGAGAATGCGCAGCGGCTGGAAGGTGTCGCGGGCCTTGCTCTGGAATTCGGGATCGTTGGCCGCCTTGGTCACGGCCTCCACCAGCTTGCTGCGGACGTCCGCGGGCAGGCCCTTCGGCGCGCCGATGCCGCGCAGCGACGCCATCGTGAAGTCGTGGCCCAGCTCCTTGAAGGTCGGCACATCGGGCGCCATGCTCCAGCGCTCCTTGCTCATCACCCCCAGGATGCGGATGTTGTCGCCGCCCGCCTTGCCGCGCAGCCCTTCACCCAGATTCTGCCCGCAGACCTGGGTGTGGCGGCCCAGCATGGAGCGGTAGTTCTCGGCGCTGCCCGGAAACGGCACATGGGTGAAGCGGGCGCCCGTCTGCCGCTGGAGCAGCAGCATGCCCAGATGGTCGTCCGACCCCACGCCGGTCGACCCCACCGTGATGGTGTTGGGGTTGGCCTTGGCCTGGGCGACCAGATCCTCCACCGTCTTGTAGGGGCTGTCGCCGTGGACCGTCATGACGCCCGGATCGTCCACGATGTTGACCAGCGGGTCCAGCCGGTCGAGCGTGAAGCGGGCGTTGCGCTCGATCGGGATGGTGACGACGTTGGGCGTGTTGATGAACCCGATGGTGTAGCCGTCCGGCGGAGCGTCGGCGATGGCCGCGAAGCCGATTTCACCCCCGGCGCCGCCACGGTTCATCACCACGATCCGGGCGCCGCCGCCCAGATACTTCTCGATGAAGGGGACCAGCATGCGGGCGGTCACATCGGTCGATCCGCCGGCCCCGTAGGCGACGATCATGGTGATCGGCTTGTCCGGGTAGGCGGCCTGCGCCGCGGACGCGCCCAGCAGCAGGGCACAGGAGGTCAAAAGGGTGGAGAGTAATCTTCTGGCTTTCATGGTCGGCTCCGCCAAATGCTGCCGCACGATCACCACCACGGAACGTCGTGGCGGCGTCGGTTGCACAATTCATAGTAACACGATTTTTCGTATACTATAATATATATGACGCAACCGTAATGCGAATGTATGGGAATTCCGTCTGCGTGTCGACGCCCATCGACTCCGGAGGACGCGGAAACGGCCTTTCCGTCTTGGGAAAGGCCGCCCGGACGGGGGCTGAAGGGAACCGTATCAGTTGATCGGTTCGGCCCGGCTGCCGAACAGGGCGCGCAGCTTGCGCCCGATGGCCGCCACCAGCAGGCCCTGGTTGCCGCCTTCCGGCTCGGGGAACCAGTCCGGTTCGGTGGCCTGGATGCGGCGCACCACGGCCAGGAACGCCTCGACCACGAGCGGGTCGAAGTCCCGGCCCGCCCGTTCGGCGATCCAGCCGATGGCGTGCTCGACGCCCAACGCCTTGCGGTACTGGCGGTCGGTGATGAGGGCGTCGAACACGTCGGCCACGGCCATGATCCGCGCCGACACCGGAATGGCCGTGCCGCGCAGCCCTTCCACATAGCCCGACCCGTCGTAGCGTTCGTGGTGGTAACGCGCGATCTCCGCGGCGATGGACAGCAGGCTGCGCCCGCGCAGGGGCAGCGCCGCCTCGCCGAGGATGCGGTGGCCGATCAGCGTGTGGCGCTGGATGGCGGCCACGTCGTTGTTCGCCAGTTCGCCCGGAATGCCGAGCGTCTCGTCCGACACGCTCAGCATGCCGACGTCGTGCAACAGGGCGGCCAGGCCGACCTTCTCCGTCAGCTCCTCGTCCAGCTCGTCGGGGAAGCGGCCCTGGGCGCGCAGTTCGCGGGCGATGTCGCCGACCAGCCGCTCGATCCGCTGGAGATGGCCGGCGGCGGCGTTGTCCTTGTATTCGGCCAGCGAGCCCATGGCCAGGACGGTGGCCTTCTGGGCGGTGTTCAGCTCCTCGAACAGCAGGGCGTTCTCGAAGGCGATGGAGCATTTGTTGCGGAACAGCTCCAGCAACTGCCACTCGCGCGCGGTGCCGTCATTGTTGTGGCCCTCGACGTAGATCATGCCGATGATCCCGCCGTGGGCGCGCAGCCGCAGCGCGCAATAGCCCGGCTCGACGATGGTTCCGCTGCTCGGGCTCAACCGGTCCAGGGCGGCGGTCACGTTGGGCTCGCCCAGGTCGGTGACGTCCACGTCCTTCCATTTGGCGAAGCGCCCGGTTGAGGCGCGCACGCGGATGCGGCGGTCGCGCGGCAGCGTGTCGCCCTGGATGCACAGCAGGGCGTGCCGCCCGATGCCCAGCAGCCCGACGACGCGCGGCAGGATGTTGGGAAACAGCACGTCGGGGGTGCGCATCTCCAGCAGGCCGGTGGTCGCCACCAGCATGCGGGCCAGCGCCTTGCGCCCGGCGGCCTGGGTCTGCAGGTTGGCGAAGGCGCGCAGCCGCGGGACGACCGCGGTGCGCAGCGTGCGCGCCGTCAGCCCGTCCTTCAGGCGGTAATCGCTGACGTCGTGGCCTTCCACCACGTCTTCCTCCGGCGCCCGGTCGGGATGGGCGGTGCAGACGAGGATGCGGACGCGGCTGTTCCCCAGCTCCTTGCGGATGTGGTCGATGAAGCCCAGCCCCGCCGGCGGCCCGGCGTCCGCGGGGTCCAGAACCGGTTCCAGCAGGACGGCGGCGGTGTTGGGGTTCCGGTACAGCGTCTCCCGCGCCTCGGCGGCGGTCGCGGCGCTCAGCACCGACACCGGCGCCCCGTCCAGCGCGAATCCGCCGAGCGCGGCGCGCGTCAGCTCCGCCAGCGCGGGGTCGGGATCGACCACCAGAACATACAGGTGGGCCTTGGCGGGCGGAACCGGGGTGGCCTCCGGCGGGTTGGCGTCGTCGTTGGGCATGAACGTCTCGATGGTTGCGCGGAAGAGACGCGCTTGCACAAAAAATACGCCCCTTCTCCGACTCATTCAACTTTCATCGGTTTGGATGCGAAGGGCTCCGCCGTGAAAAAACGCCTCTTCCGGCTACGCCCCTCCGCCTGTTGCCAGCGGCGGCAAATAGGCTACCCTCGTGCCTACAAAGGCGGCAAACCGCCGCAAAAAAATGGGAAGGAATGGAGCGATGGCTCTCAGGGCCGAACAGCTCAAGGACGAGCTGACCGAAGAGGTCGTGCGGCAGGTTCGCGAGCGGCTGGGCCGCAGCCGCGCCGCACCGGCGGAGCGCTTCGTGCGGCAGTTCTACGACAACGTCCCGCCCGACGACATCATCCAGGCTCCGGCGGAGCAGCTCTACGGCGCGGCGCTGGCCATGTGGCAATGGGGCCAGCAGCGCGAGGCGCCGGGGCGGGCCAAGGTCCGGGTCTACAACCCGCGGGTCGAGGAGCATGGCTGGCAGTCCCACCGCACGGTGGTGGAGATCGTCAACGACGACATGCCGTTCCTGGTCGATTCCGTGACGGCGGAGCTGAACCGCCAGGGGCTGACCGTCCATCTGGTCATCCACCCCGTGGTCCGGGTGAAGCGCGACGCCGACGGCCAGCTCGCGGAGCTGTACGAGCCCGCGGCGGCCCCCACCGACGCCACGCCCGAGTCCTTCATGCATGTGGAGGTCGGTGCGGTCACCGGCGCCGCGGCGCTCGACCAGGCCCGCGCCGGTCTGGAGCGGGTTCTGGCCGACGTGCGCGCCGCCGTGGCCGACTGGCGCGCCATGCGCGAGCAGGTGCGCGCCGCCATCGCGGAGGCCGACGCCGCCCGCGCCGCCGTTCCCACCGAGGAGGTGGACGAGGCCAAGGCCTTCCTCGCCTGGGCCGACGACGACCATTTCACCTTCCTCGGCTACCGCGAATACCGGTTCGAGAGCGGCGCCGACGGGGCGGACTCCTCGCTGGGTCTGGTCGCCGGCAGCGGCCTGGGCATCCTGCGCGACGATTCGGTCACCGTCTTCGACGGGCTGCGCAACTACGCCACCCTGCCGCCGGACGTGCGCGACTTCCTGCGCAACCCGCGGGTCCTGATGGTGACCAAGGGCAACCGCCCCTCCCCCGTCCACCGCTCGGTTCCGATGGACGCCTTCCTCATCAAGCGCTTCGACGCGGAGGGGCGGATCGTCGGCGAGCGGCTGGTGGCGGGCCTCTTCACCTCCGTCGCCTACAACCGCAGCCCGCGCGAGATCCCCTATCTCCGCCGCAAGGTCGCGGAGGTGATGGATCTCGCCGGCTTCGACCCGCAGGGCCATGACGGCAAGGCGCTTCTGCACATCCTGGAGACCTACCCGCGCGACGAGCTGTTCCAGATCCAGGTGCCGGAGCTGCTGGACATCGCGGTCGGCATCCTGCACCTCCAGGAACGGCAGCGGCTGGCCCTGTTCGTGCGGCGCGACCCGTTCGAGCGCTTCGCCTCCTGCCTCGTCTACGTGCCGCGCGACCGCTACGACACCACGCTGCGCCGGCGCATCCAGTCCATCCTGGAAACCGCCTACGACGGCACCTGCACCGGCTTCACCACGCAGTTGACGGAAAGCGTGCTGGCCCGCCTGCACTTCATCATCCGCACCGAGCCGGGCCGCGTGCCCGCCGTGGACACCGCCGATCTGGAAGCGCGGCTGGTCCAGGCGTCGCGCGGCTGGGACGACCATCTGCGCGACGCGCTGGTCGACGCCCACGGCGAGGAGCAGGGGCGCGCCCTGTTCCGCCGCTACGCCGACGCCTTCCCCACCGCCTACCGCGAGCAGTTCAACGCGGAGGCCGCCGTCTTCGACATCGACCGCATCGAGAAGGCGACGGCGCAGGGCACGCTGGGCATCAACCTCTACCGCCCGCTGGAGGCGGAAGGGGACGAGCTGCACGTCAAGATCTACCACGAAGGCCGCCCGGTGCCGCTGTCCGACGTGCTGCCCATGCTGGAGCACATGGACCTGAAGGTGATCACCGAATCGCCCTTCGAGATCGCCATCGCCGGCCACGCCGCCCCGGTGTGGATCCACGACTTCACCGCGCGCTCGCAGAACGGGCTGCCCATCGACTGCGCCATGGTGAAGGAGAAATTCCAGGACGCCTTCGCCGCCGTCTGGGACGGGCGGATGGAGGATGACGGCTTCAACCGCCTCGTGCTCCGCGCCGGCCTGACCGCGCGGGAGGTGACGGTGCTGCGCGCCTACGCCAAGTATCTGCGCCAGGCCCGCATCCCCTATGGGCAGGACGTGGTGGAAAGCACGCTGGCCGGCCATCCGGCCATCGCGCGCAAGCTGACCGCGCTGTTCCACAGCCGCTTCGACCCGGCCCGCCGCCCGCAGAACGATCCCGGCCTGGCGGCGGAGATCGAACGCGCGCTGGACAACGTGAAGAACCTGGACGAGGACCGCATCCTGCGGCGCTTCCTCAACCTGCTGTGCAACACGCTGCGCACCAACGCCTATCAGAACGGGGCGGACGGGCGGCCCAGGACCTACCTCGCCTTCAAGATCGACAGCCGCCACATCGACGACCTGCCCCTGCCCCGCCCGATGGTCGAGGTGTTCGTCTACAGCCCGCGGATGGAGGGCGTGCATCTGCGCGGCGGCAAGGTGGCGCGCGGCGGCATCCGCTGGTCCGACCGGCGCGAGGATTTCCGCACGGAGATCCTGGGGCTGATGAAGGCGCAGATGGTCAAGAACACCGTCATCGTGCCGGTGGGCTCCAAGGGCGGCTTCGTGGTCAAGCGCCCGCCGCCCCCGTCCGCCGGGCGCGAGGCGGCGCTGGCCGAGGGCATCGAGTGCTACAAGACGCTGATGCGCGGCCTGCTCGACGTCACCGACAACCTGGACGCCGCGGGGGCGGTGGTGCCGCCGCCGGAGGTGGTGCGCCATGACGGGGACGATCCCTATCTGGTGGTCGCCGCCGACAAGGGCACGGCGACCTTCTCCGACATCGCCAACTCGGTGTCCATCGACTACGGCTTCTGGCTGGGCGACGCCTTCGCGTCGGGCGGCTCAGCCGGCTACGACCACAAGAAGATGGGCATCACCGCCCGCGGCGCCTGGGAGTCGGTGAAGCGCCATTTCCGCGAACTGGGGCACGACACCCAGACGCAGGACTTCACCGTCGTGGGCGTGGGCGACATGTCGGGCGACGTGTTCGGCAACGGCATGCTGCTGTCGAAGCACATCCGCCTGCTCGCCGCCTTCGACCACCGGCACATCTTCGTCGATCCCGACCCCGACGCGGCGCGGAGCTGGGAGGAGCGCCGGCGCCTGTTCGACCTGCCCCGCTCGTCCTGGGCGGATTACGACGCCGCGCTGCTGTCGGCGGGCGGGCGCATTTTCGACCGCTCCGCCAAGGCGCTGGAGCTGACCCCGGAGATTTGCCGGCGCTTCGGCATCGCCAAGGACCGCATCGCCCCGCAGGAGCTGATGCAGACCCTGCTGAAGGCGGAGGTGGACCTGCTGTGGTTCGGCGGCATCGGCACCTACCTGAAGGCGTCGGAGGAGACCAACGCCGAGGTCGGCGACAAGGCCAACGACGCGCTGCGCATCGACGGGCGCGACGTGCGGGCCAAGGTGATCGGCGAGGGCGCCAACCTGGGCGTCACCCAGCGCGGCCGCATCGAGGCGGCGCAGCACGGGGTGCGGCTGAACACCGACGCCATCGACAATTCGGCGGGCGTGGACACCTCCGACCATGAGGTGAACATCAAGATCCTGCTGAACGACGTGGTGGCGCGCGGCGACATGACGCTGAAGCAGCGCGACCAGCTTCTGGCCGCCATGACGGACGAGGTGGCCGGGCTGGTGCTGGCCGACAACTACCTGCAGAGCCAGGCCCTGACCGTCGCCCGCGCGCAGGGTCCCGACGCGCTGGAGGCGCAGGCGCGGCTGATCCGCGCGCTGGAGAAGGCGGGCCGGCTGAACCGCGCCATCGAGTATCTGCCCGACGAGGAGGAGCTGTCCGCCCGCATGGCCGACCGCGAGGGGCTGACCCGGCCCGAGCTGGCGGTGCTGCTGGCCTACGCCAAGATCACGCTGTACGACGATCTGCTGGCGTCGGACCTGCCGGACGATCCCTTCATGGCCGACGACCTCACCCGCTACTTCCCCAAGCCGTTGCGCAAGGCCCATGTGGAGGCGGTGGAGCGGCACCGGCTGCGGCGGGAGATCGTCGCGACCAGCGTCACCAACAGCCTCGTCAACCGCACCGGCCCGACCTTCGTCAAGGAGATGATGGAGAAGACCGGCATGGGGCCGGCGGACGTCGCCCGCGCCTACGCCATCGTGCGGGACGCCTTCGGTCTGCGCTCGCTGTGGACGGGGATCGAGGATCTGGACACCGCCGTCCCGGCCTCGCTCCAGACCGCGATGATCCTGGAGACGGTCCGCCTGATGGAGCGCGCCGCTGCCTGGTTCCTGGCGAGCTGCCCGCAGCCGCTGGACATCGCCCGCGAGACCGACGCCTTCCGGCCCGGCATCGAAACGCTGCTGGCCGGGCTGGACAAGGTGCTGGACGCCGAGGAGACGGCCCGCCTGACCGCCCGCGTCGCCTCCTACCAGGAGCAGGGCGTCCCCGCCGATCTGGCCCGCCGCATGGCGGCGCTGCCGGTGCTGGCCGCCGCCCCCGACCTCGTCCGCATCGCCGGGCGCACCGGGCGGGACGTGGCGGAGGTCGCCGCGGTCTACTTCATGCTGGGCCGCCGCTTCGGGCTGGAATGGCTGCGCGACAAGGCCGCCGCCGCGAAGGCGGAGAACCATTGGCAGAAGCAGGCGGTCGCCGCCCTGGTGGACGACCTGTTCGCCCACCAGACCGCGCTGACCACCCGCGTCCTGGAGGCGGTTGACCAGTTGCCGGCGGAATCCCCCGTCGACGGCTGGATCGCCCACCGCCGCCCGGTGGTGGAGCGGGTGGAGCAGCTCCTGTCCGAGCTGCGCACCCAGCCGAACGTGGATCTGTCGATGCTGGCGGTGGCGAACCGGCAGCTCCGCGGCCTGACGGCTGGATAATACCGGCTGGATAACGCTGGTGTGCGGGCGCCCGGTCAGGCGAGGGTGAAGGCGAGATAGCTGGAACCGTTCACCTGACCGGGCGTCACCAGGATCGCGCCGGAGGATTGGCCGGCGATGGTCAGGCTCATGTCGATGCCGCCGTTCGCGTCCAGGTCGATGTGGGCCGTGGCCCCTTTGGCGCCCTCGGCACCGGACATCTCCGCCCAGGTCAGCTTGGACACCCCTTCCGTCCAGCCCCAGGCGGTGACCCATTCGCCCTTTTCCAGATCGGTCACGGTGGACCATGTGGTGCCGCCGCCGCGCCCGTCGATGAAGAAGGTGTCGCCGCCCAAACCACCGACCAGCCAGTTCGATCCCGTGCCGCCGTCGAGCACGTCGTCCCCCAGCGCGCCGTCCACGGCGTCGTCGCCGCCCTGCGCGTTGATGAAGTCGGCGGCGTCCGAGCCCTTCATCGCCTCGCTGTCGTGCCCGCCGATGTGCATGTTCTTCAGCCAGCCCACCGGGCCGGAATAGGCGTCCATCTGGAATTCGCGGCTGGCGCCGTTGGACGTGAGGGCGAGGCGCGTTCCGGGATCGATGGCATCGTCGTTCTTGATGAGTCCCAACTCCGCTCTCGTGGGCAGGATGACCCCGCGCGGCGAATTGGTGACCGGGTTCGACAGCGTGACGGCGAAAGACTCATCCGCTTCACCCAGCCGATCACCGGTCACCGGGACGCTGATGATCTTGGAAAGCTCCCCTTCCGCGAAGTGGAGCGTGCCGGAAGGCAGCGCTCCCCCGAAGTCGGCGGCATCGGCCCCGTTGGGTCCGTAACCAGCGACCGACCAATCGACCGAAAAGGCATCGACGTTGGAATTGGTGCGGGCCACCGGAACGGTGAGGGTCTGGGTTCCAGCGTCACCCTCCTTTACGCTGATGGTCCCGGAATGCAATGCCGGGAAAAAAACGGAAATCGGGCTGTCGTCGTTGGTGATGCTTCCGATGGCCGAATTCGGAAAGGGCCGGCCGGCGACCCGGTTCAATGTGGGGATTGGACCGTTGTTTCCCGTCTGTGAATTGCCCTGAGGCGGGACGACCTTGTCGGCAAGCGCGGCGCCGACCGGATTGGCCAGCGTTACCATGAACTCCTCGGTGCGTTCCGCCTTCGCATCGCCCTGAACGTTGACCGTCAGGGTCTTCGTCGTCTCCCCCGGCGCGAAGGTCATGGTTCCCGACGGCATGGTCCCGCCGAAATCCTCGGCGTTGGGCTGGGTGGGATCGAAGACGAAGACGTCGATGTCCAAATACCAGGTAAACGATGACACCGTCCAATCGACCGCCGAAGCCCGGCTGGCGTCGCCGCTGCGGGTCACGGTGAAGTCGAAGGGCGTGGCGCCGCTGTCGCCCTCGCGGCCGCTCACCCGGGCGGGCGAGATCGCGATGATCGGCAGGGTGCTGTCGGTATCGGCCATGACGTGGCTCCGGCGGAACGGTCGGGGGCAGGCGCGCAGGCGGAGCCCGCTCGCCGGACTCTACCGGAAGGCCATCGAACGTCAACACAACACAACGAATGGGCGCGCTCCCCGCGGTGAGGGATTGCCACGCACACGAACGCCGGATCGCGCACGCGGGTCATGCCGCCACGCAAACTTGATCTGTAGCGGCTGGGGCTTTCCCGCTATGGTGCGGACATCGAAGGAATTCCCGCCCACCCGGAGCCGCCGCGATGACCGACACCCCGCCGACCCTGCACGACGCCATCCGCCTGCTGCGGGCGAACGATCTGGTCGGGGCGGAGGCGGCCTGCCGGGCGATCCTGGCGACGGACCCGCACAACGCGCAGGCGCTGCACCTGCTGGGCGTCGTCGCGGCCCACACCGGCCATCCGGACGGCGCGCTGGACCTCTTCGCCCACGCCATCGCGGAGGACGGCAAAGACCCGTCCTTCCACAACAGCCGCGGCAGCCTGCTCTTCCAGCTCGGCCGCGCGGCGGAGGCGGAGGAGGCGTTCCGCGCCGGCATCGCCCTCAACGCCCGCCTGCCGGAGCTTCACGGCAATCTGGGCAACGCGCTGAAGGCGCTGGGCCGTCTGGACGAGGCGGAGGGCGCCTTCCGCGCCGCCCTGGCGCTGCGCGGCGATGCGCCGGAGATGCACAATTTCCTGGGCACCACGCTGCGCGAGCTGGGCCGTCTGGACGAGGCGGAGGACGCCTTCCGCGCCGCGCTGGACCGGGCGCCGGAGTATCTGGAGGCCCGCTACAACCTTGCCGAGGCGCTGAGCACCCGCGGCGCGCTGGAGGAGGCGGAGGAGGCGTTCCGCGTGGTGATCGCGGCGGCGCCCCGCTTCGTCCCCGCCCATGTCGGTCTGGCCCACACGCTGCAGAGCCTCGACCGCGCCAACGAGGCGGTGGAGGCCATCGAGGCCGCCCGCGCCATCGCCCCGGACCATCCGCTGGTGCAATTCACCCGCCGGCTGATCCACTCGAACGCGGTGCCCGGCTGGCACCTGCCGATGATCAACGATTTCGAGCGCAACGACGCCTACGAGGCGGCCCTGAAGCGCGCGGTGACCCCGGACTCGCTGGTCCTGGAGATCGGCACCGGTTCGGGCATCGTCGCCATGATGGCCGCCCGCGCCGGGGCGAGGAAGGTGGTGACCTGCGAGGTGAACCCGATCCTGGCCCGCGTCGCCCGCGAGACCGTCGCCAAAAACGGCTACGCCGACCGCATCGACGTGGTGCCGAAGCTGTCCACCCGCCTGTCGGTGGGCGAGGGCGGCGACCTGCCGGAGAAGGCCGACGTCTTCGTGTCGGAACTCATCAACATCGGCATGCTGGCGCCGCGCATGCTGTCGGTGCTGCAGCACGCCCGCACCCATCTGGTGAAGCCCGGCGGCGCGATCATCCCGCGCGCCTCCACCGTCTACGCCATGCTGGTGGAGACGCCGGAGCTGGCCCGCATCAACCCGGTGAAGACCATCGGCGGCTTCGACATGTCGGCGTTCGACGTGTTCCGCTCTCCCGGCTATCAGCAGATCGACCTGGGCGCCGACATCCACACGCCGCTGTCGGAGCCCTTCACCGCCCTGGATTTCGACTTCACCCGCAACATGCCCGAGGAGGGCACGCGCGAGATCGCCGTGGAGATCACGGCGGAGGGCACCTGCCACGGCGTGGCCTTCTGGTTCGACCTGTTCATGGACGAGGAGGTCACCTACCGCTCCGAAAGCCGGGCGCGGACGAACCACTGGAAGCAGGCGATGACCTATCTCGACACGCCGATCCGCGTGCGCCCCGGCGACCGGCTGACCGTCGTCGCCCGCTACGACAACAACCAGATTTCCTTCGGCATCGGCGGCTGAACGCAAACCGGGACGGAGACGGGGGCACCGCTGCGACCTTTCGCCGGCCAGCGGAGATTGATCGAAATTTGACACAATCAACCTGGGCGTCATACTCTTGGCGTCAACGATCGGCGGCTTCGGCAGAATGCACGCTTTGACGACCGGGAGAACCCCATGTCGATTGCGGCGGCGAGCGCCTACACGTCCACGCTCAACCTCAAGGCGACGACGACCCTGGTGGCCGCCGACAAGGGAGCAGCCGCCAAATCGACCGGCGGGGAGCCCTTCCCGTCCTCCGCCTCCGGTTCGGCCGTCATCGTCAGCCTGTCCGTCCAGGCCCAGGCGGCCATGGCGACAAGCTCCGCCGCAAAGGCCGGCCCGGCCGGAGCCGGAACCGACGCCGCGGCCTCCCGCTACACCGCCTATTTCCCGACGCGCGACGGCAAGCCCGCGACGGCGCTGGCGAAGACCGTGTCCGATCCGGGGGCGGTGTCCAGTTCGGCGGGCCTGAGCGGGCTGGACGTCGCCAAGGACGCCCGCGCCCGCATGGACGCGCAGTACGCGGCCATGGAGGCGAGCGGCAAGCCCTTCGACATCAACAGCTTCGAAGGCAAGGACTGGTATTCCCTGATGGGCGATCTCGACCGCCGCTCGCTCTATGCGGTCCGAAGCAACGCCGGCGGCCAGTTCACCAAAGAGGAACAGGACATGGCGCAGTCCATCATGGTGCAGCAGCAGGGGCTGGCCATGGGACTCTACAGCGGTCCGATCAGCCAGGAGGGCAGCTTCGTCGATCCCTTCGCCGGCAACCACGCCGCGCGGATGAAGGCGGGCGTCAAATTCCTGGACGGGGTGGGCGGCGAGGAGAAGTCCTCGGTCGAATGGGCGACGAGCCGGGCGGCGGCGCAATTCTCGTACGAGACCCTCATGGAGCGCGAGGACGAGGCGGCGGAGAACCTGGACAGCGACAACCCGCTGGTGAAGCTCATCAAGGCGTCGATGGAAACCATGCGGAACGACCCGTCGCGCGGCATCACGCGCGATCTCATCCGGACGCCCGAGGATCTGAAGAATCAGGCGTGGTTCAAAGGGTTCGAGTCGCAACTCGACCAAGCCATCGAGCAGACGAAGGCGATGTACCGGTCCGATGACGAATCCGGCGATCAGGCGGGACCGGCCAGCACCGAAGCGTGAGCGTCCGGGGCGGCTCCGGACGGCGGCTCCGGACGGCGGCTCCGGTTGGTTTTCCCCGGCCGTTTGAATACAGTGGGCCATCTCCGTCCGCAGATGGCTCGTCCCAAGCATGACACACAGCGTCCAGCAGGCGCCGAGCCGCCGAGCCATCGCGTCCTGGTGCCTCTACGACTGGGCGAACTCGTCGTACAACACCATCGTCACCACCTTCATCTTCTCCGTCTACTTCGCCCGCGGCGTGGTCGGGGACGAGGTGGTCGGGGCCTCGCGCTGGAGCGCCGCACTGACCGTCGCCGGGCTGCTGATCGCCCTGCTCAGTCCGGTGCTGGGCGCCGTCGCCGACCGGACGGGGCGGCGCAAGCCCTGGATGGCGCTGTTCACCGGCCTGACCGTCCTGTTCTGCGCCGCCCTGTGGTGGGTGAAGCCCGACCCGTCCCACGCCCTGTTCGCCCTGGTCTGCGTGGTCGTCGGCACCGTCTCCTTCGAGCTGGCGAACGTCTTCTACAACGCCAGCCTGACCGCGCTGGCACCGCCGCGGATGCTCGGGCGGATTTCCGGCTGGGGCTGGGGCGTCGGCTATTTCGGCGGGCTGGCCTGTCTGGTGGTCGCCCTGTTCGTCTTCGTGAAGTCCCCCGCCCCGCTGTTCGGCCTGCTGGACACGGCGGAGCAGGCGCCGGTGCGCGCCACCGCGGTGCTGGCCGCCGCCTGGTACGGGCTGTTCGCCCTGCCCTTCTTCCTGTTCGTGCCGGACGTGCCGGCGACCGGGCTGGGCATCCGGCAGGCCGCGCGGGAGGGGATGGCGACGCTGCGCCGGACGCTGGCGGAGACGCGCAAATACCGCAACGCGCTGCGCTTCCTGATCGCCAGCGCGATCTACCGCGACGGCATCAACACCATCACGGCCTTCGGTGGCATCTTCGCCGCCCACGCCTTCGGCATGAGCTTCGAGGAGATCCTGATCTTCGCCATCGCGCTGAACGTGGTGGCCGGCGTCGGGGCCATCGGCTTCGCCTGGGTGGACGATCGGGCCGGCGCCAAGCCGACAATCCTTGTCAGCCTGATCGGCCTGACCATATTCGGGATACCGCTGCTGCTGGCGACGGAAAAGGCGTGGTTCTGGATTCTCGCGCTTGGGCTGGGCGCCTTCTTCGGGCCGGCGCAGGCGGCGGGCCGCTCCATGATGGCGCGGCTGGCCCCGCCGGACATGGCCGGGGAGATGTTCGGGCTCTACAGCCTGACCGGACGCATGGCCGGCTTCGTCGGGCCGCTGGCCTTCGGGCTTGCCACCGAAGCCTTCGGCAGCCAGCGGGCGGGCATGGCGAGCGTTGTGGCTTTCTTCGTGATCGGTTTTGGGCTTATGCTGACGGTTCGGGAGCCGGCACCGGGCGATGCGAATACGGTGCGACAGTCCGCCGCGGCATGACGGCGGATTCAACCGGCGGAAGCTGCTAACTTGCCTTTTGCTGCGACGCACAACGAACTTGGCGCGGAGGGCGGAACGGACATGTTGCACATCAAGGACATCGAGGCCTTCGCGCACATCAACGAGGCGCTGGCCCGCGACCACGCCGCGGCGCGTGGGGACGTCGACTCGGCGGGGCATCACCCGGCGATGCATCCGGCGATGCTCATCGCCATGGCGGCGACCGGGCGCCTGAAACCGGACGAGGGCGCGGACGGCACCCCGCAGCAAACCAACGCCGCCGCCGTGCTGGCGCGGCTGATGGGGGCGCGGCGGGGGTAGAGGCGCTTGGGGGGCGAGGACGTCCTCAGTGCCGGAAGTGCCGCATCCCCGTCAGCACCATCGCCAGGCCCTTCTCATCGGCGGCGGCGATGACGTCGTTGTCGCGGATCGAGCCGCCGGGCTGGATCACCGCCGTCACACCCGCTTCCGCCGCGGCCAGCAGGCCGTCCGCGAAGGGGAAGAAGGCGTCCGACGCGACCACCGAGCCCTTGGTCAACGGCTCGCTCAGGCCGGCGGCCTTGGCGGCCTCCGCGGACTTGATGGCGGCGATGCGGGCCGAATCGACGCGGCTCATCTGGCCGGCGCCGACGCCCACCGTGGCGCCGTTCCTGGCGTAGACGATGGCGTTCGACTTCACATGCTTGGCGACGCGGAAGGCGAACAGCAGGTCGGCCAGCTCCTGCTCCGTCGGGGCGCGCTTGGTCACCACCTTCAGGTCGTCAAGGGCGATCCGGCCGTTGTCGCGGTTCTGGAGGAGGAAGCCGCCCGAAAGCTGCTTCACCATCATCCCCGGCTCCGCCGGGTTCGGCACGTCCTTGGTCAGCAGGACGCGCAGGTTCTTCTTGGTGGCGAGCAGGGCGCGGGCCGCGTCGTCGGCGTCCGGGGCGATCACCACCTCGGCGAACAGCTTGGAGATCTCCTCCGCCGTGGCGGCGTCCAGCGGGCGGTTGACGGCGATGATGCCGCCGAAGGCGCTGACCGGATCGCACAGCAGGGCCTGCTTGTAGGCGTCCAGCAGGTTCGCCCCCTCGGCCACGCCGCAGGGGTTGGCGTGCTTGATGATCGCGACGGCGGGGCGCTCGAACTCGGCGACCAGCTCGAAGGCGGCGTCGGTGTCGTTCAGGTTGTTGTAGGACAGCTCCTTGCCCTGGAGCTGGATCGCCGTCGCGACACCCGGACGGGCCTCGCCGGTGACGTAGAAGGCCGCCTGCTGGTGCGGGTTCTCGCCGTAGCGCAGGGTCTGGCTGAGCTTGCCCGACAGGGTGGTGCGCGGCGGGAAGGTCTCGCCGAGCTGGCCGGCCAGCCAGGAGGAGATGGCCGCATCGTAGGAGGCCGTGCGGGCGTAGGCGCGCTGGGCCAGCGTCCGCCGCAGCTTCAGGGTGACGGCACCGTCATGGGTCGCCAGCTCGTCCAGGACCGCCTCGTAATCCTCGGGGTCGGTGACCACCGTCACGAAGTCGTGGTTCTTGGCCGCCGCGCGGATCATCGCCGGGCCGCCGATGTCGATGTTCTCCACGCAGTTGGCGTAGTCGGCGCCCTTCGACACCGTCGCCTCGAACGGGTAGAGGTTCACCACCACGAGGTCGATCGGCGGAATGTCGTGGGTGGCCATCGCCTCGGCGTGGATGTCGCGGCGGGCCAGGATGCCGCCGTGAACGCGCGGGTGCAGCGTCTTGACGCGCCCGTCCATGATCTCCGGGAAGCCGGTGTGGTCGGAGACCTCCTTCACCGGGATGCCGGCCTCGGCCAGCCGCTGGGCGGAGCCGCCGGTGGACAAGATCTCCACGCCCTTGGCCGCCAGCGCCTGGCCGAGCGCGACGAGGCCCGTCTTGTCGGACACGGAGATCAGTGCGCGCGTGATGCGGACGAGATCGGGGGCGGGCGAGTGGGCGACGTTCGGCGGGCTCATCGGGGCATCCTGGCTGTCATGGAACCGGCTGCGGCGGGCGGGGCTTGGGAAGACGGAACGTGAGGAATCGGAAAAGCGAAACACCCCGCTTCGTCACCCCCGCCCGGGCGGGGATCACGGTTGCAGGGCGAACACTCCACAGAGTCTCAAAACAGGCACCGATCCGTATTCCCACGGCCTGTCCGCCGCGGATGCGCGCGGTTTACCCCCCCTTGCGCTCGCGGCGCAAGGCCCATTTCACGGTCTTGATGTCGGGACCGGTATGCCCGGTGATGGCGATCTGGGTCGTCCGCCGCGGCTCGTCGCCGCTGCCCAGGTAAATGCTCTCCTCCAGCTCCAGCGTGCCGCCCGACGCGCGCAGCCGCCAGCCGGCCCCGCTGTGCAGCCGCAGAAGCACCTGCCCGCCCTGGATCGGCGTCGCCTGGACCGACGGGTGCAGGTGGAAGCGGATGGTGAAGGGCCGCGGCTCCGGCGTGGCGCCGATCACCGGCTCCAGCATGTCCTCGCCGCGCAGATCCTCGCCGTTCTCCGCCAGATAGACGCGGCGGCGGTGCAGATAGCCGAAGTTGCGGCTGTAGCCGTTGTGGGTGGCGACGACCAGCACCGCCCCGTCGTTCTCCTGCCGCTCGCAGCCGACGTGCGAGGGGCGGCGGCCCAGCCCGCCGTCCTCGACGACCTCCGACGAGTTGGTCTCGGCCAGCACGACGGTGGAATGGGCGGCGGTGCCGGCCAGGGCGGCGCGCCAGGGGCCGGTCTTCACCGGGTGGGCGCCGCAATTGACGATCAGCCGCTCTTTGCCGACCGACATCTCCAGCGACAGGGTGCCGGCATGGGCGGTGGCGTCCAGCCCGGTGACCGGCGGCACGCCGGTGTCCATCAGCACCATGGTGCGCCCGGCGATCAGCCGTTCGAAGCCGGTGTGCGGCGCGCTCTTCAGCGGGCGCCCGCGGGCGTCGGCCTGGGCCAGCACCGTGTCCACCAGCGCCGCGTCCTCCTCCCGCCCGCCGTTGAACAAAGCGAGGCCGCCGTCGCCGTGGCGGAAGAAGCGCAGGGCCGGGGTCATGCGGTCGATGGCGTGCTGCAACGCTTCCGGCACGTCGGCGCGGGCGGTGCGCAGGACCGACCGCAGGTCGATCAGGTCGCGCAGGATGCGGAGCTGCACCGAAGGGCAGCGCTCCACATGGCCGCCGTCCGGCAGGATCTGGCGCGGCAGCTCGCGCTCCAGCAGCTTCAGCGCGTCCTGGCCGGCGCGCTCGTTCTCCGGCAGGCAGAAGCCGCCATAGACGAGGCCCTTGACCGCGGTGACCAGCGCCTTGCCGTCCAGCGCGCCGGGCACCACGCGGGCCAGATGCTTGACCTGACGGGCGAGGCTGTCGAAGACGGCGGCGCGGAACTCGTCGTCGGCGGAGGCGCAATAGAAGTCGTGCAGGCCGATCCAGGTGGCGATGCGGGCGCCCAGAACCTCCGGCGCCCAGGTCTGGGCGTTCCAGCCGCCGTTGTGGTCCAGCCAGGACAGCACCAGCGCGCGGGCGCGCCGCCGCGCCGCGTCGCCGCCGACCGCCCGCAGGTCGCGCATCCATTCGAAGCCGTGCAGGGCGTCCTGCCAGGCCGTGCTGCCGGCCCGCCAGTTCGGCGCGCCGTGGGCGTCCGCCGCCGCGGACTGGCCGCCGAAGCGGAAGACCCCGGCCAGGATCGCCGAGCCCTCCCCGGCGTCGCCCGGCCAGGGGTCGGGCGGCACGATGGACAGGGCGGTCGGCGCGCGGCCGCCCAGCGTCAGCTTGTAGATCGGGTTGCCGAAGGCGATCTGCGCGACGCCGTCCCGCAAGCGGCCCATTTTCCCACGCCCGGCGCTCATCGGCTCACCCCGTCACACGGCAGGGCGAAGCGATGGCCGGTGCTTCGGTGAGGAAGGGCGGGCGATCGGGGGAAAGCATCCTGATGTCGTATCAAATTCGCCTCAACCCCCGCAAGCCGGTGGTGCCCTAATCGTGCAGCCGTCGCAGCCTTGCCACGAAGAACCCGTCGATGCCGCCGAGTCCGCCGAGCATGCCCGGAAGGGATCGTACCTCACCCCGCTCGTTGAGCAACTCGGCCAAATCGGCATCCCCCGCATTCCCGGAGCTTGGCCCGGAGCTTGGCCCGGAGCTTGGCCCGGAGCTTGGCCCGGAGCCCAGCTCACCCGGCTCGATGGGCAGCCGCTCGATTCGCGGGTCGCGGGCCAGGATGCGGTCGATCTGCGCCTCCCCCTCCTCCGGCTGGATGGAACAGGTGCAGTAGATCAGCGTGCCGCCGGGCTTCACCAGATCGACGGCGTGGGCCAGCAGCCGGCTTTGGGCCTTGGCCAGCTTGGCCACGTCCTCGGGCGTCTTGACGCGCAGGATGTCGGGATGGCGGCGGATCGCCCCCGTCGCGGAACAGGGGGCGTCCAGCAGCACGGCGTCGGCGGGCTGGTCCGGGGTCCAGGTGGCGGCGTCGGCCGCCAGCACCTCTGCCGTCAGGTTCAGGCGCGTCAGATTCTCCCGCACCCGCTCCAGCCGCTTGGCGGAGCGGTCCACCGCCGTCACCTGCGCCCCGTGCGCGACGAGCTGCGCGGTTTTGCCGCCGGGGGCGGCGCACAGGTCGTAGACGCGCTTGCCCGCCAGATCGCCGAACAGCTTGGCCGGCAGCGAGGCGGCGAGATCCTGCACCCACCATGCCCCTTCGGCAAAGCCCGGAAGCTCGGTGACGCCGCCGCCGGTGGGGCGGCGCAGCGTGCCGGTGGGCAGCAGCGTGGCCTCCAGCCGCTCCGCCCAGGCGGCGGGATCGGCCTTCACGGTGATGTCCAGCGGCGCCTCGTGCAGATGCGCCTCGACGATGCCGCGGGTGCGGGCGATGCCGTAAGCCTGCCGCCAGGCCAGCCACAGCCAGTCCGGCGTGTTCAGGCGCCCGGCGTCCTGCTGGGCGGCCAGTTCCACCCCCTCGCGCCCGATGCGGCGCAGGACGGCGTTGATCAGGCCCTTGTAGGGTTCCGCACCCTTGGCGGCGGCCAGCTCCACCGCCGTGTCCACGGCGGCGTGGGCGGGCGTGCCGAGGAAGACGAGCTGGGCCGCCCCCAGCCGCAGGATGTCGTGCACGGTGGCCTTGGGCAGGCCCGGCTTGGCGAGGCTGCCCTGGATCAGCGCGTCGAGCTGGCCGAGCCGGCGCAGCACGGTGGCGACCAGAAGCCGCACGAAGCCGCGGTCGCGCGGGTCGAGCCCCCGCAACTCGGGATGCGCGTCGAACGCATCGTCGAAGGGAATGGATTTGCGCAGCACATCGCGCAGAAGGTCGAGCGCGGCGGAGCGCGCGGCGAGGGAGGCGTCGGACATGCCGCTGGATGTAGCGCGCCGGACCGCGGGTGTCGAGAGCCGCCGCGCGGGGCAGAGCGGAATCGGACGCCCCTCAACGGGGCACCTCAGCGGGCCAGCGCGCCGCGGCGTCCGCCCTCGTGGTCGGGATAGGGGCCGACGTCCTCTACGACGAAGCAGGCCACGCCCCGCACCTCGCCCCGGCGCAGGATGAAGCGGTTGCCGTTGCCGGCCTTCATCGCCCACAAATCCGTGCCGTCCAGCGCGCCCAGTTCCAGCTCCGGCGGCACGGGGTCCTCCCCCAGCCGCTTCAGGAAACGGTCGGCGCGCACGCGGTCGTCCGGCGGCAGGCTGCGCGCCGCGCGGGCGTCGTAGCGGTCGCTTTTCACATAGCGGGTCCCCGCCCCCTGGATCGGGCTGGACGGCCCGCCGGGATCGGCGGCGGCGCGTTCGAGCATCAGCGCCCAGCGTGCGTCCCGCACGGCGGCCAGGGCGCGGCGGTGGATGGCCCGGCTGTGCCCGGCCAACTCGTGGAAGCGCGGCATCAGGTCGCGCTTGCGGAAGCCGACCTCCATCATGAAGCGCTCCACCGCTCCGTCCGCCGCCGCGCCGGAGGCGGGGATGCCGCGCGTTTCCAGCGCCAGCAGGGCGTCGATGCGCCGGTCGCGGTCCGCCGCGGCGGCGCCCTGCTTCAGCGCCTGTGCGAGCCGCTCCAGTGCCGCCTCGGCGCGGCGCTCGGCCTCCGCAATGCAGAGGAGCACCTCGTCGCGGGTGGCGGCGGGGGAAGCGGTGAGCCAGCCCCCGTCGAACAGAGGGGCGGTGTCGGGAAACAGATCCGGCAAGATGTCCGTCAGCCGTCCGCGCGCATGCGGGCGACGATCTCCTCCAGCGCCTGCCCGGCCTTGTCGTTGTCCACCTGGCAGGTGCCCGCGGCCTCGTGCCCGCCGCCGCCATACTCCAGCATCAGCGGGCCGATGTTGGTTTTGGAGCTGCGGTTGATGATCGACTTGCCGCAGGCCAGCACCGTGTTCTGCTGCTTCAGCCCCCACAGGACGTGGATCGACACGTTGGCTTCCGGATACATGGCGTAGATCATGAAGCGGTTGCCGGCGTAGATGATCTCCTCACGCCGCAGGTCGATGACCACGACGTTGCCCTGGATGCTGCTGCACTTGGCGAGCTGGTCGGAGAACATCGGTTCATGCTCGAAATACAGGTCCACCCGCTCCTTCACGTCGGGCAGGGCCAGGATCTCGGCGATGCTGTGGCTGCGGCAGTAGTCGATCAGCTCCATCATGAGCTGGTAGTTGGAAATCCGGAAGTCGCGGAAACGGCCGAGGCCCGTCCGCGCGTCCATGATGAAGTTCAGCAGGGTCCAGCCCTGCGGCCTCAGGATGTCCTCGATGCCGTACTGGGCCGAGTCGGCCTGATCGACCGCGGCCATCATCTCGTCGGAGATGGTCGGGAAGCGCTCCTTGCCGCCGTAGTAATTGTAGACCACGCGGGCGGCGGAGGGAGCGTCGGCCTCGATGATGTGGTTGTCGCGCTTGCCGACGCGGATCGTCTCCGACAGGTGGTGGTCGAAGGCCAGATGGACGCCGGGCACATAGGGCAGGTTGGTGGTGATGTCGCGGTCGGAGATCTCGACCTTGCCGTCCTGCATGTCCTTGGGATGCACGAACTTGATCTCGTCGAGGATGCCAAGCTCCTTCAGAAGCACGGCGCAGACCAGCCCGTCGAAGTCGGAGCGGGTGACGAGGCGGTATTTCGTGACGTCGGACATGCGTTTCCCCCTGATCGCCCCACAATGGGCAAGCAGGGGGAAGGTAGTCTTACGCCTTTCGTGGTGCAACCGGGAACCGCCGGGCCGGGTCACCCCGCCCTTCAGCCCCAGGGGCTGCGCGGCATGAAGGAGGCGCCGGCCATGCCGCGCAGGCGGCGGACCCGCTCCTCCATGTTCGGGTGGGTCGAGAACAGGCTGTCGAAGCTGCGCCCGTGCAGCGGGTTGGCGATGAACAGATGCGCCGTGGCCGGGTTCGACTCCGCCGCGTAGTTGGGGATCTGGTGGGCGTAGTTGTGGATGCGGGTCAGCGCGTCGGCCAGCCACAGCGGGCGCCCGCAGATCTCGGCGCCGATGCGGTCGGCCTCGTACTCGCGGGTGCGGCTGATCGCCATCTGCACGATCATCGCGGCGAAGGGCGCCAGGATGGCGACCAGGATGCCGCCGATCAGGCCCAGCGGGTTGCCGCTCTGCCCTTCCTGGCTGTTGCTCTGCGACGCGCCGAAGAACATGCCGAAGTTGGCGAGCATGGAGATGGCGCCCGCGATGGTCGCCGTGATGGTCATGATCAGCGTGTCGCGGTTCTTCACATGGGCCAGCTCATGCGCCATGACGCCGGCGATCTCCTCCGGGGTCAGCAGGCGCAGCAGGCCGGTCGTCGCGGCGACGGCGGCGTTCTCCGGGTTGCGCCCGGTGGCGAAGGCGTTGGGCTGGTCGTTCTCCATGATGTAGACGCGCGGCATGGGCAGGCCGGCGCGCTCGGCCAGTTGCTGGACGATGCCGTAATATTCGGGCGCGGTGTAGGCGTCGACCTCCCGCGCGCCGTACATGGACAGCACCATGTCGCCGGAATTCCAATAGCTGAACAGGTTCATGCCCAGCGCCACGACAAAGGCGATCATCATGCCGCCCTTGCCGCCGAGCAGATAGCCGATGCCCATGAACAGGGCGGTCAGGCCGGCGAGGAGGATGGTGGTCTTCACGTAGCTGGTCATGGCGATGTTCCGGGCGATCTTCTGGACGGCTTTGCTGTTGCTTGCGGTGATGGCTGGCCCTGCCGGGGCTTTCCGCCGGGCCTGTCTGGTGATATGGGCTTGGCGGAAGGCATCGTTCAAGATGGCCAAGCACCGCACCCCGATCCCGAGAGGACGGCCATGACCGAGACGAAGACCACCGGCGACGCGCCGGACACCGCCGCGAAGCCCGATACCGAGGCGGAAGCCACCGAAGCGAAAGCCGAAGACGCGGCCAAGGGACCCGAGCAGATGCCCGGCGAAATCGGCGGCCCGCAGGGGCCGGAGCCGACCCGCTTCGGCGATTGGGAGTTCAAGGGCCGCTGCTCCGACTTCTAAAGCGGATTGCGATCCGCTTTGGACCGCGACGGCGGTCCCGGTCGCCCATGCGACCGAAGCCCGCCGGCGAATGAGGCGATATGAGTCTATAGCGAACGGACGTTCGCTATAAGCGGCCCGATCGGGACGGTGTGGCCGATCGAAGCGGGGACCAAAACGAAACCGGGGGCCATGAAGGCCCCCGGTCCGTAGACAAGCTCCGATGAACGCCGCGGTCAGGCGTTGTTCATGCGGTTCTCGATCAGGTCGGTCACAACGGTCGGATCGGCCAGCGTCGAGGTGTCGCCCAGGCTGTCGTGCTCGTTCGCGGCGATCTTGCGCAGGATGCGGCGCATGATCTTGCCCGAACGGGTCTTCGGCAGGCCCGGCGACCACTGGATCAGGTCCGGCGAGGCGATCGGGCCGATCTCCTTGCGGACCCAGGCCACCAGCTCCTTGCGCAGCTCTTCCGTCGGCTGCTCGCCCGCGTTGAGCGTGACGTAGGCGTAGATGCCCTGGCCCTTCAGGTCGTGCGGGTAGCCCACGACGGCGGCCTCGGCCACCTTCGGGTGGGCGACCAGCGCGCTTTCCACTTCCGCCGTGCCCATGCGGTGGCCCGACACGTTGATCACGTCGTCCACGCGGCCGGTGATCCAGTAATAGCCGTCCGCGTCGCGGCGGCAGCCGTCACCGGTGAAGTAGTAGCCCGCGAAGGTCGAGAAGTAGGTCTGGACGAAGCGCTCGTGGTCGCCGAACACCGTGCGCATCTGGCCCGGCCAGCTGTCGGCGATGCACAGGTTGCCTTCCGTCTCGCCGTCCAGCTCCTTGCCGTCGTTGTCCACGACGACCGGCTTCACGCCGAAGAAGGGCTTCGTCGCGGAACCCGGCTTCTGGCCGATGGCGCCCGGCAGCGGGGTGATGAGAATGCCGCCGGTCTCGGTCTGCCACCAGGTGTCCACGATCGGGCAACGGCCCTCGCCGACCACGTTGTAGTACCAGAGCCAGGCTTCCGGGTTGATCGGCTCACCCACCGAACCGAGGATGCGCAGGCTGGAGCGGGAGGTGCTCTTCACCGGACCCTCACCCTCGCGCATCAGCGAGCGGATGGCGGTCGGGGCGGTGTAGAAGATGTTGACCTTGTGCTTGTCCACCACCTGCCAGAAGCGGGAGATGTCCGGATAGGTCGGCACGCCTTCGAACATCAGCGTGGTGGCACCGTTGGCCAGCGGGCCGTAGACGATGTAGCTGTGGCCGGTGACCCAGCCCACGTCCGCCGTGCACCAGTAGACCTCGCCGTCCTTGTAGTCGAAGACGTACTGGTGGGTCATCGACGCGTAGACGAGATAGCCGCCGGTGGTGTGCAGCACGCCCTTCGGCTTGCCGGTCGAACCGGAGGTGTAGAGGATGAACAGCGGGTCTTCCGCGCTCATCTCCTCCGGCGGGCAGTCGGCGGAGACCGACGCGATCTCCTCGTGGTACCAGAGGTCGCGGCCTTCGGTCCAGGCGACGTTGCCGCCGGTGTGCTTGACGACCAGGACGTGCCGGACGCCCGGCGCCGCGGCGACGGCCTTGTCGGCGTTGGCCTTCAGCGGAACCTTGCGGCCGCCGCGCAGACCTTCGTCGGAGGTGATGACGAAGTGGCTGTCGCAGTCGACGATGCGGTCCTTCAGGCTGTCCGGCGAGAAGCCGCCGAACACGATGGAGTGGATGGCGCCGACGCGCGCGCAGGCCAGCATGGCATAGGCGGCCTCGGGGATCATCGGCAGGTAGATGGTGACGCGGTCGCCCTTCTTGACGCCGTTCTTCTTCAGAACGTTGGCGAGGCGGCAAACCTGCTCGTGCAGTTCCTTGTAGGTGATGTGCTTGGAAACGCCCGGATCGTCGCCTTCGAAGATGATGGCGGTCTGGTCGCCGCGCGTCGCGAGGTGGCGGTCGATGCAGTTGGCGGAAACGTTCAGCGTGCCGTCGTAGAACCACTTGATGTGGACGTCGCCGGTGTAGCTGACGTCCTTCACCTTGGTGTACGGCTTGATCCAGTCGATGCGCTTGCCCTGCTCGCCCCAAAAAGCCTCGGGATCGCTGATCGACTGCTCGTACAGGCGGGCGTAGGCGGCTTCGTCCACATAAGCGGTCTTAGCGATTTCCGGCTTAACAGGAAAAAACGAATTGTCGGACATTGGCTCGCGATTCCCCCGTAGTGCTTCTGGTTACGCCCTGAAGGGCTGTTGGAGGGCGGCTGCCGGCCGCCCCTGTTGCCGGTCATTATCCACACAAGTTCCCGTCTCCACAAGCAGAACGGCTGATTGTCCGTCACCTCCATCGGGGCTTTCCGTTCCACTTTGTTGCAGCGCATCGCCCGTTCTTTTGAATTCACCCGCCCAGAACGCGGCGCGGCAGCGCGACTATTTGTCGCGCATAGCACCAAAGCATGACGTGGCGCTGGACAAAGCCGCTTAACCCGGCCTTAACCGCCCCACCGTCAGCATGCATGGCATTCACCGAATCAGCAGGGCAGCGGGATGGCCAGCACGACCAACGCGGACGGCACGACCAACGGCGGCACGCCCGGCGGCGGCGAACTCGCCGGACGCCTGTCGGACATGGGCAGCCGCACGAGCCTGATGGTGATCGACGCGGCGCTGCGCGCGGCGTCCCTGGCCGGTTCGTCCGATTCCGCCGCCCTGGCGCCTTTCGGGCAGGAGGCGGGCTTCGCCGGGGCCGCGGCGGAGATGCAGGCGCTGGCCCGGCGGATGCTTCAGGCCACGCAGGATTTCCAGGCGGTCATCCGCGAGCCGGCGGAATAAGCCGGCACCGCAAACGACCGCCCTTTAAAAAACGTCAGGCAGCCGTCACGCCTCGATCCCGGCCAGCGCGCAGACATGCGCCCATTCGGCGTCCGTCACCGGGCAGACCGACAGGCGCGACTGCCGCACCAGGGCCATGTTCTGAAGCAGCGGGTCGGCCTTCATCGTCTTCAGCGTGACCGGTGTCTTCACGGGCAGCAGAGCCCGCACGTCCACCATGCCGAAGCGGCCCGCCTCGTCGCTCGGGTCCGGGTAGTATTCCCGCGCGATCTCGACGACGCCGACCACCTCCAGCCCCTCGTTCGAGTGGTAGAAGAAGGCGCGGTCGCCGAGCTTCATGGCCTTCAGGTTGTTCGACGCCTGATGGTTGCGCACGCCGTCCCAATGGGTGGTGCCGTCGGCGACCATGCGCTCCCACGAATATTTGAAGGGCTCCGACTTCACGAGCCAGCGGGCCATCGCCGTCCGCCCCCGGTCAGGACTTCGGATAGACCCGGCGCCACGCCCGGATCTCGACGGTCTCGAACAGGCCGGCCTGGGCATAGGGGTCGTTGGCGGCGAACGCCTGCGCGGCGGCCTCGTCGGCGCACTCCACGATCAGCAGGCTGCCGGCCATGCCCTGGCCGTCGTCGGACAGCAGCGGGCCGGCGGCGAACAGGCGGTCGGCGTGCGCTTCCAGATAGGCCAGATGGGCGGGGCGGTTGTCGGCCCGCACCTGGGCGGCGCCGGCCTTGTCGGTGCAATGGAACATGTACAGCATGGGTGACTCTCCCGTTCGGTCGGGCGGGAGCCTAGCGCAGCCGGGTCCGCCGCGGAAGGTGCCGCGAACAGGGACGATTCACCACGAAGACACGAAGGCACAAAGAATCCCCGCCCTCCGACGTCATGCAGGCGATGCCGAAGCCCTTCGTGAAAATCTTTGTGCCTTCGTGTCTTTGTGGTGAAACCCCCGCCCCTCAAACTCCCGCCCCTCAGCGCCCTTCCTCGCGGAACGGACGCGACAGCAGCCCGTCGATGGTCGCGTCCAGCCCGGCGCCGCGGTTCAGAATGGCGTCCACCGCGCCGCAGATCGGCATGTCCACACCCTTCCGCCCCGCCAGCCCGACCACCGCGGCGGCGGTGTAGACGCCCTCCGCGACGGAGCGGCGCTCCGCCAGCACCTCGGCCAGCGTCCGCCCGGCGCCGAGCGCGGCCCCCAGCGACATGTTGCGCGATTGCAGGCTGGAGCAGGTCAGCGTCAGGTCGCCCAGCCCCGACAACCCCATCAGCGTCTCCGCCCGGCCGCCCAGCGCCAGCGCCAGCCGGGTGATCTCCGCCAGCCCGCGGGTGATCAGCGCCGCCCGCGCGTTGTCGCCCAGCCGGCGGCCTTCCACCACGCCGCAGGCGATGGCCAGCACGTTCTTCACCGCCCCGCCGATCTGCGAGCCCACCACGTCGTCGGACAGATAGGGGCGGAAGGTGCGGCTGCCCAGCGCCTCGACCAGCCGGGCGCCCAGCGCGGCGTCGGCGCAGGCCAGCGTCACCGCGGTCGGCAGGCCGCGCGCCACCTCCGCCGCGAAGGTCGGGCCGGACAGCACGGCCAGCGGGGTCCCCGCCGGCAGGGCGGCCTCCGCCGCCTCGCTCATCAGGGCGTGGCTGTCCAGCTCGACCCCCTTGGCGCAGATGACCACCGGGGTGCCCGCCCGCAGATGGCCGGCGAGGCTGGCGCAGGCGGTGCGCAGATGCTGGGCCGGGGTCACCAGAAGGATGGCGTCGCAGGCCGCGGCTTCCGCCAGATCGCCGGTGGCGCGCAGGTCGGCGGGCAGGATCACGCCCGGCAGATAATCGCGGTTCTCCCGCGCGCCGTTGACCGACTCGACCACCGCCGGCTCGCGCGCCCACAGCAGGGCCTCCCGTCCGGCGCGCAGGGCCGCCAGCGCCAGCGCCGTGCCCCAGGCTCCGCCACCGATCACGCCGATGCGCCGGAACTGCGTTGACGCCATGGATTGCCCCCCGTTCCAATGCTTTGGCCGACTGTTTAGGCGGAGCGCCCCCGCTCCGCAAGCCGGACGGTCACCCCTCGGGCGCCAGCAGCAGCTTCATCCCGACATGGCTCGCCCGGAAGCCCAGCCGCTCGTAGAAACGGTGCGCGTCGGTGCGCCGGGTCTGGCTGGTCAGTTGCAGCAGGACGCAGCCCTCGGCGCGGGCCAGCGCGATGGCATGGCGCATCATGGCGCTGCCGATTCCCTGGCCGCGCAGCGCGCTGTCCACCTTCACGGACTCCACCGTCGCCCGCGCGGCCCCCCGGCGGGCCAGCCCATGGGTGACGGTGAACTGGAAGCAGCCGACGATCCGCCCGTCCCGCTCCGCCAGCACGATGCGGTTGCCCGGCTGGGCCGCCATGCGGTCGAAGGCGGCCCAATAGAGCGGGTCCAGCGGTTCGCCGTAGACGTCGCCGCCCGTGGACAGGGCGTCGTCGGCGGTCAGCCGGACGATCTCCGGCACGTCCGCGCGCCCGGCGGTGCGGAAGGTCAGGGCCATGCCGGGGTCCCCCTCACGCCTTCACGCCGGACCCCACCCCGGCCTTGCCGATGGCGGGCTTCGCCGTGGGGTCGAGCGGCCAGCGCGGGCGCGGCGCGAAGTCCAGCGGATCGGTCTGGCCCAGCCGCAAGCGCTCGATCCCCGCCCAGGCGATCATCGCCGCGTTGTCGGTGCACAGCCGCAGCGGCGGCGCCACGAAGGGCATGCCCTCCCGGTCGGCCAGCCTTTGCAGGCGGGCGCGCAACGCCTTGTTCGCCGCCACGCCGCCGGCCACCACCAGGGCGCCGCCCTGCGGATGCAGATCCTTGAATTGGCGCATGGCGCGGGCGCAGCGGTCGGCCATCACCTCCGCCACCGTGTTCTGGAAGGCGGCGGCGAGGTCGGCCCGGTCCTCCACCGACAGCGGCCCGCCCAGCTCCTCGACATGGCGCCGCACGGCGGTCTTCAGGCCGGAGAAGGAGAAATCGCAGCCTGGACGCCCGACCATCGGTCGCGGCAGGTCGAAGCGGCCGGGATTGGTGGCCTGCGCCGCCGCCTTCTCCAGCAGCGGCCCGCCGGGATAGCCGAGGCCGAGCAGCTTGGCCGTCTTGTCGAACGCCTCCCCCACCGCGTCGTCGATGGTGGTGCCCAGCCGCCGGTACCGGCCCACCCCCTCCACCACCAGAAGCTGGCAATGGCCGCCCGACACCAGAAGCAGCAGATAGGGGAAGGGCACGTCGTCGGTCAGCCGGGCGGTCAGCGCGTGGCCTTCCAGATGGTTCACCGCGACGAAGGGCAGACCGCGCGCCGCGGCGATGGCCTTGGCGGTCATCACCCCGACGATCACCCCGCCGATCAGCCCCGGCCCGCCGGTGGCCGCCACGGCGTCGATGTCGCCGAGGCCCAGCCCGGATTCCTCCAGGGCGCGGCGGATCAGCCCGTCCAGATGCTCCAGATGGGCACGCGCGGCGATTTCCGGAACCACCCCGCCATAGGGCGTGTGGTCGTCCAGCTGCGAGAGCACCACGTCGGCGCGGATCTCCCGCGCGTCGGTGACGATGGCCGCCGCCGTCTCGTCGCAGCTCGTTTCGATTCCAAGAACGATCATGGCCGTCAAACTAGCCGTCTCCGTCGCTCTGGTATAGGGTCTTGGCCCGGATTCCCAGGGTTTTGCCCTCCATGAACAAAGACGTTCCCGGCGACGACGCCAGCATCCTCTATTACGATGGCGACTACCCGTCGCTGGAGATCGGGGAGGCGCGGGCGGAGCACGCCGCGACGCTGGCCCGCCTCGGCATGCTGGGCGACGTGCCCTTCTACCGGGAGCGCGCCGACGAATCCGGCGGCCCGGTTCTGGAGATCGGCTGCGGCACCGGGCGCCTGACCATTCCGCTGGCCCGCGCCGGGCACGAGGTGTGGGCGGTGGACGTTTCCGCCGCCATGCTCGACCAGCTCCGCGCCAAGCTGGCGCGCGAGGCGCCGGAGGTGCAGGCCCGCGTCCATGTGGTGCAGCAGGACGCCACGGCGCTGGATCTGCCGGTGCGGGATTTCCGGCTCGCCGCCATTCCCTTCAACGTGCTGATGCTGATCCCCGACCTGCCGGCGGAGCGGGCGGCTCTGGCCGCCGCCGCGGCGCATCTGGCGCCGGGCGGCACGCTGGCGCTGGACGTGATGAACCCGCTCACCCTGTCCCTCGACGCCGAGACCAAGCCCAGCCCGTCGGAGCCGCGGCGCAGCCCGCGCAGCGGCAACCGCTACATCCGCAACACGCTGGCCTCCCGCCTGGACGAGCGGCAGTGCCAGCGGATTTACGGCTGGTACGACGAGCTTCTGGCGGACGGCAAGATCGCGGTGACCGAATACGGCTTCGTCTGGCGGATGATCTTCCGCTACGAGCTGGAGCTGATGCTGGAAACCACCGGGTTCACGATCGAACGGCTGGCCGGCGATTTCGAGGACGCTCCCTGGACCGTGGACAGCCGCCGCATGGTGGTCACGGCGCGCCGCGCCGCCCCCTCCGTCAAAGACTTGTTCACCAAAGAGTAGCACGCCCGTCACCAGGGCTTGCAAACCGCGGCGGATCGCCTAGAACACTGGCCTCATGACCCTCAACCGCACCCAACCGCTCCGCATCGGCACGCGCGGCAGCCCGCTGGCGCTGGCGCAGGCCCACGAGACCCGCGACCGGCTGATCGCGGCGCACCCGCATCTGGCCGCCCCCGGCGCCATCGAGATCGTCGTCTTCAAGACGACCGGCGACCGCATCCTGGACCGCACGCTGGCCGAGGCCGGCGGCAAGGGCCTGTTCACGAAGGAACTGGAGGACGCGCTGCTGGACGGCCGCACCGACCTCGCGGTCCATTCGATGAAGGACGTGCCGACCTGGCTGCCGGAGGGGCTGGAGATTGCCACGCTCCTGCCGCGCGAGGACACGCGCGACGCCTTCTTCTCGCGCGGCGGCCACACGGTGGACACGCTGCCCGCCGGCTCCGTCGTCGGCACCGCGGGCTTGCGCCGGCAGGCCCAGATCCTGGAACGGCGGCCCGACCTCAAGGTCGTGCCTTTCCGCGGCAACGTGCAGACCCGCCTCGCCAAGCTCGACGCCGGGGAGGTGGACGCCACCCTGCTGGCGCTCGCCGGGCTGCGCCGGCTGGGCCTGACCGACCGCATCACCGCCGTGCTGGAGCATGAGGAGATGCTGCCCGCCGTCGCCCAGGGCGCCATCGGCATCGAGATCCGCAGCAGCGACGACGCCACCCGCGCCCTGCTCGCCCCGCTGAACTGCGCCGGCACGGCGGCCCGCGTCACGGCGGAGCGCGCCCTGCTCGCCATGCTGGACGGCTCCTGCCGCACGCCCATCGCGGCGCTGTCCACGCTGGACGGCGACCGGCTGCATCTGAAGGCCAAGGTGCTGTCCAACGACGGGCGGCAGGTCTTCCGGGCGGAGCGCAGGGGCCTTGCCGGCGACGCCGCGGCGATCGGCGCCGACGCCGGGGCGGAGATCAAGGCGGTCCTGCCGCCCGGCTTCTTCCAGGCGTAAAGGGCCGCCCGCGATGGGAGGGCCGAACATCCTGGTCACCCGTCCGGCGGAGGATTCCGAGCCTCTGGCCGCGCGCCTGCGCGGCCTGGGGTTCCGCGTCTCGCTGGAACCGATGCTGGAGATCCGCTGGCTGGACGGGCCGGAGCCGGACGTCGGGAACGTACAGGCCCTTCTCTTCACCAGCGCGAACGGCGTACGGGGTTACGCCAGACGTACGAGCCGGCGCGACCGTCCGGCCTATGCGGTCGGCGACGCCACTGCCACCGCCGCGCGGGAGGCCGGATTCGCACAGGTCGAGAGCGCGTCCGGCGACGTGTACGCGCTGGCCGCCCTGGTGCGCGGACGCTGCACCGCAACCGCCGGTCCGCTACTTCATGTCGCAGGAACCAAGCTCGCGGGGGATCTGTCGGGCCTGCTGGCGGAGGCCGGTTTTTCCGTCCTGCGGGAAACGCTGTACGACGCCGTTCCGACCGAACGCCTGTCGGACGGCACCGCCGCGGCGCTGCGTACGGGAACACTGGACGCGGTGTTGTTTTTCTCTCCCCGTACCGCCCGTTCGTTTGTTAGGCTTGTCGCCGAGGCCGGGCTGATCGACCGCTGTCGTACAGTGGACGCGCTCTGCCTCAGCCCCGCGGTCGCGGAGGCCGCCCGCACGTACGGTGAACTGGGAGTGACACCGTGGCAGAGCGTACGGGTGGCGCCACGGCCGGAGCAGGAGTCGCTGCTCGGCCTGCTGCCGGACCCCTCCGGCGGCACGGGCCGGGCTTGAGCGCATCCGCTTGGGGGCTTTGTGGCGTTCGTCGAGAACAACTGCGACCAGAAGGCACCCAATGACCCCTCGCCCAGGCTCCGAACACGAGGCTGACCCGAACGGCCACACGCCGTCCGACCAGAACCAGGCTTCCTCCGGCGGCCCCGCCGTCGAACGCATCATCGAACGCTTCGGCGGCATCCGCCCCATGGCGCACAAGCTGGACATCCCGGTCACCACGGTGCAGGGCTGGAAGAAGCGCGGCGCCATCCCGCTGGCCCGCCACGCCGATCTGCGCGCCTCCGCCGCCAAGCACCGGATCAAGCTGAGCGAAGCCGACCTGGAAGCCGCCACGCCGAGCGAGGACCGCAACGCCCCCGACGCCGCCGATTCGGTGACGCCGCTGCCGCCCGACGCCGTCATCGTCGCCTCCGCCGCTCCCCTCCCGGAGGGCGCCGAGCCCGCCAAGGCCGAGGCCGAGAAGACCGAATCCGGGATCACCGAGCCCGGGACGACCGGGGACACGCCGCCGGGCGGCGGTCCCCTGGTCTCTACGGATCTGCCGCCCGCCACCCTGCCGCCCGCCGCCGACACCCTGCCGGGCGCCGCGGCCGGTGAGGTGAAGGCCGAGGAAGCCAAGGCCGAGGAAACCAGGATCGACGAGATCAAGGCGGAAGAGGTCAAGGCGGAGGACGCCAAGACTGAAGGCACCAAGGCCGACGACATCAGGAGCGACGCACCGAAGAGCGAGCCGCCGCCCCCGGTGGAACCCGCCAAGCCCGCCTACGGCACCGCCTCCACCACGTCCTCCTACGAGCCGCCCCGTTACGAGGCTCCGCGGGAGGAGCGCCGCTCCGGTGCCGGTTTCGCCACCGCCGTGTCGCTGGTCGCCCTTCTGGTCGGCGCCGCCGCCCTGTCGCAGCCCTGGTGGGGTCCGCGCGTTCCGGGCTGGCCCGCCGCCGGACCCGCCGGTACCGCCGCCCCGGCGC
>NZ_JAUJFI010000327.1 GCF_030849505.1 Azospirillum isscasi | reverse complement strand
CCCCAGCTCGTGCGGCTGCGCGGGTCCGCGGCGGACATGGCCGAGCACGCCGGGCGCGAGCGCGGGCTGTTCAACGGCCTCATCAGCGGCGGGCGGCCCGTCGCTCCCGCGCAGGCGGAGGCGCTGGCGAAGTCCCGCGGACGGCTGGAGCAGGCGTGGGACGGCATCCGCGCCCTGCGCGCCCGGACGGACCTGACGCCCGATCTGGCGCGGGCCATCGACGGGGTCGAGGCCGCCTTCTTCCAGGGATTCGCCGAGACCCGGCAGGCGGTGCTGAAGGGCGGCGCGGATGGCCGTTACCCGCTGACCTCCGACGAGTGGATGGCGCGGGCGACCACGGGCATCGACGCCATCCTCGCGCTGGCCGGGGCGGCGGGCGGCGCCATCGACACGGCGGTCCTGCGGTCCGCGGAGACGGCGCAGCGCGGCTTCCTGGTCAGCCTCGCCGTCCTCACGGTCAGCCTGCTGCTGGGGGTGGGCGGCTCCGTGCTGGTGGTGCGCCGGGTCGTCGGCCCGCTGACGGCGATGACCGCGGCCATGCGGCAACTGGCGGACGGCGATCTGGCGGTGGCCATTCCCGGCGCCGGGCGCGGGGACGAGATCGGCGCCATGGCCGGGGCCGTCCGGATTTTCCAGGAGAACGCCGTCGCGCGGGACCGGCTGGAGGCCGAACGGATGCGCGAGCAGGAGCTGCGCGAGCGCCGGGCGGAAACGCTGGCCCGGCTGGCCCAGGGCTTCGAAGCCAAGGTGGGCGGGCTGGTCGGCACCCTGTCGTCCGCGGCGACGCAGATGGAGGCGACCGCCGGCACCATGTCGGCGGCGGCGCAGCAGACCAACCACCAGTCCTTCGCCGTGGCCGCCGCGTCGGAACAGGCGTCCACGAACGTGCAGACCGTGGCGGCGGCGACCGAACAGCTCACCGCGTCCATCCGGGAGATCGGCAACCGCGCCGCCCAGTCGCGCGCCGTCGCGACGCGGGCGGTCGAGGACGCCCGGCGGACGGATGAGACGGTGCGGCTCCTGGCCGGCAGCGCGCAGCGGATCGGCGAGGTGATCGGGCTGATCCAGGCGGTCGCCAGCCAGACCAACCTGCTGGCTCTCAACGCCACCATCGAGGCGGCCCGTGCCGGGGACGCCGGAAAGGGCTTCGCCGTCGTGGCGCAGGAGGTGAAGGCGCTGGCGAGCCAGACCGCCCAGGCGACCGACGACATCGCCGCCCAGGTCGCCCAGGTCCAGACCGTCACCCGGGAAGCCGTCGCGGCGATCCGGGCCATCGGCACCGTGATCGGCGAGGTGGACGAGATCGCCACGGCCATCGCCGCCGCGGTGGAGGAGCAGGGCGCCGCCACCCAGGAGATCACGCGCAACCTTCATCAGGCGGCGGCCGGCACGCAGCAGGTCGCGTCCAACATCGTGGGCGTCCAGCAGGCGGCCACCGACACCGGGGCGGCGGCCAGCCAGGTTCTGAGCGCAGCGCAGGAGCTGTCGCAGCAGGCGGAGCGGCTGACCGACGAGGTCGGCGACTTCCTCAACGGCGTCCGCTGCGCCTGACCGCAACCGGCGGGCGGGCGGGGCTCAATGGTGGGCGGCCTCCTCCCCGGGGCCGTCCTGTCCGAAGCTGTGCAGGATGCGGGCGAAGCTGGTCGCCCCGGCGCTGCGCATCGGGACGAAGGGCTTGCCCATCCGCCGGCACAGCCCCTTCACCCGCAGGCAGGCGTCGTGGCTGACGCAATCGACGGGGCAGACCACCACGTCGGCGCGCTCCACCAGCCCTTCCAGGCAGCGGGTGGTCTGCTCGAACCCGCCGTCATGGTGCAGCAGGCAACCATTGCGCGTCTCCACCGCCGCCCGCAGATGGGGCAGGCTCTTGGTCCGCCCACCCACATAGAGGATGGCGCGTCCTCCCAGATCGGTGGGGCCGAGGTCGGTGGGACCGGGACCGGTGGAGGCCGCGGCCTCGTCGGGAGACCGGCGGCGGGCCGGTGCCGCGGGCGCGTCGAGCAGGCGGCGCAGCCGCTCCACCTCGGCCTCCGCATGGCGGGCGCGCATGCGCTCGCTGGCGAC
>NZ_JAUJFI010000326.1 GCF_030849505.1 Azospirillum isscasi | reverse complement strand
AACTCGTGCCCTGGGAATGGAAGGCAATCCGCGAGCAGACGAAAGCTGTCTGACCGCGGCACTCAGCGGATGCTTACTGATCGCCGGTGTTGTCAACGCTTTCGATGTTCGATTGCGTGGCGGTTTCAAGGCGGAGATCTTCCCGCTCGACGCGAGGGAGCGGGAATGCCTGATGCGGCTGGCCCAGGGGCATCGGTTGCAGCGCATCGCCGACGCCATGGGCCTGACCGACCGGCAGGTCGAGAAGCTGACGATCTCCGCGCGCCGGAAGCTGCATGCGACGACCTTGCCGCAGGCCCTCGCCACCGCGCTCATCTTCGAGCTGATCGCCCTGTAGCCGGGAGCCTTCGATCCGGGATGGAGCGGCCGCGTCGGGGGCCGGGGGAAAATACCCCAGTTGATGGCGGCCGGGGGGCATCGGCTATTGTCCTTCCGACCCCTTTATCGGCGAGAGGCGATGCGCGATGGGCGACGAAGAGAACGCTCTCGTCCTGACGGCGCGGGAGAAGCAATGTCTTGCGTATCTCGCTCAAGGCTTGCGGTGCCGGGCGATGGCCAGCGCCATGGGCATCACCGTGAAGACCGTGGAAAAGCAGATCGAGTCGGCGCGACGGAAAGTCGGGGCGAAGACGCGGGAGCAGGCGGTCGCCATCGCCGTTGCAAAGCGGCTTGTTTAGCCGGGGGCGGGCGCTTCCTTGCCACGGATTGCGGCTGCGCATGAACGCCGCCCAGGGCCTTGGCTGCGGCGCAGCCTTGCCGATGCCGTGCATTGGCCCCTGCGAGAAAGCCACCCGCGGTCTTTCCAGGCGGCAGCTCCAGCGCCGTGCGGCGGCGTCGCGAACGACACCCGAGGCGGCCGGGGAAAATCCCCCAATTGCTGGGACGGGCGCGCGTTTCCTAGCATCGCACCGACATCGCCGCCGACCGGGAGAAATCCGGCCCGGCCGGACAGGGCCACATGCCGCCCCGACCACAGAATGCCGCAGGTGAGTGCCTATGACGACGCCCGTCCGCATCGGACCTGAGTTCCTCGTCAACACCACGACGGCGCATGGCCAATATGCCTCCAACGTGGCGGCGCTGACCAACGGGGACTTCGTCGTTTCTCGGAGACACGATCTTATTTCTGTTTGCGATCCAGTGCAGGTTGCACTTGAAGGCACTGTGATGGGCCGCGCCGAAGCGCACCAGTGTGACGAACAGGTGCTAGGCGGCTTCCGTCAGGACCACGCCGGCCAGACAGCGACCGGCAGGTGGGTGATTCTCCAATGCGTTCAGCGTCTCAATGCACATTACTGAAGAAAGGATGCGCAGCATGAAAGCTATTGTTGCCTACACCGCCATGGTGGTTGCCCTGTGCTCATGCCGGATGACATCATCGCACGGATTAATTTCTGAAGAACTCGCCGTTAGCCCAAATTTCACGGCCGGACTTATCCTTTCTAAGGATGAGGCCACGGGGCAATGGTGGCAGCATGATATTTCGAAGATATCAGATGCCCCGCCAGCGTATAAATTCAATGAGAAGCAGGAAGACGAATATGACGTTGTTTTTGCGTTAATCGATAGGGATAGATATATCGCACAAATTACAAATCGTGAGAAGAAGATCTTCTACAATATATATCAGATCAAAGACGGAGAAGCAACGGAAGTGCATTACAAGGAAAGCGATATGTCTGCCTGCTTAAGCAAAAAAGGGATTGATAATGTTTACAGTGACAAGGTTGGCGATGATAACATTAAAATTATTGGCAGCCCAGCGGCGAAAAAGTTCGTCGCAGCAATAAAGGAGTGCGCATCGAATGGCGGCTATCTAATGAAAAATGCAAGCTATATTGAGAAAAGGAAATACTTTGATCGCAATTAAGGTGGCCGAAACAGGCAAAATCGACGCATCATGATACGTCTACGCGCCAGCAGATGAGGCCGTTGGCGATGTGGTGGAAGGCCGTGAAGATGCGGGTGCGCCCTTCGTATTGGACGGCGATGGGCGCCGTCGGGTTTGAGCCCGGTTGGGGGTGCCCCTAACAGGCCGCGGAAAAAGGCTATGCCCGGCTTGCCGGTCGTGATTCTCTCCGTTTGAAGAGAATGCGGCCGGTGAGGGG
>NZ_JAUJFI010000325.1 GCF_030849505.1 Azospirillum isscasi | reverse complement strand
CCGAGACGGTTCCGGCGGCGGCCGGGGCCGCCGGGGCCGGGGTGGCGGCGGGCGGGGCGGTCGGCACGTCGTCGTAGATGCCCGGATGCACCCGCACGGTGCCGTCCGTCTCCACCGTGGAGGTCCAGTAGACGAAGCGGACCGGCACGGCGTTGGGCAGGGCGACGGTCTTGGTCTTGCCGCTCTCCAACTGCCGCTCGATCGCCGCGGAGTCGAGCTTGGCGGGGCGCAGCAGCGTTTCCGCCACCATCCGCGCGTCGGCCAGCCGCACGCAGCCGGAGCTGGCGGCGCGCAGGTCGCGCTCGAACAGCCGCGGGTCGTTGGTGCCGTGCAGGAAGATGCCGTCGCCGTTGGTCAGGTTGAAGCGGAAGCGGCCAAGGGCGTTGTCGTCGCCGGGCTTCTGGACGATGCGGATGCGCTCCGGCGACACCTGCCACCAGTTGATGCTTTCCGGCACCACCTCCACCCCGTCCAGATAGACGACGGCGTCCTTGATGCCGGTGTTGCCCTTCTTGCGCAGCACCGGCAGCTTGTCCTCGACCAGCACGGTCGGCGGCACGGTCCAGGTGGGGTTGATCGTCACGCTGGTGACGCGGTCCTGCAGCAGGGGCGTCTGGCGCGACGGGCGGCCCACCACGGCGCGCATGGTGAAATTCAGCTTGCCCCGCTCGATGTAGGTCACGGTCTGGCTGGGCAGGTTGACCAGCAGCACGGTGTCCGGAACCGACGCCTGGAAGGCGCGCATGGTCGCCGTGGCGCCGCGCATCAGCTTGGCGGCTTCCTTGGGCGTGCGGTCCAGCGCTTGGCGCGTGACCTCGCCCACCTTGCCGTCCTGCATCAGCCCTTCGGAAAGCTGGAAGGCGCGGACCGCCGTCTCGACGGTGTCGTCGAAGCTTTCCGTCCACTGCTCCTTGCTCAGGAAGCCCAGCTCGATCAGCCGGGTGGTCAGGCGCCCGACGCGGTCGGCGGTGCGCGCCCGCACCTGGATGGTCAGGGCCGGCGGCGGAGGCAGGACCTCGACCACCGTGCCGGGCGTCGCCGAGCCGGTGGCGCCGGGCGTCGCGGACGGATCGGCCTGGGGCAGGGGTTCGGCGGGCGGGGTCACCACGATCGTCGGGGCCGCCCCGGCGGCGGGGGCCGCGCCCTCCGGCACGTCGGACGGGCGCACCGGACCGGGCGCCACCACATCCACCATGCCGCCGTCGCCCTTCTTCAGAACGGAGCCATAGCCCACGCGGGTTTGCTGCACGCGGGGCATGCCCTCCAGTTCGGCGGCGCGCTGGTCGATCCGCGCGATCCAGGTTCCCACGACATCCCGGCCCGTGGACGTGCCCGTGGCGGTGGACGGCGCGGCCTGCACCGGCAGGGCGAGCAGCCCGGCGAAGAGGCACACGGCCACCCTCGCTCCAAGGGCGGGCCGAGCGCAGGTGCGAATGGTCGTCAGCATAATCGAAGCATCCCACGCGGCGATGAACAGACGGCTAACGAAAGGCCCTGTCCATACGTGAGGTCGCACGGACGACACGCAGGCACCAGCGCCCTTTCGGCATAAGACATCTGCCGTCCGCGGCGCTGCGGCACAAGTGACATCGGGCAGAATGATGCTTCTGTGCCACAATGTGCACAGCAGCGTTGCCGCCGCGACACAGGCAAAAGGGGAAGGTTAGCGGGCCGAATGGTAAATGGCCGACGCGCCGCAGGAACCGCAAATTCCCTCAACACGCCGGAGATTCGACACATTTTTTGTTAACCGCTTGCGGGGTAGAGGAAGCGACCATCTTCTCCATCCGGTCGCCATCATGCCGCGTTCGCCGTACGGTTTCGTCCTGCCGCTGCTCCTGTCCCTGGCCGTCGCCACGCCCGTCGCCCTCCACCCTGTGGACGCCCTCGCCAAGGCGGCCCAGGAGACAGTGCACAAGCAAGCGCCCAAGCCCGCCGCCAAGACGGCTGCCCCCAAGGCCGCCGCCCCCAAGGCCGCGGCAAAGCCCGCCGCCGTCCGGACCGCCCAGAAGGCCGCCGTCCACAAGTCGGTGACCCGGAAGGCCGCCGTCCGCAAGGCCGACACCAGCACCATGACGTAGATGAGCGCGCTGTGGTGGTTGATCATCGAAACTCCTGCGGGAAAGGGCCCCGC
>NZ_JAUJFI010000324.1 GCF_030849505.1 Azospirillum isscasi | reverse complement strand
GCCTTCGGCGCCGGGGCCTGGGCCGGAGACAGGGACGGGGCCGGAGACAGGGACGGGGCGCCGGCCGGCAGCGGACGGGCCGCGGACTCCGCACGGGGCGCCGGCGGGCGGACGCCGACGGCCATGGCGGCGGCGGCCAGCTTGTCGCGCAGCAGTTCCCCCACCTGGGCCAGATCAACCTTGAAGTGCTCCGACGCCTTGGGCACGAAATCAATGGCGCCGGCCTCCAGCGCCAACAGGGTCATCGCCGCCCCCTCGGTGGTGAAGGCGCTGACCATGACGAAGACCGGGGCGGTGCCGGGCCGCGGGCGGATCTGCCGCAGCACCCCGATTCCGTCGAGCGCCGGCATGTCGATGTCCAGCGTCACCACGTCGGGCCGCAGCTTGCGGATCGCCTCGACGGCGGCGGCCCCGTCCTTGGCCTCCCCCACCACGGTGAAGCCCGGCGTGCCGCCGACGATGTGCCGCAGCGAGGCCCGCATGAAGGCCGAGTCGTCGACGACCAGGACGCGCAGACCCGCCGTCATGCCCCCTCCCCGCCGGCCAGATCGCGCAGCAGCGCGGCCCCGGTGACCAGCGACACCGCGCGGTCGCCATGGCGGGCGATCCCGGCGACGCCCGGCGACGGGAACCAGCCGGGATCGGCCCCGTCCCGCTCCATCGGCAGTGGCCGCCCGATCCCGTCCACCCGCAGCGCCAGCGGCCCCAGGGGGGAAGACAGCACGACGAAATGCGACGGCGCACCGTCCGGCGCGTCGGCAAGCTCAAGGACCGGGACGACGCCGCCGCTCATCTCCACGGCGTGGCGGATCGGCGGGCGCCCGCCGGGAATCCGCACCATCGGCTGGCGGTACAGGATGCGCTCCACGTCGGCGTAGGCGGTGGCGTAGCTGCGCCCGGCAATCTCGTAGACGAGGTGCAGCGGCGGACCGGAATCCACGGGGACGGCGGCGGCGTCCGGGCGGGGGACGGTCGGCATGTCGCCCAGACCCTCCGCCCCCAGAAGGAAGGCGCGCCCGATCTCCTCCAGCATCACCGCCGTCCGGCAGAGCCGTCCCGGCGGAATCCAGGTGGCGGGGGACAGGCTGAGCGGACGCCGGAAGCCCAGCACCGTATCGGCCAGCAGGCCGGCGACGGCGCCGCCGCTGTCCACCAGGATCACGTCGCCCTCGCGCCGCGGCGGCTCGCCGGCGATGCAGGCGGGGTCGGCCACCGGGATGAACAGCCCGTTGTGCAGCAGCACCCCGGCCACCAGCGGGGCCGTCACGCCGGGGTGGGTCAGGCTGGGGTCCTCGACGATCTCCAGCACCTCGGCCAGCGGGCAGCAGAAGGTCTCCCCGCCGCGCTGGAAGGCCAGGACGGAGCCGAAGGAATCCCCGGGCATGGCCCCGGACATGATTGTCGGCTCAACGGACGGCATGGGGGACCTCCCGGGCGGCGGCGTCCTTGATGAAGGCGATGGCGTTGCCGCGGCAGACGGTGCGGTAGCCCAGCGACGCCGGGTCGGTTGGCGGCGCCGCATCCGCCGGCCCGATGGCCAGCACGCCCCCCGGCTTCAGCGCCGCGCCGAGCGTGGCGAGGCAGCGGCGGCGGCCCTCCTGGTCCATGTAGATCAGCACGTTGCGGCACAGCACGGCGTCGAAGGGCGCCCCCGGCGGTGGCCCCGCCAGGATGTTGTGGCGGGCGAAGCGCACCCGCGCGCGGACGGCGGGCGACACGCGGCGGGCGGTCCCGCCCTCTTCCGCCGGAAGATGGCGCTCGTCCGCGGCGGTCAGCGCGCGGCAGGAGGACATGGCCCCGGTGCGGTAGACGCCCCGCTCCGCCACGGCGAGCGCCGCCGGGGACAGGTCGGTGCCCAGCACGGCGAAGCCCGGCAGCCCGCCGTTCTCCGACGCCAGGGCGGCCAGGGAATAGGCTTCCTCGCCCGACGCGCAGCCCGCCGACCACAGGGTGGCGGGCGCCGTCCCCGGCCCCCGTTCGGCCAGCAGCGCGATCACCAGCCGAAGCTGGTTGCGGTCGCGGAAGAAGTAGGATTCGCGGTTGGTCGCCCCGTCGATCAGCCGGTCCAGCGTCTCGCCGTCCGCCTCCGTCATGCCCGCGCAGGGCGCCAGCCGGGCGCAGCCCTCGCACAGCCGCCGCCCGACCGGCCCCGCCGGATCGACGCC
>NZ_JAUJFI010000323.1 GCF_030849505.1 Azospirillum isscasi | reverse complement strand
CCGGCGGGCACCGGGGCGCTGGCCGCCTGGGGCGCCGGCGGGCTGTTCCGCCCCGCCGTTCCGGTGGCCGACACCCCGGCGAACGGCCTGTGCGGCGCCGTCCGCCGCCTGCCGCTGGAAGCGGCGCTGGCCGCCCTGCTGGTGCTGGGCGCGGTGCTGACCGTGATCGCGGAAGGGGTGGTGCCGCTGGAGTCGCTGATCTACGGGCAGCTTCCCTTCCTGGAGGCCCTGCACGAGGTGGTGTGGACCAGCCCGAACTGGGAAGCGCTGTGCTGGGCCGGGCTCCAGCTTCTTCTGGCGGTGCCCTACGCCGCCGCCGTCCTGGCCGCCCGTTGCGGCGAAACGGCCCGCGCCGCCCACCGGTGGGCCGGCGTCGCCGGGGAGTGATGGTTTCCCCCTCTCCCGCCCGTGGCGGCGGGGGAGGGGGCCGCACCCGTCTCAGGCGACCTTCTCGCCCTTCCGGCTGTTCTGATGCTTGGCGGTCCAGCGCTTCGGGTCCTGCAGGAAGGCGTGGATCTCGCCCTGGGCCTGCCCGTCCAGGTAATGGCCGCGGTTCACCACCTCCAGCACGTCCCACCAGGTCGCCAGCGCGTGCATGGTGATGCCCAGCGGCGCCAGATGCTCCTGGATCTCGTCGAAGATCCCGTACTGGAACAGAACGAACAGGTCGCGCACGTCGCAGCCCGCCTCCTTCAGCGGCTGGGCGAAGCGGGCCTTGCGGTGGCCGTCGGCGGCGATCTGCTCGACCAGAAGCACGCGCCAGCCGGCCTCGACCCGCCCTTCGATCCGGTGCTTGTACTCCTGCTGCCCTTCCGGCGCCTCCTTGCGCACGAAGACGAAGGGAAGCTCCAGCCGGTCGGCGATCAGCGCGGCCCAGGGCACGCCGGCCCCCTCGCCGGCGGCGATGGCGTCCAACTCGCCGGCGCCGATCTCCTGCTCGATCATCCGCAGGGCGAAATCGAGCACCTCGCTGCGCACCGCGGGGTAGGAGAGCAGCCGCCGCCCCTCCAGATGGACCGGGCTGACCAGCCCCGATCCGTGCCGGCACAGATGGTCCGGGTCGTACCGGACGCAGCCGGTCTCGATCAGGTGGCGGGCCACGGCGATGGCCCCTTCGCGCAGTTCGATGTCCCAAGCGTCCGGTATCATGGCCTGCCCCCGTCGTTTCTGCGTTGTTGTCAGCCTCATGCCTTTCCTTGATTGATCCTCCGTTCGGGGCGGGCCGCAACCCCTCCACACGCGCCTGGGCGGACGCTTTGGCGGTAGCCGGAACGGGGCAGGACAAAGCGCCGCAGCCTCGCCCAGTCTGCATTCGGCACCGGCGATGCGTGGGGATGGTTGACAGGACCCACGCCGCACGCTGAAAAATAGAGTCGAATTGTGGCCATGCAGCTTGGCACGGCGGGGCGGGGAGCGACGGCGATGCCGGACATCCAGGGCGGGAGCCAGGTCAGTGGCCAAGACGACGACGACCTGCTGTTCGCCGACGAGGACGCGCCGGACCCGTCGTCCGCAAAATCCGGCCCCGCCGCGGCGCCGTGGAAGCTGCTGATCGTCGACGACGATCCGGAGGTGCACGCGATCACCCGCGTGGTGTTGAACGACGTCAGCTTCGACGGGCGCCGCCTGCATTTCCTGTCCGCCCATTCCGGGCGCGAGGCGCGGGAGATCCTGGGCGGCCATTCCGACATCGCCGCCGTTCTGCTGGACGTGGTGATGGAAACGGACGACGCCGGCCTGCGGCTGGTCCACCACATCCGGGAGGTGCTGGGCAACCGGCAGATCCGCATCATCCTGCGCACCGGCCAGCCCGGACAGGCGCCGGAACGGCAGGTGATCGTCAGCTACGACATCAACGACTACAAGGCCAAGAGCGAGCTGACCGCGCAGAAGCTGTTCACCACCACGGTGGCCGCCCTGCGCTCCTACCAGCACATCGACGCGATCGAGCGGAACCGGCTGGGGCTGGAAAAGATCGTGGACGCCGCGGGCATGCTGTTCGAGCAGCGCTCCATGACCCGCTTCGCCGCCGGTGTGGTGCAGCGGATCGGCGCGCTGCTGCCGCGGGCGGCGGGCGCCCTCCTGTGCGCCGTTCCGCCCGGCCCGCCCGAGGGCGCGAACGGCCGCGAGGCGGAGGTGCTGTGCGGAACCGGCGGCTTCGCCACCGCCGCC
>NZ_JAUJFI010000322.1 GCF_030849505.1 Azospirillum isscasi | reverse complement strand
GCCACGCGCTGGCCCTGCCCGGCGCCACCGTGCAGGGGCGCGCATCCTCCCCGGGCTCCCCCGGCTCCCAGGGGGCCGGACGCGAGACCGCCGGGCTGGTCGCCCGCGACGTCGAGGTGGCGGTGGAACGGCCCGACGGCAGCCGCGTCTGGGCGCTCCAGACCCTGCAACGCACGGAGTTCGAGGGGGAGCCGGCGGTCCTCGCCTGGAGCTACGACATCACCGCCCGCAAGCGCGCCGAGGAGGATCTGCGCCACGCCAAGGACCAGGCGGAGGTCGCCGCCCGCTCCAAGTCGGAATTCCTGGCGACCATGAGCCACGAGATCCGCACCCCCATGAACGGCGTTCTGGGCATGCTGGAGCTGGTCGCCCTGACCCCGCTGGATGCGGAGCAGACCGAGATCGTCACCACCGTGCGCGACAGCGCGACGGCGCTGCTGCGCATCATCGACGACATCCTCGACCTGTCCAAGATCGAGGCCGGCAAGCTCGACCTCGACGAGATGGACCTGGACCCGAACGAGCTGGTGGAGGGGGTGGCGGAGCTGCTGGCCCCGCAGGCCCACCAGAAGGCGCTGCTGCTGGTCTGCGACCTCGACCGCAAGGTGCCTGCGGCGGTGCGCGGCGACCCCGGACGGCTGCGCCAGATCCTGTTCAATCTGGCCGGCAACGCCATCAAGTTCACCGACGCGGGCCGGGTCGTGCTGCGCACGCGGCTGGAGCCCTGCGCCGCCGGTTCGGACCGGCTGCGCCTGCGCTTCTCGGTGGAGGACACCGGCATCGGCATCAGCACCGCCGGTCAGGCCCGCCTGTTCCAGCCCTTCAGCCAGGCCGACAGCTCCACCACCCGCCGCTTCGGCGGCACCGGGCTGGGGCTGGCCATCTGCGCGCGGCTGGTGGAGATGATGGGCGGGCGCATCGGGGTGAACTCCGCCCCGGGCTGCGGCGCCACCTTCTGGTTCACCGTGGATCTGGCGCCGGGGGACCCGCGCGCCGCCCCCGGCGACGACACCGACCTGAGCGGCCTGTCCATCATCGTGGCGGAGCCGGACCCGGTGCAGCGCGCCGTCCTGATCCGCGCGCTGGAGGACAAGCGGGCCGCCGTCGCCGACGCCACCACGGCGGCGGAGGCGGTGGAGCTTCTGACCATGGCCGACGCCGACCTGCTGGTCCTGTCGGACGGCCTTCCGGAGCATCACCCGGAGGACGCGCCCGGTGCCCCCAACCCGCGGCTGTCCGCGGCGGAGGTGCTGGCCCGCATCGCCGCCGCCGGGGTCCGCCCGCCCCCCACCCTGCATCTGGTGGACGGGCGGGAGCAGGCCATCGACTGCCCTCCTGATCACGGCGCCCCCGGCCAGGGGGAGGACGGCGCGGCGTCCGGTCATCGTCATTTGGGCCACGACCATCTGGGCCGCCCGATCCGCCGCGACGCCCTGTTCCGCCGCTTGGCCGCCCTGGCCGGACGGGCCGTGCCGCCGGAACGCCACGCCGAGCCCCCGCCGCCCACCACCCCGCCATACGTCGCGGAGGGCGATCCGACGGCCCCCGGCGCGCCGCCGGACCCGCCGATGATCCTGGTGGCGGAGGACCACCCGACGAACCAGCAGGTGATCCTGCGCCAGCTCCGCCAGCTCGGCTTCGAGGCCGACCTGACCGGCGACGGGCTGGCGGCGCTGACCGCCTGGAAAGGGCGGCCCTACCGCTTGCTGATCACCGACTGCCACATGCCGCGCATGGACGGCTACGAGCTGTCGCGCCAGATCCGCAGCGCCGAGTCGGGTCCGGAACCGGCGGGCGGCCCCCGCCCGCGCACCACCATCATCGCCATGACCGCCAACGCCCTGGCCGGGGAGATGGAGCGCTGCACCGCCGCGGGCATGGACGACTACATCGCCAAGCCGGTGACCCTGAAGCAGCTCGCCGCCGTCCTGAACCGGGCGCTGGGCGAAGGCAGCGCCGCGGCGCCCGACGAGCCGTCCGCGGCGGAGGCCGCCGGAACGGCGGGCCGGGCGCTCGACCTCGACCATGTCCGGACCACCTTCGGCGCGCTCGACGGGGAAGCGCTGGACATGCTGGATTTCTTCCTGGAGACCACCCGCCCGCTGCTGGACGAGGCCGTCGCCGCCCACGTCGAAGGACGAGGTGCAGCTCTACCAGACCCCGGACAAGCTCACCGGGCGGGTCAGCATCCCCGACGGC
>NZ_JAUJFI010000321.1 GCF_030849505.1 Azospirillum isscasi | reverse complement strand
GAACAGCGTGCCGCCGGTGACCATGCCGCGGGCGTACTCCTCCGCCCGGCGGGCCGCCGTGCGCAGCGGACGCGGCATGTGCTCGGCCAGGTCCCCGGCGAGGTGCCGCAGGGTCAGGAAGGGCTTGGAGGAGATCAGCCGCGACAGGTAGGCGGACAGGGCGCCCACGGGCGGCGCGATGGACATGGTGTTGTCGTTCAGCACGACGATCACGCGGCTGTCGCCGGAGCCGATGTTGTTCATCGCCTCATAGGCCATGCCGGCGCTCATGGCGCCGTCGCCGACCACCGCGACCACATGGTTGCGGCGGCCCAGCCGGTCGCGCGCCACCGCCATGCCCAGCCCCGCCGACATGGCGGTGGAGCTGTGCGCCGCGCCGAAGGGGTCGTACGCGCTCTCCGTACGTCTCGTGAATCCGCTCAATCCTCCACCGGCGCGGAGCGTACGGATGCGGTCGCGCCGCCCGGTCAGGATCTTGTGCGGGTAGCACTGGTGCCCGACGTCCCAGATCAGCCGGTCGGCGGGCGTGTCGAAGACATAGTGCAGGGCGACGGTCAGCTCGACCACCCCCAGCCCGGCGCCCAGATGCCCGCCGGTCACCGACACCGCGGCGATGGTTTCCTTCCGCAGCTCGTCGGCCAACTGGCGAAGCTGGCCCGGCTTCAGCCGGCGCAGGTCGACGGGGGTGCGCACCCGGTCGAGGAGAGGTGTCTTGCTGGTCGGGGCTTTGTTCCTCATGGCCGGTGCCTCTCCCCCTTTATGGGCCGTCATCCACGGCGCTTTCCCGCGCGCTGTGGTTTTGCGGCCTGCGAAGGATGAAAGGCACAGCCGGTCCGCACCAGAGTCCGGCAAGTATCATACAGTAACCTACCTGCCGGGCGTCTCCGGACGCTCCAAACTGGAGCGTGACGCAATTTCAGGGATAAGCGCATGACGGCGATTCACCACCGGGCGGGAAAGGCGTAGCCATGGCCGTTCCCCCGATCCAGGCGGCGCTGGTCGGCGCCTACGTCCTGCGCCAGCGCCTTCGCGGCAACCGGCGCTTTCCGCTGGTGCTGATGCTGGAGCCGCTGTTCCGCTGCAACCTCGCCTGCGCGGGTTGCGGCAAGATCGACTACCCCGACCCCATCCTGCGCCGCCGCCTGTCGGTGGCGGAGGCGCTGGGCGCGGTGGACGAATGCGGCGCCCCGGTGGTTTCCATCGCCGGGGGGGAACCGCTGCTGCACCCGGAGATCCACACGATCGCCGCGGGCATCGTGGCGCGGCGCAAGTTCGTCTATCTCTGCACCAACGCCCTGCTTCTGGAAAAGCGGCTGGACCGCTTCACCCCCAGTCCCTTCTTCACATGGTCGGTCCATCTCGACGGCGGGCGGGAGGAGCACGACAAGGCGGTCTGCCAGCCGGGCGTCTACGACCGCGCCGTCGCGGCGATCCGGGCGGCCAAGGCGCGCGGCTTCCGCGTCAACATCAACTGCACCCTGTTCGACGGGGCGGAGCCCGACAAGGTCGCCGCCTTCCTCGACGAGGCCATGGCCGCGGGCATCGACGCCGTCACCGTGTCGCCCGGCTACGCCTATGAGCGCGCCCCGGACCAGGAGCATTTCCTGAACCGCCGCAAGACGAAGGAGCTGTTCCGCGCCGTCTTCGCGCGGGGGCGGGGCAGGAGCTGGCGCTTCTCGCAGTCGTCCCTGTTCCTGGACTTCCTGGCCGGCAACCGGACCTACCGTTGCGCGCCCTGGGGCAACCCGACGCGCAACGTCTTCGGCTGGCAGCGCCCCTGCTACCTGCTGGGGGAGGGCTACGCCCCGACCTTCAAGGCGCTGATGGAGGAGACGGACTGGGACGCCTACGGCACCGGCAATTACGAGAAATGCGCCGATTGCATGGTCCACAGCGGCTATGAGCCGACCGCGGTGGAGGACACGCTGCGCCACCCGCTGTCGGCGCTGGCCGTCAGCCTGCGCGGGCCGCGGACCGACGGGCCGATGGCGCCGGAGATCCCCCTGGACCGCCAGCGCCCGGCGGAGGAGGTCTTCTCACGCCACGTCGCGGACACGCTGCGCCGGATCGAGGCCGAGCGGACCGCCGCCGAGTAGCTCCGCCGGAAAGGCCCGGACAGCCCGGCGCAGCCCCGCCAGGGCGCAGCCGAGATCCCAGGCCAGCCGCTGGATTCACAAGCCCTGGCAGGCGCCGGACGGCGTTCTGAGGGAGGCCGGGGTCAGGCTCGACCGCGAT
>NZ_JAUJFI010000320.1 GCF_030849505.1 Azospirillum isscasi | reverse complement strand
GTCATGATCGACCAGGACGATTTCGTAGTTTGGGTACTCGTCTTGGCCAGCAGGCTCGACTCGCAATCGCCCACCAGCCTGGCGGCGGGGCTGCGCATCGTGGCGCTGACCGCCGCCGCCGTGCCCGGCGTGGCGGAGCGCTGCCGCGCCGCGGGGGCCGACGCCGTCCTGGAAAAGCCGCTGCGCCTGACCACGCTCGCCGCCCTGCTGGACCGCCTGTCCACCGGGGAGGGGTCCCCTCCCCCGGCCCAGGCCCCCGGCCTTCCGGAAATCTCCCCCCTGCCAGACCCCCTCCCCGGCCCCGTGTCCACCCCCGTGTTCGACGAGGAGGCCATCCGCCAGATGCGCGAGCATCTGCCGGCGGACCGGGTGGCCGCGCTGGTGACCAACACCCTCGTCACGCTGCGCGGCTATCACGCCGCCCTGGAGCAGGCGTGGAGCGCCGGGGACCGGGCGACCGTCGGGGCGATGGCCCACAAGATGGCCGGGGTGGCCGGCATTTACGGCTGCATGGCGCTGCGGGGCGCCGCAAGGTCGCTGGAACACGCCCTGGAAACCGGCGAGGGCGACCCCGGCGCCCTGTTCGGCGCGCTGGACGCCGCCGTTCCCCCGGCGCTCGCCGCGCTGGACCGGTGGAGCGACCGCGGTTAAAGCGGATTGCGATCCGCTTTGGACCGCGACGGCGATCCCGGTCGCCCATGCGACCGAAGCCTGCTGGCGCATGAAGCGATGTGAATCTAAAGCGAACGGACGTTCGCTTTAGCGCACCGCCACCGGCTGGCCCGGCCCCTCGCCTTCCGGAATGTCCGTCCGGCCCGCGCCCAGATCCTTCTGCATCATGACCACGTCCAGCCAGCGCCCGAACTTCAGCCCCACGGCTTCCACCACGCCGCAGGTGCGGAAACCCAGCGCGGTGTGCAGCCCGATCGACCCGGCGTTCTCCGAGCCGCCGACCAGCGCCACCATCTGGCGGTAGCCCTGCGCCGCGCAGCGGTCGATCAGCGCCTGGAGCAGCAGGCGCCCGAGGCCCTGGCCGCGCGCCTCCTCCGCGATGTAGACGGAATCCTGGACGGTGAAACGGTAGGCGGAGCGGACGTGATAGGCGCTGCCGTAGGCATAGCCCAGGATCTCCCCGTCGCGCTCCGCCACCAGCCAAGGCAGCCCGGCGCCGGTGAGGGCGCGGAAGCGCGCCTCCAGCTCCGCCGCGTCGGGCGGCTGCTCCTCGAAGGTGCCGACGCCGTGCAGGACGTGGTGGGCGTAGATCCGCTGGAAGGCGGGAACGTCCTCGATGCGGGCGTCGCGGACGGTGGGGGCGCTGGGGGCGCTGGTCATGGCCGGGTGAATCCGAAAGGTGGATCGGGCCACCATCCTGCCGCACGCATTTTGCTGTCGCAACCGTGCCCCCCAGCCGATATGTACAGAAATGGAACACGCTGTTTGGATCAGCGCTTCAGGGCAAGGGGTTTGACGCGATGAAGATCAACGGCCGGACGGTGCTCGTCTGCGACTGCGCCCACAGCATGGCGCTCGACGGCAAGGCGTTGGCCAAGGCCTGCGGCGCCGCAGCGGAGGCCGAAGGGGAGCTGACCCTGGCCACCCAGCTCTGCCGCGGCCAGCTCGACCGGTTCGAGGCGCGCGTGGCGGAGGGCGTTCCGCTGCTGGTCGCCTGCACCCAGGAGGCCCCGCTGTTCGCGGAGATCGCGGCCCAGGACAACCCGGACGCCGACAGCCCGGACGCCAACCTCGCCTTCACCAACATCCGCGAGCGCGCCGGCTGGTCGGACGAGGGCGCCCTGGCGGGGCCGAAGATCGCCGCCCTGCTGGCCGAGGCGGCCATGGACATCCCGCCGACCGGCACCATCACCCTGACCTCCGAAGGCACCTGCCTCGTCTACGGCAGCGACGAGCGCGCCATCGAGGTGGCCCGGCAATTGTCCGGGACGCTGGATGTCACCGTCCTGCTGAAGGCGCCGAAGGACGTGGCGCCGCCGCGCGTCATGGACGTGCCGGTCTTCAAGGGCACCATCCGCGCCGCCAAGGGCTGGCTCGGCAATTTCGAGATCGTGGTGGACGACTACGCCCCGGCGATCCCGGCCTCGCGCGCCGTCCTCGACTTCGAGCCGGCGCGCCACGGCGCCGCCTCCCGCTGCGACGTGATCGTGGACCTGACCGGCGGCGCGCCGCTGTTCCCCGCGCACGGCAAGCGCGACGGCTACCTGCGCCCCGACCCGGACAGCCCCGCCGCCGTCGCCAA
>NZ_JAUJFI010000319.1 GCF_030849505.1 Azospirillum isscasi | reverse complement strand
CAAGGCGTACGAGCTGTACAGCGCCGGCGACTTCGAGGAGAAGCTGGGCAAGAAGAACGTCCTGTACCTGTACCTGACCCGCGCCTATTTCGGTTTCGGCGCGTACGGTGTGGACGCGGTCGGCGTTGCGCAGGGCGGCGATGCGCTGCGGCAGCGACTCCACGCCGCCGGCGACGGCGATCCGGGCGTCCGGCAGGCGGTCGAGCAGCGAGTCGGCCAGCGCCAGGAACTCCGGCCCGGCCTCCTGGTCCAGGCGGTTGCCGACCACGAGGAACAGCGGCCCGCCGTCCGGAATCCCGAAGTCGGCGCGGCTGCGCTCCGCCCCGGCGGGTGGCAGGGTCCAGCCGAAGGAGAAGGGGCGGAAGCGCTCCGCCATGTCCGCCGGCCAGCCCTCGGCGGTGTCGGCCTCGCCATAGCCCAGCACCAGACGGGCCATCGACAGCGGCAGGCCGGAGGAGGTCGGCAGGCAGATCACCGGGCGGGCGCCGGAGAACAGGTCGGCCACCACGTTGGAACCGCCGAAGGCGACGATCAGGTCGGGGTCGAAGCCGTCCACGTAATCGACGATGGCGTTCACCTTCTCCTCGTCGAAGCGCTTCTGCGGGAAGGAAACCATGCGGACCCGCGCGCCGAAGGCGGCGATGACCTGCTCCCCCTCATACTCCTCGGTGATGTTGTAGGTGTATTCGGGGACGAAGCCGTTCTCGCCGGTGATCGCCATGGCGTTCGAATTGACGATCACCACCTCGCGTCCGAACTCGTCCTGGAGACGGCGGGCGAAGTCGAAGGCGTCCGCCGTCGGCTGGTGGCCGGCGCCCAGCATCTGGTTGGTGATCAGCGCGATCCGCTTCACCTCGCCGCGCGGCGTGGCGCGCTTCATGCGGCGGCGCAGGTGATAGCGAAGCGCCGTCTCGTCCACCATCAGGCGGTAATATTCGGTGAGGTTTCCGGTGTGGAACGCGCCGGTATCGCCGGACCGCGCCGCCCCCTGGAAGAGTTGCATCGCCATGCCCCAGAAGGCGTAATGGATCGACGGCACGGTGAAGCGCATCGGGTCTTCCAGAACGGCGTTCGTCAGCGCTTCGTAATGGGTGACGTCGCCGTCCAGCAGGAACAGCAGCGAATGGCGCCGCATCACGTCGCCCATGGCGTAGCCGGCATCGACCTCCGCCGTCGCGGCGCGGCGCGTCTCGTCGTCGTAGCGGCGGATCAGCCCGGCGAGCGCGCTCACGTTGCCCCAGCCTTCGCCCTCGTTGGCCAGCAGGGTCAGGGCGCGGGCGAAGCTCAACGCCGCGTCGCCGGACCGGCCGGTGGCGTGCAGGGCGTGGCCCAGGTTGGCGTGCAGCAGGGGAGAGGTGGGGTCGCCGGCCACCGCCTGCCCGATCAGGTCCACCGCCTCCGCCGGGCGCCCGCCTTGCAGCGCGACGACGCCGAGCAGGTGCAGCGCGTCCGGATGGCCGGGGGACGCCGCCAGCACCTCCCGGTACAGGCGTTCCGCCTCCGTGGTGCGGCCGGCGCGGTGGTGTTCGGTCGCAACGGCCAGCGTCTGTTCGATGGTGTCCATGGTCGGCGTTCCTGCTGCTTGGTCCCTGACGGCATGTTTACGCGCTTTTAGGGCGGATGCGCTGAACTTTTCCCATGCAGCGCACCGCGACATTCTTGTGGCATCTCGTTCCGACGGCAACCCTGGCGATTGCGCTCGCGCTTCTTTCGCCCGGCGGCGCCCGCGCGCAGGATGGCGTGGCGGCTGCCGATGAAAACGCGCCGCGGCAGCGAATCGTCATCAGCCTGGCGGAGCGCCGGCTCCATCTTTTGGAGGACGGGCGCCCGCCGCGGTCCTTTCCCGTCGCCATCGGGCGGCCCGGCGTCGCGATTCCGCAGGGGGACAGCCGGGTCGTGCGCAAGCGGCGCAACCCGACCTGGCACCCCACCGCCAACCAGCGGCGCGAGCGCCCCTCGCTGCCCACCGCGGTCCCGCCGGGGCCGTCCAACCCGCTGGGCCGGTTCGCGCTCGACCTCGGCTGGACCGCCATCGCCATCCATGGGACCAACGAACCGGATTCGGTGGGCCGCCGGGTCAGCGGCGGCTGTTTCCGCATGCTGCCCGCCGACATCGCCACCCTGTTCGAGGCGGTGCCGGTCGGAACGCCGGTCCGAGTCGTGGCCGGTCCGGCCTCCTTCCCGCCGCAAAATGGGCGGCCAGCGCCGAGCGGGTCAGCAGACCGCCCCGCACGCCCTCCGGCAGGAAGCTGGACAAGG
>NZ_JAUJFI010000318.1 GCF_030849505.1 Azospirillum isscasi | reverse complement strand
CGACAAGGTGAAGCTGGTCGTCGCCCCGGACTTCCCGGAAACCGACAATCCCTGGGTGCGCGAACGGGCGCAGCGGACCGCCTCCGTCGCATCCGCGGCCTCGGCGTCGAGGGCGGCGCGCTCCTCCCCGGACAGCACGCCGATGCCCGCGCATTGCGCCTCCAGCGCCGCCAACGCCTGTTGCTCCTCCTTCAGCCGCTCATGGGCGGCGATGGAGATGCGGGAGTAGATTTCCGTGCCGGTCAGCAGCTCCAGCAGGGCCGACCGCTCGGTCGCCGGGGCCTTGAGGAAATTGGCGAAGTCGCCCTGGGCCAGCAGAACGGCGCGGCGGAACTGCTCGAAGCTGAGACCCAGCCGGGAGGCGATCTCCTCCAGCACGCTGGTCTTGCCGTCGCCCAGGCGCTTGCCGTCCGCCAGGGCGGTCAGGCTCATCGTCTGCTTCTGAAGCTGCCCGCGCGCGTTCTGCCGCGCCCGCCGCAACTCCCAGCGCGCGCGGTAGGCGGCGCCGTCGATGCCGAGGAAGTCCACCTCCGCCCAGCCGGAGCCCGCGCCGCGGCGCAGGATGCTGCGCACGTCGGTGGTGCTGATCGCGTCGGTGTCCCCGCTGGCGCCCAGGGCCACGCCGCGCCCGTCCGGCAGCCGGGGCATCCGGTCGAACAAGGCGAGGCACAGCGCGTCGAGGATCGTGCTCTTGCCGGCGCCGGTCGGGCCGGTGATGGCGAACAGGCCGGCGTGGCGCAGCGGCCCGCCGCCCAGCTCCACCGCGAAGGTCCCGTCCAGGCTGGCCAGATTGCAGCCGCGAACCGCCAGAATCCGCATCACGCACCCTCCTGAACGGTGGTCACCAGTTCGTGGAAGGCGGCGAGCAGCGCCGGTTCCGGATCGCCCTCATGGTGGCGGCGGTAGAGCCGCAGGAACACGTCTTCCGGCGCCAGTTCCGCCAGATCGGCCAGCGGTGCGGATTCGGCGAGCGCCTCCCCACTGCCGGTCAGCCGCAGGGCGAGTTTCACCAGCCGCGCCGGGCGCCCGGCCAGCGCCGCCACCACCTCCTCCCGCAGGGCCGGGCGGGGCGCCGGCAACTCGACCGACACCTCGACATAGGGCCAGTCCTCGCGCGGCAGGGCGTTGTCCAATTCCAGTGCGGCCAACGCGGCCAGCGCGTCCTCCGGCGCCGCGAACCGCCCGCCGCCGGGGATGCGCCGGATGGCGACGAAGCGGGGCACCCGCAAAGCCTCCACCCCGGTCAGCCGCCCCTCCGCGATATCGGCCAGCACCACCTGATGCGGGTAAGGCTCCTCGTCCACGGCCAGGGGGAGCGGAGACCCGCTGTAGCGCACCGACTCGCGCGTGCCCACAGCCTGCGCCCGGTGCAGATGGCCCAGCGCCACATAGGCGGCGTCCTCCGGGAAGACGTCCACCGGCAGCGCGTGCTGGTTGCCGCCCAGAATCTTGCGCTCGCTGAGTTCGGACAGGGCGCCGTCGCGCATGTAGCAGTGACCGGTGAGGACCAGCGCCTCCCCGGGCATCGACGCGCGCCGCCCGGCCTCCGCGGCGGCCTCGTAAACGCGGCGCACCCCCTCGACCAGCGGGTCGGCGCCCGCCGCCATCTCCTCCTCGCTCAGCGGCGGCAGGTCGGCGGGGCGGAGGTAGGGCACCGCGACGCAGCGCGCGGCGATCGCGCCATGGCGGTCGGTCAGCGGCACCACCAGCCCCTCCGGCGCGAAGGTCCCGTCCTCGCCCACCGGCAGGGCGCCGACCACCCGCACCCCCATCTCCGTCAGCAGGGGGGAGGGCGCCTCAAGCCGGCTGCCGCTGTCGTGGTTGCCGGCAATCACCACGATGTCCAGCGCCGGACAGCGCGCCCTGGCCCGCGCCAGGAACCGGTAGAAGAGGCCGAGCGCCGGGATCGGCGGATTCTGTCCGTCGAACACATCCCCGGCGATGACCAGCGCATCCACGGCCCGCTCCGCAAGCTGGTCGAGAAGCCAATCAAGGAAACGCGCGTGCTCGTGCTCGCGCGCGAAGCCATGCAGGGTCTGCCCGAGGTGCCAGTCGGCGGTGTGGAGAAGGCGCATGGGAGGAAACGGATCCATCGGAAAGGGAACCGGCATTCTACGAAAGCGCGGCGGCGAACGCGCCGTGTGAAAAAATCGCCGTGGGTCGAAAAAAGCGCTTGCCACCCCGAGTGAGCCCGCATATAAAGCGCCTCCCGACGCGGTGGCCGCCAACGAGGCGACGGCGGGTCGGGAAAACAGAAGACATTCTGGCCCT
>NZ_JAUJFI010000032.1 GCF_030849505.1 Azospirillum isscasi | reverse complement strand
ATCCGCTCCACCCAGCCCAGGCTGCGCAGCCGTCCGGCGTGGCGGGAGGCGGCGAGCCGTCCGGGCAGCGCCCCGGCGTCCCCGGCGAACAGCACCACCGCGCGCGGGGCGGCGTCGAGCAGCCGCTCCAGGAGGGCCAGGAACTCCGCCCCGACCTCCGCGTCCAGCCGGTTGCCGATCACCACGCAGGGGAAGGCGTCGCCGGGAATGCCGAAATCCGCGGGGGAGGCGGGTGGCGCGCCCTCGTCCCGGCGCAGCGACAGCCCCAGGCGGAAAGGCCGCCACGCGCGGGCGAAACGCCCCCCTTCCGGAGGCGGCGTGGTGCCGCCGAAGTCCAGCGCGATGTCCGCCAGCGAAACCGGCGTGCCCGTGGTCGTCGGGATGCAGAGCAGCGGGCGCGCCGCCCCCAGCAGGTCGGCCAGCAGCACCGAACCGCCGAAGCCGATCACCACGTCCGGATCGAACGCCTCCACCGCCTCCAGGAAGCCCTTCAGCTTGCCCGCCGCCAGCCCCGGCTCGACCGAGGAGAGCAGGCGGAAGCTCTGGTCCTCGAAGGCGATGCGCTGTTCCCCGTTCAACTGCGCCTCGATGGCCGCGGCGAAGGGCGGCACGAAGGGGCTGTGGTAGCGGTCCGGCATCATGTTGGTGTTGAGGATCAGCACCTCCCGCCCGGCGCCGCCCTGCAGCAGCGCCGCCTGCCGCAGCAGGTCACGCGAGGGCTGGTGATAGGCCGACAGGAGCTGGTTCGTGACCATCACCACCCGCCCGGTGTCCGGCGCCCCGGCGGGCCGCGGTGCGGGGCGCAGGCCGAGGCGCCGCGCCGCCTCGCCCAGGAAGCGTTCGTAGAAGGGGAAGAGGCGGGCGGTGAAGAAGTCCGGCATGGTCGCCGCGTCCATGCGCGTCAGGAACAACTGGCGCTGCATGGACCAGTAGATCTGGTTGATGCCGTCCAGCGGCGCCAGATCCAGCACGTTTTCCACCATGTCCAGGATGCGGGCGAAGCGCCGCAGGTCGCCGGAGACGTGGGCCAGCGCGGATTCCCGAAGGATCGGGTCGGCCCCGGCCGCCGCCGCCTCCAGCGCGGCCACCAGCGCCGGGTCGGCGCCCAGCCCGGCGGCCCGTGCCTGTTCGCAAGCTTCGGTGATGGCCTTCAGATCCTCCCCGGTGCCCGCGGGCCCGCACAGGCGCGCCGCAACCGCTGCAAGGAGGCTGGAGGCGTGGCTGGAGTCGATCGGCATGACGGCGCTCCGGATCGGGAAAGGGGGCGAAGGGGCGGAGAGACCGGCGGCAACCTGGACGCCGCTCAGGCTCCCTTCTAGAAGCGCAGGGCGCCGCCGTCAATTCAGCGGACACGCGAGCGTCCAGGAATTTCGTCACCCAACGGTGGAAATATTTCATCTTTTCAATCAGTTCCGGATCTTTCGACGGAACGGCGGCGTCCTTTGCATCTTCCGGACGGGACAGCCATCGTTTATCTTCGGCCCACGGTGGGCACGGAGCCTATCCATCTGGGAAATAAAGACAGCGGTTTCTTGGAGGAGTAGAGCTTGCGGATGCTCGTCGCCGTGGCTGATGAACTGCGTCGGCAGAGCCGCAGTGTTATCGTCCGTCTTATGCTGTTTGGACTAGCCCTGGTCTTGATTGGCGCCTGCGTGCGCATTTGGGTCCTGTCATCCTTCCTGGAGGACAAGATCAACGAGCTGACGTCAGCCCAGCAACTTTCGATTGCTTCCTACGTCGCCCACGATATTGACGAAAAGATCAAGGCGCGGCTCGATCTCCTGCGCCACGCCGCCGGCAGTCTTCCGCCGGCGACGCTCGACGATCCCGCGGCGCTGCAGGACTGGCTGAGGAAGCACCAGGAGATCGCGCCCCTGTTTTCGCGCGGGATGATCCTCGTCCGTCCGGACGGCCGCGGGATCGTCGCCGAACATCCGGAACGGGCCCGGTCGCCGGGTTTCGACGTTTCGGACCGCGACTGGCTCCGGGCGGCGCTGGAAACCCGTGGGCCGGTGATCGGGCGGCCCACCCGCGCCGCCATCGACGGGGAACCGATGGTGGTCATGGCGATGGCCGTCACCGATTCCGCCGGAACGCCGGCCGCGGTCCTGGCCGGGGCCACCGCCCTGTCGTCGCCCGGCTTCCTCAATCTGGTCCAGGGAAACCGCATCGGGCGCAGCGGCGGCTTCCTGCTGGTTTCCCCCCGTGACCGGCTGTTCGTGTCGGCCAGCGACCACGAGATGATCCTGACCGCCACCCCGCCGGACGGGGTGAATCCGCTGCACGACCGGGCCATGGCCGGCTACCGGGGCACCGGCGTCACCGTGAACGCGGCGGGGGTCGAGGAGCTGTCGGCCATGGTGACGGTTCCGACGCCGGGCTGGTTCCTGGTCGCCCGGCTGCCCACGGCGGAAGCGTTCGAAGGGGTGCGGGATCTCCGGACCTTCATCGCCTCCAACAGCCTGCTGATCGCCACAGTCGCCACGACGGTGCTCTTCATCGGCATGCGCCGCTTCTTCCGCCCGCTGACCGACGCGGCGCGGCGGATGCACCAGATGGCCGACGGGCATGTGGAGCTGGCGCCCCTGCCGGTCCACCGCATGGACGAGGTCGGGGAGCTGGCGCAGGGCTTCAACTATCTGCTGGGCAAGCTGCGGGAGCAGGAGGCGGCGCTTCGGGCGAGCGAGGCGCGCATGGCCCATATGGCCCACCACGACCCTCTGACCGGCCTGCCGAACCGCGCCATGTTCCACGAGCGGCTGCAACAGGCCATCGACCGCGCGGCGCGCGGCGGCACCCTGTTCGCCCTGCTCTACATCGATCTGGACGGCTTCAAGCCGATCAACGACACCCACGGCCACAGCCAGGGCGACGAGGTGCTGCGCGTGGTGGCGCGCCGCCTGTCCGGCCTGCTGCGCAAGTCCGACCTGATCGCCCGCATCGGCGGCGACGAGTTCGCCATCATCCTGGAGGTGGACGTGACCCGCGCCGGGGCGGAAACCGTCGCCGACAAGTGCCGGGCGGCGCTGGCGGAGCCCATCCTGATCGACGGGCTGCGGCTGCCGCTGGCCCTGTCGATCGGCGTCGCGGTCTATCCGCAGGACGGGTGCGATGCCCAGCAGTTGATCGCGCACGCCGACCAGGCCATGTACGCCGTGAAGAAAGGCACCACCCGCGCGGCGGCCCTGTAAGCCGGCCCGCTCAATGGCAGCTTGAGCCGCCGGACGGACCGCATCCCTTGCACCCCCCGCCGCAGCCGTGGGACCCCGGCGCCGCGCGGCCCAGCAGGCGGGCGCGCAGCCGGGCCGGAAGGATCAGGCGCCACACCGTCCAGCCCGCGGCCAGCGCCACCACCACCGCGACCACCAGATCCTGCCACATGGCCCGGCCCTCCCCCTTCCGTTACAGCAACGCCGAGGCGACGCGGTAGGTGACGAAACTCGCGCCATAAGCCAGCGCGATCATGTAGGCGAACATCACCGCCGGCCAGAACCAGCCGTTGGTTTCCCGCTTCACCACCGTCAGGGTGGCGATGCACTGCGGGGCGAAGACGTACCAGGCGAGCAGCGACAGGGCGGTCGGCAGCCCCCAGGAGGCGGCCAGCGCCCCGGCCAGCGACGATTGCAGCGCGTCCCCGCTGTCGCTCAGCGCGTAGATGGTGCCCAGCACGCCCACCGCAACCTCGCGCGCCGCGATGCCCGGCACCAGGGCCACGGCGATCTGCCAAGTGAAGCCGATGGGCGCCAGCAGCGGTTCCAGCGCATGGCCGATCATGCCGGCGATGGAATACTGGATGGCCGGCTCGCTCGCCCCCTCCGGCGCGCCGGGGACGCTGGCCAGGAACCACATGACGATCATCAGCGCGAAGATCGTGGTGCCGGCCCGCGCCAGGAAGATCCTGGCCCGCTCGAACAGGCCCAGCGCGATGTCGCGCGGGTTGGGCAGGCGGTAGGCCGGAAGCTCCATCAGCAGCGGTTCCCGCGCGCCCTTGAACACCGTGCCCTTCAGCACGAAGGCGACGGCCAGCGCCGACAGGATGCCCGCGGCATAGAGCGCGAACATCACCAGCCCCGGCAGCCCGACCAGACCGCCCAGCACCGGACGGTCCGGCACGAAGGCCGCGATCAGCAGCGTGTAGACCGGCAGCCGGGCGGAGCAGGTCATCAGCGGGGCGATCATGATGGTGGCCAGCCGGTCGGCCCGGTTCTCGATGGTGCGCGCCGCCATGACGCCGGGCACCGCGCAGGCGAAGCTGGACAGCAGCGGGATGAAGGCCCGCCCGTGCAGCCCCACCCCGCCCATCAGCCGGTCCAGCAGGAAGGCGGCGCGGGCCAGATAGCCGGTGGCCTCCAGCACCAGGATGAAGAAGAACAGCACCAGGATCTGCGGCAGGAAGATGACCACGCTGCCCACCCCGGCGATGATCCCGTCGGTCAGCAGGCTGCGCAGCGCGCCGTCCGGCAGGGTGGCGGCCACCCAGTCCTTCAGCCCGCTGACCGCGCCGTCGATCAGGTTCATCGGCGCCTCGGCCCAGGCGAACACCGCCTGGAACATCAGGAACAGCACCAGGAACAGGAAGGCCAGCCCGAACACCGGGTGCAGCAGCACGGCGTCCACCCGCCGGGTCGCCACGGGCGGCAGGCCGGCGTCGGTCACGCAGCGGGCCAGCAGCCCCTCGACCTCCTGGTGATAGGCGCGCAGTTCCCGCGAGGACGGCTCGCTCCAGCCGTTGGGGGAGCCGCAGGGGGAGCAGCAGGGGGCGGGGCTTTCCGCGGCGTCCGCCGCCGCCGCCAATGCGACGGCCCCGTCGATCTGGTCCAGCAGCGGCTGGACGCCGCCGCGGCGGATGGCGACGGTGGGCACCACCGGCACGCCGAGCGCCGCGGACAGCGCCGCCGCGTCGATCCGGCAGCCGCGCTTCTCCGCCGCGTCCATCATGTTCAGCGCCAGGATGATCGGAAGCCCCAGCCGCTTCAGCTCCACCACCAGCCGCAGGTTCAGGCGCAGGTTGGTGGCGTCGGCGACGCAGACCAGCAGGTCGGGGCTCTCCTCGTGCGCGAAGCGGCCCAGCACCACGTCGCGGGTCACCTCCTCGTCGGGCGAGCGGGCGCGCAGGCTGTAGGTGCCCGGCAGGTCGATCACCTGAACGCGGCGGCCCAGCGGGCTGACGAAATGCCCGATCTTCCGTTCCACCGTGACGCCGGGATAGTTCGCCACCTTCTGGCGCGACCCGGTCAGCGCGTTGAACAGGGCGGTCTTGCCGCAGTTCGGGTTGCCGACCAGCGCGATGCGCGGCGGCACGGCGGCGGATGTCATCACCGACATGGCCGATGTCCTTGGATAAGGAGTCGTTTTGGAACGGGGGCGCCGCGCGTCAGGCGGCGGGCGCCACCAGCACGGCCCGCGCCTCCGCACGGCGGAGCGCCAGCGTGTGTTCGTTCACGCGGATGGCGATGGGGTCGCGGCCCGGGAAGGCCTCGTGCAGAACCTCGACGTGGGAGCCCTCGACCAGCCCCATCTCGATCATGCGGCGTTCCAGTTCCCCTTCGGGAAGGGAGGTGACGACCGCCGTCTCGTCGACCCCGGTCACGCGGGCGCGCTGGCCCTTCCTCAACTCGCCCAAATGCCGTCCGCCGGGGCGCTGGCCTGTTTCAGGGAAGGACTGACCGCTCATGGCTGCACCTGATCGCACCGGGGGGCGCGTTCCGCCCCTCTTCGCCGCGGATGATCCTGCGAAGCGTTCGCATCCGTCCAGCCGGCCAAATGTCGCAGGAGCCTTGTAAAATTAGCGTATCGCCCCCACCGCGATTAAGGTTTTGCGGGAGCGGCGGCGCCCTTCGCTTCACCTTTGGGTGCGGGAGCGGGTGCGCGGGCGGAGCGGTCGAGATTGGCTTGCGCCGTCTTCGCCGCCCCGCTGTCCGGCGCGTTGCGGACGATCTGCCCCCAATCCTCGCGCGCGCCGGCCAGATTGCCGGCCTGCGCCTTGATGTTGCCGCGCAGCAGCAGGGCGTCCGGATCGCCGGGCCGCAGCTCCAGCGCGCGGTCGATGTCGGCGACGGCCTGCCGGTCGTTGGCCAGCGCCTTGTGGGCGGCGGCGCGGTAGAGATAGGCCTCGGGCCGCCGCGGGTCCCTCGCCAGCGCCGCGTCCAGGTCGGCGACGGCGTCCCAGAAACGCTCCGTCTCGGCCCGCGCGATGGCGCGGTCGATCAGCAGGTCCACGTCGTCCGGCTGAAGCGCCAGCGCGCGGCTATAGGCCCGCTCCGCCCGCGCGTTGTCCCCGGCGCGCAGCCACGCCCAGCCGGCCCGCCCCAGGATCGAGGCCGCCGCCTTCGGGTCGTCCTTGCCCAGCACGGGGGCCAGTTCCTCCAGCCGCGCCCCGGCGGTGGTGAAGTCGCCCTTGTGGAACAGCGCCAGCGCCTGGCACAGCCGGGCATGGTCGCCGCCGCCGCGGTTCAGCCAGGTCTGGGCGCTTTCCAGCGCCTCGGCGGGGCGCTTCTCGGCCAGCGTCAGGCAGGCCTGGAACTCCCGGTTGTGGTCGACGGCGGGAGCCGCGGAAGCCGGAACGGAGAAGGCCAGACCGGCGGACAGGAGCGCCAGCACGGCCGTGATGTGGTAAGCGTTGCGTCGGTTCATGGCGGCCTTACACTCCGTCATTGCCGCTTCCGACGCAAGGACCCCGCAAGACATGGCTTCACCCCGTCTGTTCGTCTTCGGCCTGGGCTTCACCGCCCGCGTTTTCGCCGACCGGCTGAGGGCCGAGGGCTGGCGGATCGCCGCCACCTGCCGCGGCGAGGACAAGCGCGCCGCCCTGGAGGCGCAGGGAATCGAGGCGTTCCTGTTCGACCGGGGCCGCCCGCTGGAGGACGCCCGCGCCGCGCTGGCCGGCACCACCCACCTGCTGGTCAGCGTCCCGCCCGACGAGCGGGGCGACCCGGTGCTGGACCAGCACGCCATGGATCTGGCGGACCTGCGGACGCTCGACTGGGCCGGCTACCTCTCCACCACCGGGGTCTACGGCGACACCAAGGGCGAATGGGTGGGCGAGGCGGCGTGGCTGCGCCCCACCGGCGAGCGGCAGAAGCGCCGCGTCGAAGCGGAGCGCGGGTGGCTGAACCTGTACCGGCAGTACGGCGTGCCGGTGCATGTCTTCCGGCTGGCCGGCATCTACGGACCGGGGCGCAGCGCGCTGGACAACGTGCGCGACGGAACCGCCCGGCGGGTGGACAAGCCCGGGCAGGTCTTCAGCCGCATCCATGTGGAGGACATCGCGGCGACGCTCCGCGCCTCGATGGACAAGCCGACGCTGGGGGCCGTCTACAACGTCGCCGACGATCTGCCGACCCCCTCGCACGAGGTGGTGAGCTACGCCTGCGGCCTTCTGGGGGTGGAGCCGCCGCCCCTGCTGCCCTTCGAAGAGGCCGGGCTCTCGCCGATGGCCGCCAGCTTCTACGCCGACTGCCGCCGGGTGAAGAACGACCGCATCAAGCGCCAGCTCGGCGTGGAGTTGGCCTACCCCGACTACCGCGCAGGTCTGGACGCCCAATTCGCGGCGGAGTCCGCGGCGGAGGGCGGGAGGGGGTGACGTGTCCCCGTTCAGCGGCATTCCCGGCCATGCCGTTCGGTGCGGGATGCTCACGCTCAGGCTGGCATCCGGTTTTGCGTTGCGGCATAACCGGCCCATGATGCAGATCGACACCATCATCGGGATCGACGCCAGCCCTGCCGTCGTGTGGGGCGTCCTTACCGATTTCGCCGCATACCCAAGCTGGAACCCGTTCATCGTGAACATCGAGGGGATCGCCGGGGCCGGTGAACGCCTGACCATTCGCGTCGTGCCGCACGGGCAGAAGGGCATGGCCTTTCGCCCCCGGGTCCTTGTCGCCGACCCCGAGCGCCAACTGCGGTGGAGGGGCCGCCTGATCCTTCCCGGACTGTTCGACGGCGAGCACATTTTCCGCATCGAGCCCGTTGCCGCCGGCGTCCGCTTCCATCATTCGGAGCGGTTCACCGGCCTGCTTCCCCACATGATGCCCGCGTCATCGTTCGACGCCGTCCGCAAAGGATTCGAAGCGATGAACGAAGCGTTGAAGCAGCGCGCCGAAGCCCGCAAGAAGCACTGATCCGCACCGTTCGGCCGTCTCCGGCAACGCCAGAGTCGCCGCCAGCCGAATCGGCGCCCGCACCGCTTCCGCCGCAGCCCCCCCTACGGCGGGGTGCCCCGCGGGAGCATCACGGACCTCCGGACGGGCCGGAATCGTCCTTTCCGGAGACCGCCACACCCTCCCGAACGAATTTGGTTCGGCAAAACCGACGTTGTGGTATCATGCGCCCCCGTTCCGGCCCGTTGGACTGCGGCCGGACCGGCATGGGTACACCTGCGAATCGCAAGAAAACACGACCTGCCGAGACGACGACCAGCATGAACATCATCATCGAACGCGCCGCCCTTCTCCGGTCCCTGGGTCATGTGCAGAGCGTGGTGGAGCGCAGGAACACCATTCCCATCCTGTCCAACGTGCTGTTGCGGGCGAGCGACGGCGAGCTGTCGCTGGCCGCCACCGACATGGACCTGGAGATCGTGGAGACGGTCCCGGCCACGGTGACCCGTGCGGGCGGCACCACCGCCCCGGCCCACACGCTGTACGACATCGTGCGCAAGCTGCCCGACGGCAGCCAGGTGGAGCTGGACATCGGCGGCGACGGCACGATCCTGACGCTGCGCGCGGGCCGGTCGCAGTTCAAGCTGTCCTGCCTGCCGGTGGACGATTTCCCGCAGCTGTCCGGCGGCGACCTGCCGCACCGCTTCGATCTGGCGGCGGGCGACCTGCGGGCGCTGGTGGACCGCACCCGCTTCGCCATCTCCACGGAAGAGACGCGCTATTATCTGAACGGCATCTACCTGCACGCGGCCAAGGCCAAGACGGGCGGGTCCGAACTGCCGGTGCTGCGCGCCGTGGCGACCGACGGCCACCGTCTGGCGCGGGTCGAGATGCCGCTGCCGGAGGGAGCCGCCGGCATCCCCGGCGTGATCGTGCCGCGCAAGACGGTGAACGAGATCCGCAAGCTGATCGACGAGGCCGCCGACCGCATCGAGCTGTCGCTGTCGGACAACAAGATCCGCTTCGCCTTCGATTCGGTGGTGGTGACCTCCAAGCTGATCGACGGCACCTTCCCGGACTATGAGCGGGTGATCCCGGTCGGCAACGACAAGACCATGGAGGTGGACGCCAAGCTGTTCGCCGCCGCCGTGGACCGCGTCGCCACCATCTCCACCGAGAAGAGCCGGGCGGTGAAGCTGTCGCTGACCCGCGGCACGCTGACCCTGTCCGCCACCAGCCCCGAGGCCGGCAGCGCCACCGAGGAGCTGGAGGTCAATTACCAGGAAGGCCCCCTGGAAATCGGCTTCAACTCTCGCTATCTGCTTGATATCACGCAGCAGATCGAGGGCGAGGGCGCGCGCTTCTCGCTGGCCGACGCCGCCTCGCCGACCATCGTGCGCGACGTTGCCGACCCCACGGCCCTTTACGTGTTGATGCCGATGCGTGTGTGACCGGTCCGGACGGACCGGCGCTCTTTGGGCCGGCGCCCCCTGGACCCCGTCTTTCGTGGGTTGCGGTGGCGCGGTCCCCGCATTCCGGATCGGACGCTTTGCTCGACGCCAGACAGACTTTTTCCCCCTCCGCCCTCGCGGCGGACACCCCCGCCGCCCTGGTGGTGACGCGCCTGACCCTGACCCGCTTCCGCGGCTATGACAGCGCGCGCCTGGAGCCCGACCACCGCCCGGTGGTGCTGACCGGCCCGAACGGTGCGGGCAAGACCAACCTTCTGGAGGCCGTCAGCTTCCTCGCCCCCGGACGCGGCCTGCGCGGCGCCAAGCTGTCGGAGGTGGAGCGGATCGGGACCTCCCCCGGCCTGGGCTGGGCCGTCGCCGCCGTTCTCGACACCCCCACCGGCCCCGTGGAGATCGGCACGGGCCGGGAGATCGGCCCCCCGGCGGCGTCGGGCGCCGAGCGCGACCGCCGCGTCGTCCGGGTGGACGGCCACCCGGCCAAGGGCCAGACCGTCCTGGCCGAGCATGTCGCCGTCGTCTGGCTGACCCCGCAGATGGACCGGCTGTTCCTGGAAGGCTCCAGCGGGCGCCGCCGCTTCCTCGACCGTCTGGTCTTCGGATTCGATCCTGCCCACGCCGGGCGGCTCAGCCGCTATGAGCACGCCCTGCGCGAGCGCGCCCGCCTGCTGCGCGAGGGGCACCGCGGCTGGAACGGCGACGAGGGCTGGCTGAGCGGGCTGGAGGACCAGATGGCAACCACCGGAGTCGCCGTGGCCGCCGCCCGCCGCGACGTTGTGCAGCGGCTGTGCGCCGCCTGCGGGCGGGCCGTCGGCCCCTTCCCCGGCGCCGGCCTGTCGGTCCAGGGCACGGTGGAGCGCTGGCTGGACGAAGGCCCGGCGCTGGCCGCGGAGGACGCGCTGCGCCGCTCCCTGCGCGACAGCCGGCGGGCCGATTCGGAGAGCGGCGGCGCCGCGGCGGGGCCGCACAAGAGCGACCTGTCGGTGCGCCACGCCCAGAAGGACATGCCGGCGGCGCTCTGCTCCACCGGGGAGCAGAAGGCGCTGCTGATCGCCATCATGCTGGCCAACGCCCGGCTTCTGGCGGCGGAGCGCGGGGCCGCCCCGCTGCTGCTGCTGGACGAGGTGGCCGCCCATCTCGACCCGCAGCGGCGCGAGGCCCTGTTCGACGAGATTCTGGCGCTGGGCGCCCAGGCCTGGATGACCGGCACCGACGACGCCGTCTTCGGCCCGCTGGGCACCGCCGCCAAACGCTTCCACATCGAGGATGCGACCGTGACCCCGGCCTAGACCCTGGAGAACGGGCCGTAAAGCCCAGAAAAACGCATACCGAAGAACGGTATTCCGCCGAAACCCAACGCAGTCTGCTATAGTCGCACCATGGCACAGGAAGCACTGAAGAACGACCTCCCGCAGCAGGATTACGGCGCGGAATCGATCACCGTCTTGCGCGGGCTGGACGCCGTGCGCAAACGTCCGGGCATGTACATCGGCGACACCGACGATGGCTCTGGCCTGCACCACATGGTCTACGAGGTCGTGGACAACGCGATCGACGAGGCGCTGGCCGGCTACTGCGACGCGGTCGTGGTGCAGCTCAACGCCGATGGGTCGGTCACGGTGCGCGACAACGGCCGCGGCATCCCCACCGACATCCACTCCGAAGAGGGCGTGTCGGCGGCGGAGGTCGTGATGACCCAGCTCCACGCCGGCGGCAAGTTCAACCAGAACTCCTACAAGGTGTCGGGCGGCCTGCACGGCGTGGGCGTGTCGGTGGTGAACGCCCTGTCGGAAACGCTGGAGCTGCGCATCTGGCGCAACGGGCGCGAATGGTCGATGCTCTTCCGCCATGGCGTCGCCGATGCCCGTCTGGCCGACGTCGGCCCGGCCCCGATGGTGGACGACGGCAAGGGTGGGCAGAAGCAGCTCACCGGCACCGAGGTGACCTTCCTGCCGTCCAAGGACACCTTCACCAACACCGAATTCGACTTCGCGACGCTGGAACACCGGCTGCGCGAGCTGGCCTTCCTGAACTCCGGCGTGCGTCTGGTGCTGACCGACGCGCGCGGGGTGGAGCCGAAGGTGCAGGACTTGCATTACGAAGGCGGCCTGGAAGCCTTCGTGAACTGGCTCGACCGTTCCAAGGTGCCGCTGCACAAGCCGGCCATCTCCATCAAGGCGGAGCGCCCGACCGAGCATGGCGGCGTGGTCACCGTGGAATGCTCGCTCCAGTGGAACGACAGCTACCACGAGACGACGCTCTGCTTCACCAACAACATCCCGCAGAAGGACGGCGGCACGCACCTTGCCGGCTTCCGCGCGGCGCTGACGCGGGCGATCAACAACTACGCCAACGAGTCGGGCATCGCGAAGAAGGAGAAGGTCAACCTCTCCGGCGACGACGCGCGCGAGGGCCTGACCTGCGTGCTGTCGGTGAAGGTGCCCGACCCGAAATTCTCCAGCCAGACCAAGGACAAGCTGGTCTCCTCCGAAGTCCGTCCGGTGGTCGAGGCGGTGGTTGGCGAATGCCTCGCCCAGTATTTCGAGGAGCATCCGGCGGACGCCAAGCGCGTCGTCCAGAAGGTGGTGGAGGCCGCCGCGGCCCGTGAGGCCGCCCGCAAGGCGCGCGAGCTGACCCGCCGCAAGGGGGCGCTGGACATCGCGTCGCTGCCCGGCAAGCTGGCCGACTGCCAGGAGCGCGACCCGGCGCTGTCCGAACTCTTCATCGTGGAGGGCGATTCGGCGGGCGGGTCGGCCAAGCAGGGCCGGTCCCGCCAGTTCCAGGCCATCCTGCCGCTGCGCGGCAAGATCCTGAACGTGGAGCGGGCGCGCTTCGACAAGATGCTGTCCTCGGCGGAGATCGGCACGCTGATCGCCGCGCTGGGCACCGGCATCGGGCGCGACGAGTTCAACCCGGACAAGACGCGCTATCACAAGATCATCATCATGACCGACGCGGACGTGGACGGCAGCCACATCCGCACGCTCCTGCTGACCTTCTTCTTCCGGCAGATGCCGGAACTGATCGAGCGCGGCTATCTCTACATCGCCCAGCCGCCGCTCTACCGCATCAAGCGCGGCAACGCGAAGGAGCGGTACCTGAAGGACGACCGGGCGCTGGAGGAGTATCTGATCGAGGCGGCGCTGGGCGATCTGTCCGTGCGGCCCGCCGACGGCTCCCTGTTGAACGGCGCCCCGCTGCGCGAACTGGTGGAGCAGGCCCGCAACGCCCGCCTGCACATCGAGACGCTGGCCCGCAAGGCCGGCAGCCTGTCGGTCGTGGAATCGGCTGCGGTGAGCGGTGCCCTGTCGGTCGCCCTGGCGCAGGACGCCGCCCTGGCGCAGCAGGCCGCGGAGACGGTGGCCGCCCGGCTGAACGCGCTGGACGCGGAAGGCGGCTGGCGCGGCGAGGGTCTGGCCCAGGGCGGCTACGCGCTGGTCCGGACGCGCCGCGGCGTGACCCACCGTCACCATCTGGACGCCGACCTGCTGAAGAGCGCGGAAGCCCGCAAGCTGGACGCCATCGCGGCGGACCTGAAGCGCGCCTACGCCGAGCCGGGCCGCGCCTTCGAGAAGCAGAAGGAGAGCCGCAGCCTGACCGGCCCGGTCGCCCTGTTCGACACGGTGATGGAGTTGGGCCGCCGCGGCGTGACGATCCAGCGCTACAAGGGTCTGGGTGAGATGAACCCGGACCAGCTCTGGGAAACCACGCTGGACCCGGCCAAGCGTTCGCTGCTGCAGGTGAAGGTCAACCACGCCGATCAGGCGGAAGAGGTCTTCTCCACCCTGATGGGCGACATCGTGGAACCGCGCCGCGAGTTCATTCAGGAAAACGCCCTGAAGGTCGCGAATCTGGACGTGTGATGGTTTTTTTGTCGGATGACTCGTAAACCGAGGCTCTGACAAGGAAAATGAGGCGGGTTGCGGCCCGCCTCATTCTTTTTCTCGGCAAGGCGGAAGCGTTCAGGACTTTTGTCTTATTATCTGTCCTTGCAAAACCGCCCACACCAGCCTCCCAACTGATTGTCAACATTCCGCGTTTTGACGATTAAGGGGGCAAGCTCCCCTTTTTTGCGGACGGCCGCTGTCGACGCCTGTCCTTGAGCGAATCCGCTTCCCCTTTCGTGTCAACATGGTGCCCCTCCACGATGCGGGAGCAGTCGCCCGCATGTTGTCAACATTTGCTTTCGCGCCCCTTCGAGGTCCAGGGCGAGGAAAGGGGAAGGATAGATTGGGGCCGTGGGAAATCGTTCTGTTTGCCAGCGCCGTCAATCATCCGCCGCAATCCCTGCCGTCTCTCCCGGGCACACAGGAAGGACACGGGATAGCCTGCACAAGCCAGAGAACGATTGCCCGTTACGGAGCGTCTCCCGGGTTCTGAACAAGCTGCAGCATCCCGTCGACGGAAGCGGCGAGACCGGCGCTCCCTCCGAGACCGTTATCCGGTGGAGGAGCCCATCGCTCCCGACAGGCTTAACCTGGGGCGTAACCCTCACGCCTCCGACATAGGATGAAATCCCATACTTATTCCTGGCGGTTGGGACCATAATCCTGATTTGCGCCCGGAAAGCGGCGCCTCTTCCTAGATGGGTCGCCGCTCCGGCGACGGGGACGGCTGTGCCTTGGGTCCGGCCCTCCCTGACCATTGGGGAGAACGCGCATGACCAGTCCAGACTTCTCACCCCTCGGCGACGATCCCCTCGGGATCAGGAGCCAAGGCGCATCGGACGCGGGTGGCCCACCCACGCCTTCAAAAGATGGCAGCGAGACAGTCCGGCGCCGCAACACCAGTGTCCGAGGCATCGTCGCCAGCCTGAAGAACGGCGTCGCCATGCCGTGGCGCTGGGACGCCGAGCGTGACTTCATGCACCTGCTTGAGGTCGATCCCGACGTGCTGTCCTACCAGCGGCACCAGAAGCCGGTCGCGCTCATAATCGGCCACCGTGTCCGCCAGCACACGGTCGATTTCAAACTCGAACTGATCGACGCCCACCAGGTCCGGTCGGCCCTGGTGGACATCGTCGGCGACACGAGCACGCCAGAAAGGGACGCGCGCACCCGCGCCTTGAGCACGTACTACACCGCCCGGGGCACCCACTACGGCACCGTCTCCGTGACCGAGATCAGGTTCCAGCCACGACTGGACAACGCCAAAGAGGTGCTGACCGGACGATCGGTCGAGCCGCCGGAGGAGCGAACTGGGTTCATCTGGACCCCTTGGAACGCCTCGTGCCGCTTTGACGGATGATCTACGCGGCCGCGCTGCGCAAGCGCGTCCGCCTCGAGATCAACGTTGAGCCGATCTCCGAAAACACTCCCGTTTCTTTTTGAGGGAGGACGACATGGGACGCACATTCGTTCCGAAGCTGTCTTTCATCGTCGGCCAGATCGTCGAGATCCAAGGACGCCGCCATCGGTACGTCATGCGGGCGCCCGACGGGAGCGCCGTCTTCCAAGACGAGGAGACAAAGGATAACAAACGGCTGCCAGACGCCGAGATCGCCCGCCTGATCGCCGTCGGGAATCTCGACGTACGGAGCTTCCCCACGTGCGGTCCTTCTACCGCTTCCGGGACCGGCGAATCGACCAGCATACCCTTGTTGCCACCCGAAGGAGCAAGCAGGAAGCCGACGCCCTGTACCGGCCGGTCGGCTCCGGCCCGGTCGTCGAGCGCATCAACGATTATTGGGAGATCGACCACACGGAGCACACCGGGGTGCTTGCCGTTGACGGCGCGACCGGCCTGATGATCGGCCATCCGTGGGTGAGCGTGGTTCTCGACCGTTGCAGCACGATGCCGGTCGGCTTCCACCTCGGCTTCGACGGTCCGAGCATCTTCGCCACGTTCGAGTGCCTGCGCAACGCCGTCCTGCCCAAGGACTACATGCGCGAGGCGTATCCGCAGATCGAGAACGATTGGCCGTGCTTCGGCCTGCCACGGACGATCGTCCCGGACAACGGCTCCGATTTCCGTTCTTCGCATTTCATGGCGGCCTGCCTTCTGCTCGCCACCGACATCCAGTACACGCCCGTCGCCAAGCCCTGGTACAAGGGCAGGCTCGAACGTTTCTTCCAGACCCTCCAGACCCAGTGCCGCTCAGCGTCGAGCGCCCGCTTCGCCGACTATTACAGGCGCGCGCGCCGCAAGCAGCCCGATCAGGTCTCCCTGATCACGCTCGAGGAGCTCACCATGCTCCTCCACAAGTGGATCGCCGATGTCTACGCGGTCAGCCCGCACCGCCGCTCCGACGGGCGCTGCCCGCGGCAGGTATGGGAGAACAGCGCGCGCGTCCACGGGATCGTGCCGCCTCCGAGCCGCGAGCGCCTGTTCTCGATCCTGTCACTGACCGAGTTCCGCGTTCCGCACAAGTACGGCATCGAATTCCTCGGGCTGCGGTACAACAGCGCGCGGTTGGCGAAGGTCCGCATCGCCCCGAACGCCCCTAAGGAATTCCGTGTCCAGATCGACCCCGGCGACTTTGGGGCCATCAGGGTGCAGGACTTCGAGACCGGCGAGTTCTTCCCGGTCGAGGTCGACACGTCCCAACGCGGAATCGCCGCGGGCGTCACCCTGCACCAGTACAAGGTCGCCCGCGCCCTGGTCCGCAACACCCCCGACCGGTTCTCCAGCGACGCGGACATCGCCAAGGCCCTGGTCTACATCATGGAGTACGGGCGCGAGCGGCAGGGCAAGGGCACCCAGCGGGAGCGTCGCGCCATCGCGCGCCACACCTTCAAGCCGACCCACCGTGAAATTCAGCAACAAGCCGGGGCGCCCGGCCACTCCCTGCGGTCGGTCACCGAGGAGTTCCTCGACGGCACGGACATGCCGGTACAGGACGCTGCGGCCGCGCCGGACGCTACCGTCGGCGACACCCTGGTCCCGCCGCCCGAGGACGACCTCGACCTGGACGCCGAGGCGCGCCGCCTTGGCGTCCGATCGGACACCATCCGGGACATGGGGGACGGCGATGAACAGAAATGACCGCGTCCGTCGTCTGTTCAAGCTGAAGAACGTGTTCGCCGACACGGAACGGACGCGCGAGGCCACCGAGCGCATCCAATGCCTGCACGAGAACCACGGCACCGGGCTGGAGGCCCGGTGTCTTCTCCTCACCGGCCTTCAAGGGGCGGGCAAATCGACAGTCCTGAAGCGATACGCGCTTCGGCATCCCGACACGGCGGAGGAGCTCCGGGATCGGCGCCCAATCCTCCAACTCGATGTCCCGGCGGAGGCGACCCTGCGGTCCCTCGCCAGCACGATGCTGGCCACGCTCGGCGACCTCGTCCCGTCCCGGGGGAACCAGGTCGAGATGACCGTGCGCGTCCAGGGCCTGCTCCGCAAGCTCGGCGTGGAGCTCGTGATCCTCGACGAGATCCATCACCTCATCCACTCCAGCACCCACAAGATCGCCTACGACGCCGCGGAGTGGATCAAGGGGATGCTCAACGCGAACATCTGCCCCTTCGTCCTGGCCGGGCAGCCCTACGCCGACCGCATCGTCGCCAGCAACCCCCAACTCAGGCGCCGTTGCGAGGGCGAGGTGTACCTGCCCTCCTACGACTGGGAGGACGAGCGGCAACGGACCGAGTTCCGGGTGGTGCTCAACGCCCTGGAGCACGCGCTCGAACTGCCCGGCGCTTCCAGGCCCGGAAGCTACGACACCGCGCTCCGGCGCGAACTTCCCTGCCTGTCCCATGAACTGCTCGCCGAGGCCACGGATTGGTTGCGCGTCCGGGAGGACCGGCGGCTGGTCAATCCGTTTCGCGTGCCGTCCATAAGACCGGTGCGTCCCGCCGAACGGAACGAGGCGCTCGTCCCGCGTCTCCGGGACGAGGTCGCGCGCCGGAGCCGCAAGCCCCGGGGAGGCGACGATGCGGCGTGACGATCCGCCCCGCCTTCCTCTCCGGGTCCGTCCGGAACCGGACGAGAGCCTGCCCGGCCTGCTGCTGCGGATGGCGGCCGAGAACGCGCTGGGAACCCCGTCGCGGCTCCTGGACACCTGCGGGATGGGGCACATGGACCTCGCCGCCGCGGCGATGTCCTACGCCGGGCCGGACGGCGACCTGCGGATGCTCGGTCACCGTGTCCGGGGCCATTTCGTGAACCCGCGCCGCCGCATGGTTTGCCCGAGATGCCTGACGGAGAGCAACCACCACAGGGCCGTGTGGGACATGAGCCTGACGACGGTCTGCGTGGTCCACCAAGTCCGGCTGGTGGACCGCTGCCCGGGCTGCGGCAAGCCCCTGTCCTGGAAGGTGCCTTCACCCTCGGCGTGCCGTTGCGGCCATGATCTGCGCCGGGATGAGGGGGGAATCCGTTCCCGAGGGCGAGCTCGCCGGTGCCGCGGCCGTCCACCGCCTGCTGCACACGCCGCCCGATCGTCTGGAGGGGTTGGCCGCGCAGGTCGGGGTCGGCGGCGTGCTCGCCCTGGTGTACGCGTTCGGAGGCATGGCTTCCGGGGACAGGCGAAGCCGCAACGCGGTCTCCTTCGCCCGGCTCCATCCCGAGCGCGCGCACCTCCTGTTCGACGCCGGGTGGCGGGCGTGCGCGGACTGGCCGTCCTCGTTCCACGGCCTCCTGGAGCGCCTGCGGACCCGCGCGTCGGAACGCAAGGGGCGCTACGGAATCGCCAAGGAGTTCGGCAGGCTGCACGACTGGCTGTCCGACATCGGGGACCAGACCTACGGACGCGTCGCCCTGAAGGCGTTCGCCGACCACGTGGCCGCCCGGCCGGAACTCGCCACCCGGGCGCTGGTCGCCCTCCGCAGGCGCGCCGAGGCGCCGCCGGAACACACCGGCATGACGCTGATGCGGGCCGCCCGCCTGCCGAATGTGGCTTTCGAGACGCTGCGCCGCCTCGTCGACCGGCACGGGCTGGCCCTCGCGGGCGGCGGCGGCAAGGGGGCGCCCGTCCTGCTGCGGGCCTCGGTGGTCCGCACGCTCAAGGCGGAGATGGCCCGCCTCGTCGATCAGGACGCCGCCTGGCACCTGTTCGGCATGGGCAAGCGGACCTTCGTCGAACTCCGGGACACGGACCTGTTGCCGCTTCCGGTGCCGGGCGCGGACGTCCTGCCCCCACCGGCATGGGCCCTGGCCGCCGACCTGTTCGGCCGTCCCGTGTGGGCGGTCGCCGACCTGGAAACCTTCGTTCGCCGCTTCGACGCGGCGGTCGTCCGCAGGCGGGGCGGAGGGCGTCTGATCGGCCTGCCGACGGTCGCCCGCATGCTCTCCGGACTCGGTCTCGGGATGGAGCAGGTGCTTCGGGTCGTCCTCGACGGTCGCCTGCGCCCCGCCGCCCTGACGGCGGGCAAGCGGGGCTTGGCCCGGCTCGCCTTCCGCCGGGAGGATGCCGTCGCGCTGCAGAAGGCCATGGCCGCCGAGAAACGGGGGACGCTGTCGGTGAACGGAGCCGCCAGGACACTCGGCGTGAAGCAGGAGGTCGCCTACCAATGGGTGCGGCGCGGTCTGCTGCCCACCGTGCTCGTTCCGGGCAAGCGCGCCGAGACGGGGCGCCGGGTCACCACGGAAGCGATCGACGCGTTCCGGGAACGGTACGTCACGGCGTCCGAACTCCGCAGCGCCGGGGCGCTCGGCCGCTCCAGGAAGCTCGCCCTCGACATCATCGCGATGGGCGTGGCGCCCGTCTGCGGCCCGTCCGTGGACGGCGCCCGCCAATACCTGTTCCCGCGCGCCGAAGTGCGGGACGCCCTTTCCGGCGCTTCAGGGAGACCGGAATGACGGACGAGTTCGATGCTTCCAAGGGCACGGGCGGCGCGGAAGACGAGGATCCGCTTCGGCTTTGGCGCGACCGACGGCCATCCGCCGACGCGCAGGCCCGCCTGCGGGCGGCGCTGGTCGCCGAAGCGCGCGCCAGACTGACCGAGGTGTCCGTGCCCACTCGGGACACCCTCGCCTCCCTCCTTCCCCGATGCGAAAGCGGAGACCCGTGGGCATGGATGCTCCTCTTCCCGCTGGTCAGGGAGACGTGGGGCCTCCCCGGCGACCAGGACCGCTGGCCGGAGATCGAGAACGGCTGTCTCGTGCTGGCGTCGCGCGCCGTCCCCCTCGCCGACCTGGTTCTCACGATGCGCCTTCACCGGGATGTCCAACACCCCCCGGACGACGCCGGATCCGACGAAACACGGCCGAAGCCGCATTGAAGGCCAGGTTGGAGCGCCTCCGCGTGCGCCTGTCCCGGTTCGCCGACCCGGCCGACATCGCTGCCGGGCTCGGTCTCGACATTTTGCTGGCGCCCCCTGCGACCGAGAAAACGGCGGACGCCGTGGGGAGCGAGGAGGACCGTCAGGACGGCCCGGCCATGCGCGTGCTTCTGGCCAGCCCGCCGCCCACCGGGGACCGCGACTTCAAGCCCATCCTGGACGGGATCAGGACGACGCTCGACGGCGAGGTTCCGCTGGCCCCGGCACCCGACCCGGACGACCTGTGCGCCGCTCTGGAACGGGAGTTCCCGTGGTTCGGCGCGGTGGTCGAGCGCGTCCACGACGACCTCCTGCTCGGCGCCCGCTGCGGCCGGACCTTCTTCGGGCTGTCCCGCCCGTTGCTGCTCACCGGTCCGCCCGGCGTCGGGAAGACGCGGTTCGTCCACCGCCTGTCCCGGCTCGGCGGACCGCCGATGGGCGTGGTCAACGCAGCGGGGGCGTCGGACAACCGGCTTCTCCAGGGCACCGCCCGAGGCTGGGGAACGGTGAGGCCGTCCCTGCCGATCCTCCTCATGCTCCGGGACGGGATGGCGAACCCGTTGGTTCTGGTGGACGAAGTGGACAAGGCGGGCGGCAGCGACCGGAACGGCCGGTTGCACCACACGCTGCTGTCGATGCTCGAGCCGTCCTCGGCCCGGCGCTGGCCGGACGAGGCGCTGGCCGTCCCCGTCGACCTGTCGCGCGTCGTGTGGCTGCTGACGGCGAACGACACGGGGGCGATCCCGGCGGTCCTGATGTTCCGGCTGGCGGTGGTCGAGGTCGGGTCTCCGCGGGCGCGCGACTTCGACGCGCTGTTCGCGGGATGCCTGGCCGACGCGGCGGACGACTACGAGTGCGCCGTGGCGGTGCTGCCGGAGATCGACCCAACGGCGCTGGACGCGATGCGCGAGGGGTTCGTCCGCGGGCGCCTGCAGGCCCGCCAGCTTGCCGCACTGGTCCGGCGCGCGCTGGTCGCCGGAGCCAAGGCGGAACGGACGCTGCGGTGCTGAGCGCCCGCCCCGCCGTTGCTCCGCCTACTGGCCGCCCACGACGATCAGTCGTCTCTGCGACCTGGGCGGCTCGCCTCCAGGTCGCCTTGCCAGTCGATAGTACCGTGGAGCGCCAGCGTCTTCTCCTCCTGCTTGAGGCGGATCAAGCGGCGAAGCGCCTCCTCGACGACGGCCTCCTTCGTGGTCAGTCCAGTGGCCGCCATCGCCTCGGCAATCAGAGCATCATTGATGTCGATATTGGTGCGCATGTCGCACTCCCTGATGAGGACAGCCAACTGTTCTCGCGTTCGATGCGATCCATCGTGCTCGTGCCTTCCATCGCAGCAGAAGAGCGGTGGCAAGAAACGCTACCAGCATGATCGTTGCCGGACATCCTATACCGGATCAGTGGCCCATTCCCTTATGACCCATTTGTCGGTGCCCCGTGGGTCCGTGATCCATCCGGTCATGACCCATGGCGCCGTGGTCCATCGTGCCGTGCGCGCCGTGCATGGACATGCCGTGGACCATGGACGGGTCGAGCTTGATGGCGCTGGCGTCGCCGGGGAAGCGATCAATGACGCTCTCCAAGAGCCCGATCTCGTAGGTCTGGTCCTGGACGATGTCGTAGTTCATGGTGCGCAGGAAGCTGTTATCGCCGTTCGGGTCGGTGTTGTAGTCCCGCGCCATGTCGAGCGCGCCCTGGTGGTGCGCGATCATCGCCTTGGCCCAGCGGACGTCGTACTCGTCGACCGCGCCGGATGTCGTCCAGAGGTCGAACGCCGTCGGCGGCGGCGCCTTGATGTAGGACAGGCGGTGCTCCAGCCCCTCGGTGGCCACCGGCCGCCGGACGAGCTTGGTCGAACCGAAGTCGGCCAGCACCGTCGGGGGCTGCTCGACCTGGCGCTTCACCTCGTCGAGCACGGCGATCTCGTACTCCTGGTTGGCGATGATGGCGCCCGCCATGCGCCGCAGCACCGGGTTCCGGCCCTTGGCCAGGTACTCCTCGGACATCGTCAGCGCACCCGCGTGGTGCTCGCGCATGCCGGTCACGTATTCGAGGTCGGCCCTCACGGCTGCGGAGTCGGCCGCGCCGCCCGGAACCAGAGCGAGTTCGTAGACGGCGGTCTCGTGCCAATCCCCGCCGCCGCCGCCGTCGGCCATGGCCGCCGACGCCGCGGAGAGCGTCAGGACCAGAGCCAGGGCGCTGCCCAGGAGGGCGTTCTTCTTCGTCACCATGGTGCGTCTCCTCAGGCGATGGGCGTGGCGTCGTAGCCCGCGTCGGCCAGCGTACGAACGATCAGGTCGGCGCCGACGTCGCCCTCGACGGCAAGGCGTCGGTCGGGCGGATCGGCCTGGATGGCCGTGATGCCGGGGACGGCAGCCAGGGACTTGCGGATGGCGTTGGCGCATCCGCCGCACGTCATGCCGGGAACGGTGAACTGCAGCATCGTTATCCTCCTCGACGGGGTCCTTCCGGACCGCTCCGTTTCGTCTCTGGAGGCCAGCCTCCACCTTCCAATCATTGGAAGGTCAATCATCTTCGTGCCGCAGCGCGGCGGCGCAACGCGCAACCCAGGCATGTCATCGAAGCATCACGGCGGGCGGGTCACCCTCGGTCGCTTGGCGCCCGTAACGGGACGATGAACTCGGTACGGGTTGCAGGTGGCGCACAGGATTCGCGTCCCCGATTGCTCCCCGGCCATCCGGTGATTTACCCTATCCGAATGGGGATATTCAGTGGGAAAATGGTCTTGTCCGACGCGATGCGCACTCTGATCCAGCGGTGGCGAGAGGACCCGAACGCCACGTACCGCTCCTGGTTCCTGTGGGAGGAGCGGGTGAAGAACTTCCGCTCGATCCGCCGCGGCATCCAGCAGGTCGTCGCCGACATCGAGGCCGGGACCTTCGGCAACGCCTACCGCGGCTCGTCGCTGGAGACGGTGGTCCACTCCATCGCCGAGCAGCGTCAAATCTTCAAGGGCGCCGACCACGCCTTCCTGTGGAAGCCCAAGCTGCGCATCCCGGACATCTACGAGAACCCGGACAACCAACGCGCCTTCGGCCGTTTGCTCGACACGTGCGTTTGCTGCAACGCCGAGACCCAGGTCCTCGCCGCCATCCGGCAGTTGGACGCCAAAGGCATCAAGGGCCTCGGACCGGCGGTCGCGAACCTGCTGTACTTCCTGCACCCGACCATCGTGCCGCCCTTCAACACCGCCATCGTGAACGGCTACAACGCTCTGACCGGCGCCAAGGTGAAGCTCGGAAGGTGGGACGAGTTCCTGGCCATGCGCAAGGGCATCCTGGCGCTCAACGCCGAGTACCGCGACCTGCTTTCCAACGACCTCGGCGCCGTCGGCAGCCTGCTGTTCGACGTCGGTTCGGGGCGGTATGCCGCGCCGCCGCGCGAGGACGACGCGACCGCCCGGGCCGCCTGGGAGGCGGACTTGGCCAAGGTCCGCGAGGAAAGCGCCAAGGCGACGAAGGCCGCCGCCGCCGAGCGCGAGGGCGACCGCACGCACACCGAGATCCAGGGCTGGCTGCGCGACCTCGGCAGGGCGTTGGACTACGACGTCTGGATTGCGTCGAACGACCGTGGGCGTCCTTACAACGGCGGCAAGCTCGGCGAGGGCTGCCTTGAGCGCCTGCCGGGGGCGATCGAGAAGGCGCCGGGCGCCGACGCCGTCCGATTGATCGACGTGCTGTGGCTCGACCGCGGCAAGGCGCACGTCGCCGCCGCCTTCGAAGTCGAGCACTCCACCTCGATCTACTCGGGCATCGTCCGCATGCTCGACCTCGCGCTCGGCGGCGACGCGCACGCACTGGAGGGCCTGTTCCTGGTGGCGCCGAATGGCCGCGAGGAGGAGGTCCGCACACAGCTGGGCCGACCGGCTTTCTCGCGCGTTGCCGATCTCAAGGTCCGCTACCTGCCGTACGGGGAACTGGAGTCGCACCGGGAGTCCATCGCCCGGTTCGGAAGCGGCATGAAGGCCATCCACGCCATCTCGCGCACGCTCGTCTGAGCGGCGCTGGCGGGACACGCGCCACGGCGGCTTGTTGAAGAGGCAGGGGCCCCGAGGGTGCCCCTGCCGAACCATTTCGTCCCCGAGAACGACGGCTTCCGCAGTAGGCGGATATGGCTTACCCGTTCCACGAATCCGCGACCGTCGAAGTGGCCATGGCGCCAGAGCCGCTTTTCGAACGCCTGGACGACCACACGCGGCTCGCCGCGCACATGGAGAAGCCTTCCATGATGACGCTGGGCGGGCGCATGACCTACGCCTTCGACGAGGACAAGGGGCGTGCTGTCGGATCGGTCATCCGCATGAGCGGCCGTTTCCTCGACATCTCCCTGGGCGTCGACGAGGTTGTCACCGAACGCGATCCGCCGCGGCGCAAGGTGTGGGAGACCATGGGGCGCCCCCGGCTTCTGGTCATCGGTCCGTACCGCATGGGCTTCGAGATCGAACCCAAGGGCGACGGTTCGGCATTGCGCGTGTTCATCGACTACGCTCCTCCCGCGTCGCCGGACTGGCGCCTCCTCGGCAGTCTCCTTGCCGGAACCTACGCCCGCTGGTGCGTGAGGCGCATGGCGGCCGATGCCGTTGCCCTGGCTGCATTCAAGGCCAGAGCGGCTTGAGCCTCTGGTTGAGAGGTAGAACCCGGCACCGGGGCCGAGAATGCCCAAGAGCACTCCCGGCCGCTTCTCCGCCGGTCAGCCCTTGCGCGGCCTCTTGCGGAAGGCAATCAGTACCCCGGCGAGCGCCAGGAACACGATGGCGCCGCCGCCCCAGACCCGGACGTAGCCGGGCATCCCGAGGCTGGGGACGAAGGCGTAGACGGCGGCCAGCACCGCCCACACCGCGACGATGGCCAGGGTCAGCCAGAGTTCGTCGTTCTTCATGGCTTCTCTCCTGCGCTCAGTGACCATGCCCGCCGCCGATGGCGATGATCGGCAGGGATTGGATCAACTGGAACGCGACGATGGTGAAGACGTACATGGCGGCGACCAGCGCGGCGACCGACACCGGCCCGGTCCACGCGGGCGCGGCGCCGACGTCGCGCCCCCCGGCCTGCCAATCGACCACGGGAGCCTGTTCAGCCGTCGCGCGCCGCGACAGCAGCGTGCGCACGACGCCGTAGACGGTGACCGAGATGGCCACGGCGAAGACCGTGGCGCCGACGCCGACCAGGGCCATCAGCACCGGCCACGCCGCGGGGGCCATGCCGCCGTAGCTCACGTCGAACACCCGGCGCGGCACGCCCATGAACCCGGCCGTGATGCCTGCGGCGCCGAAGATGAGCAGACCGATGGTCACGACCACCGGCATGCGCTTCAGCACCGCCGGGCGCCACAGCGTGCCGCCGCCGAGTGCCGGGAGCATGGCCATCATGGCGGCCAGGAACGTCTGGGTCAGCACGCCGACCGCGAAGAAGTGGAAGTAGCCGGGGACGAAGAAGGTGTCCGACAGCATCGGCGCCAGTTCGCCCTGGATCAGCACGAAGGCGAAGGTGATGCCGACCATCATGTTCACCACCGCCCAGCCCATGTTCGCCATGGCCGGGTTGTCCCACGGCAGCCCGCGCATCCAGCCGAAGAGGCCGGTGGCGCCGCGCGCCCGGGCGCTGGCCTCCAACGAGGAGACGATGATGGCGAAGGCCGCCAGCGTCGGGACCGAGACGAACAGCGACAGCAGCGAACCGACCACCCGCACGCCCTCGGACAGGTTGGGCTCCAGAAACATGTGGTAGAGGCTGGTCGGCGGCACGAACACCAGATACGCCGCGAAGACGATCTTCGACATCCTGGCGCCGTGGATGGACTTCATGCCGGTCAGGTGCTCGGTCAGCACGTACCACACCAGCACGGTCGCCATCAGCGGCAGGTAGTGCAGGTTGTGGAACAGGATGTGCCACTCCGTGCCGTGGTCGGCCGGGAACGGCCCGGCGCCCAGCGCCCACAGCACGCCCGGCAGGAAGGCGTTCGTCGCCGCGATGGCGCTGACCACCAGGAAGCCCGCCCAGGCGAACAGGGCGAAGCCAATTGACGTGAACTCCTCGGCCTCGCCGCGCAGCCGGGGCTGGAGCACCGTCGCGATGCCGCTGACGGCCGAAGCGACCAGGCCGCCGGAGAGCAGCAGGTAGCCCAGGGCAAAGAACCCGACCGAGCGTGGATCGTCTGCGGCGAGCTCAGGGCTACCGTCGTAGAGCAGCGGCGTGCCGGTGTAGGAGATCCATTCGCTGACACCGAAGCCTGCCAGCATCAGCGCCGCACCCAACCAGGCGAACGGGCGCAACGCCAGCCCGCGTCCGTTCTCGGCAGCGGCGAGCACGAGCAGGAGGGCCGCTTGGATCAGATACAGCCAGTAGAAGAACACCGACACGCCGTGCAGGGTGAGCAGGCGGTAAGCGTCGTCGGGGAAGAAGGTCAGCGCACCGGCACGGGCCAGGGCGGTCACAAAGCCTCCGATCAAGCCCAGCACCAGCGCCAGCAGGGCGGCACCGAACAGCAGCTTGAGGAGCGCCTTGTCGGGCGCCGGCAGGGCTTTGATGCGCGCCGCCAGGGTGGGCTTGGAGCCGACCGGGGCGACGTTCGTTGAGATGGTATCCATGGTGGGTCCTCCCCGGGTCACGCGACGACGATGCGGCCCTGCATGGCGTCGTGCGCCTGGCCGCAGTAGACGGTGCAGTACACGAGGTACTCGCCCGGCTTGGTGAAGGTGATGACCTGCGCGGTGACCGTGTTCGGGCGGAGACGGATGATCCGGCTGGCGGCTCCCAGCTGGATCGACGCACCGTGGGTGATGTCGTCCGCCATCATGCGGAACCGGTACGCCTGCCCGGCCTTCAGCCGCAACATGTCCGGGCTGTAGGAGAACTTCTGGGCCATCAGGTAGACGTCCACCGGCTCACCTCCGGCGTCATGGCCGTGGTCATGCCCCTCGGCGGCGTGGCTGTGCGTGTCCTCGCTGACGTGCGGGTTCACGCTGCCGTCCTTCTGCGTGAACCGCTGGATGAAATAGTCGTGTTCGAAACGGAACTCCTCGGGCGCCATGCCCGCCGAAGCCCCGTGACCACCGTGGCCACCGGCCTCGGCGGATGCTTCGGCGGCACCATGGCCGCCATGACCACCACCGTGAGCGTCGGGTTCGGGGGCAGCGGCCGCCTTGCCGCCGAAGGGGAGCGGTGCGGCCCCGTATGCCGCCCAGGCGCCGTACAGGGAGACGGCGCCGAAGCCCAGTCCGGCGATGAAGCCGCGACGGGTCGTGAAATGCCTCTCGGACATCGTGAGAGTCCTCTGGTCGCGTGGTCGGAATCGCTCGCGAACGCCGCCGGTCAGGCGGCGCGTGGCCGGGCGTCCGACGCAGACGGCGTCAGGGCGCTCGGCTGGTCAGAGGACGGTCTTCGGAGGGGGCGTGTCCGGCGCGATGTCCCGGGCGTTGGGGGCGTAGTCGGGCCGCGGGTGCCAGGACATCTCCACCGTCGTCACCGCGACGGCGGCGACATGGTCCGCCGGGGTTTCGGCCGCCGGGCAACACGGAGCCACGACCACGAGGGCGGCCTTGTGGGAGTCGCCGTGCAACGGGGTCGAAGGCGATGGCGTGTGATGGGAACGGTGGTCGATCGGCCCGCCATGGGCCTCCACATGCGCCATGGCTCCGCCCGCCGCGCCCACCAGGAGCGCGAAGGCGAACGCCAGAACGGCGAAGATGTGGCCCAAACGCGTCATGTCTGCCATCGTCACCAATGACCCGGGACCTCCCGGGCCATGCCAAGCGTAGCCCCTATCGTAGGTCCGGGAATTGATTGGCATCAACCCGGCGCCCGTGTCACGGTCCGGTAGTGGAAACGCCGTGGGTGAAACGTCACCGGGCGGTGGTGCCTTGCGCCGGCGGCAGGGCGGCGCCGGTGACCGGACAGGAGACGTGTTCGACTTTGTCCTTGACCTTCCAGCGGCTGGAAGGCGCAGGGTTCTTCCTGTGGCATCTCCGGCCCGGTCGAAGGTGCGGGTGACATTCCGACGCACTCCTTCTCCGACGCTTGGTAGGGATCGTTGCCGAAGCCATCTGTTGTTGCAGGGGGCTGGGAACGGTCGTAGGTTTCCATAAGGGTGCGGTGGGCACTGGGGTGCCGCACGGCTCCCACAAGATGAGGCAAACGCCATGTGGCGTGCGACGCGGTCGTCGGTGAGGAGGGTGGTGGTGAGCCTGCTGATGCTGGCCACGCTGCTCGTCTATGCCGCGCCGAGCCACGCCAACCTGGGGCCTCACCATGCGTCCCAGACTCCTCACGAGCACGTTCCGGTCGACGCCCATGGCGATGCCATCGCCGCGGTGGGCGACCACGAGCACGAGGAGGCTCCGTGTGGGGACCTTGGCCTGCTCGACGAAGGGGCCTGCTGCAGCGTCGCTCAGTGCGTCACCATGCACGGAGGCCTCCCCGCTGCGATGGTCGAGGCGTTCACCCCGCGCCTGAACACGTCCCAGCATCTGCCTGCCCTGGCCACGCCGGACGGCATCGGCATCGACCCGGCTATCCGCCCCCCGCTCTGACCATCTGACGCCACGAGTCCGCCCGCGCCCGACCTGAGCCTCGGCTCGGCGAAGGACGCCGGTCCCGGCCCTCGTGCGCTTGGCTTTTGCGTCCCCGGCGCTCCCGTGTGGAGTCCGTCCGGGATGGCTCGAACCAGATGTTCAGATGGAGGACGCCATGTCGTCTCTCACCCGCAAGATGCTCCCGGCACTCGCGCTGACCGCCATGATGTCGGTCGCCCAGGCCCAGACCACCACAGACCAGGACCACAACGCCCATCATCCGGACGGGGCCGCGGCCACGACGCAGACCCAGCCCGCTCCGGCCCCGACCCCGGCTCCCACGCAGCCGACCCCGGACGCGTTGCCCGGCGCGCCCGGCAACGCGCCGATGATGGGTCAGGGCATGGGCAGCGGCATCATCGTCCAGCCCGGCTCCCAGGCGCAGGGTGGCCAGCCCGGCATGATGATGAACATGGACCAGATGCGTTCGATGATGGGCGGCATGTCGGGCCAGCAGGACGGCCAAGCCGGGATGATGGGGCCCGGCATGATGTCCATGATGCGACAGATGATGATGGGCCAGCAGGGCGGAATGGGCTTGCCCTTCGAGCACGTCGAGGGCCGCATCGCGTTCCTGAAGGCCGAACTCAAGATCACCGACGCCCAGGCGCCGCAGTGGAACGCCTTCGCCGACAGCCTACGGGCGAACGCCAAGGCCCATCAGGCCATGCACGAGCAGATGACCAAAGGCGGCATGCCCTCCTCCTGGCCCGACCGGCTCGCTTTCCAGCAGAAGGCGCTCGCCACCCGGCTCGACGCCCTGAAGGCGCTGGAGTCCGCCGCCAAGCCGCTCTACGCCGTGCTGACCGACGAGCAGAAGACACTCGCGGACCGGCTGCTCCCCGGCCCCATGGGCATGATGTGAGGAGGCGGCCATGACGCACCACGAACACACCCATCGCGCTCCCGAGCCGCAGGCGCGCACGCCCTGGTACCGGACCTGGACCGGCTTGGCCGGACTCGGCGCGACCGCCCTGGCGGCCGTGTACCTGTCGCTCTTCCACGTCGACCATGTGCTCGACGCGCTTCCGCTTCTCGTCCTGCTCCTGTGCCCGCTGATGCACCTGTTCATGCCTGGCGGTCACGGGCATGGCGGCCACGGCGGGAATGGTGACGCCGACCGGCCGAACAAGCGGGGCACGCCATGACGCACGAAGCCTCGGCCTATGGCCTGTGGATGCTGGTCGCCCTCAACTCGGCCATCTTCATCATCTTCGCCTTCAGCTTCGGCAAGCCGCAGTCGCCCCGGGACTGGCGGTCCTTCGGGGCGTTCAAGCGGGCCGAGGCGCTGAGCGAGGTCGTCCGCTCCGAGGCCGAGCAGGCCAACGCGACCCGCACGGTCGAGTCTGACATCCGGCAAGCCCGCTTCGCCCATCAGGCGGCGAGCGAGCGCCTGTCGATCGCCCGCGACCGGGCTGCTGCCCTCAGGGCACGCCTGTCGAACATCGAGCGCGCCCGGAGGGCGGGCGAGATCAGCCTCGTCGAGCACGTGCGCGCCCAGGAGGCGGCCTTCGAGGCCGACCTCGCCCGCGCCACCGCCGAAGTCCAGCTCGGCGCCGCCCGTGCCCGTATGAACCAGTCCCTCGGAGTTCTCCCATGACCACCCGACGCCTTCTTGCCGCGACCGTCGTCGCCGCGAGCCTTGCCGCGCCGGTCGCCGCTCCCGCCCACGAGGGCCACGCCCATGGCGGCGAGGAGCCGAAGCCGGTCGTCACGACGGTCGCCCCCACCCTGGAGACGTCCTCGTCCGACTTCGAACTCGTGGCGGTCGCCCAGGGAAAGACCTTGCTCGTCCATCTGGACCGCTTCGCCACCAACGAGCCCGTGAACGGCGCCACCGTCGAGGTAAGCGCCGATGGCGAGGCCACAACGGCCTCGCCCGTCTCCGGGGAGGAGGGCGTCTACCGCCTCGACCCGTCCTGGCTCTCAAAGCCGGGATCCCATGAAGTGACCGTCTCCATCGCCGCGGCCGACGCGGCCGACCTGCTGATCGGCACCCTGGAGATCCCGGCAGGTGCGGCTGAAGCGCAGACCGGAGGTGCGCAGGGTGTTTCCGCCGTCCTCGGCCAGGTCCGGAACGATTCCGGCCTGATGCTGGGGGCGGTCATGGTCTTCCTGCTCGGGGTCCTGACCACCGTCGCCCTGACCCAGCGTGGACGCACGCGGACGGTCGCGGGCGCCGCGCTGGTCGGCATCGGCCTGCTGTTGGCGAGCGGCGCCGCCTTTGCCCACGGCGGCGAGGACCACAGCCACGGCGACGAGGACAAGGGCAAGGCACCGACGGCGGCCGTCCCGATGGGGGCGACCGGTGCATCGGAGAGCCCGCGACGCCTACCGGACGGCAGCCTGTACGTGCCAAAGCCGTCGCAGCGTCTGCTGTCTGTCCGCACCGTCGTAGCCAAGCCGCAGGAGGCGGCGCAGACGGTGCAGTTGATCGGTCAGGTCATCGCCGACCCCAACGGCGGCGGCCACGTCCAGGCCACGCAGAGCGGTCGCATCGAGCCGGGGGACAAGGGGCTGCCCTACGTCGGCCAGCGGGTCGAGGCCGGGCAGATCCTCGCCTACATCGCCCCTGCCGTGACCTTTGTGGACCGCAGCGGGATCCAGCAGCAGATCGCGACGGTCGAGCAGGAACTCGTTATCGCCGAATCCCGCCTCCAGCGGCTCCGGAAGCTGGAAGGCAGCGTGCCACAGCGCGACATCGAAGAGGCGGAGGCCAACCTCAACGGTCTGCGCAAGCGCCGGGCCGCTCTGTCCCCCGCGCTGACGACCAAGGAAGCCCTGCGGGCGCCCATCTCCGGGGTGGTCACGGCCAACAACATCAAGGCCGGACAGGTGGTCGAGGGGCGCGACCAGGTGCTGTTCGAGATCGTCGACCCGTCGCGGCTGATGGTCGAGGCGGTCGCCTTCGATCCCCGGGTGGCGAACGCCATCAAGGCGGCCACGGCGATGACGGCCGACGGCACCAGCTTGTCCCTGGAACTCCTCGGCTCCAGTCTCGCGCTGCGCCAACAGGCGATCCCGCTGCTCTTCCGGATCGGCAATCCGCCGTCGGGGCTCGGCGTCGGCCAGCCGGTCCGGCTCGTCGCCCAGGTGCAGGGCACCGCGTCGGGCATCGTCCTGCCGCGGCAGAGCGTGGTGCGCAACGCCAGCGGCCAGCCCATCGTCTGGCAGCACGACACCCCGCAACGCTTCGTCGCCCGACCGGTGCGCACGCAGCCTGTCGACGGCGACACGGTGCTCGTCCTGGCGGGCGTCGAGCCGGAGGCGCGCATCGTCACCGATGGCGCCGGTCTCCTCAACCAGGTCCGGTGAGGAGCGCCCCGCCATGTTCAACTTCCTCGTCAACACCAGCCTGCGCAACCGGCTCTTCGTCCTGGCCGCCGCGGCGATCCTCGTCGTCTACGGCTCGTTCGTCCTCAAAGACCTGCCGATCGACGTCTTCCCCGACCTGAACAAGCCGACCGTCACCCTGATGACCGAGGCCGAGGGGCTGGCGCCGGAGGAGGTCGAGCAGTTGGTCTCCTTCCCGCTGGAGACCTCGATGAACGGCATGCCGGGCATCACCCGCGTGCGCTCGGTGTCCGGCGTCGGGCTCAGCATCGTCTTCGTCGAGTTCGATTGGGGCACGGATATCTACCGCAACCGCCAGCAGGTCGCCGAGCGGCTGGCCATCGTCCAGGGGCAGCTTCCGCCCAACGTCCGGCCGCAGATGGGGCCGATCTCGTCCATCATGGGCGAGATCATGTTGATCGCCATGAGCGGCGACGGCGTCGGCCCGATGGAGGTCCGTGAACTCGCCGACTGGGTGGTGCGGCCGCGGCTGCTCGCCATTCCCGGCGTCAGCCAGGTCATCCCGATCGGCGGGGAGATCCGGCAGTACCGCGTCGCGCCCAACCCGGCACGGCTGCACGACCTGGAGATCACCACCGAAGAACTGGTGAAGGCGTTGCAGCAGTTCTCGGCCAACACCGGCGGCGGCTTCATCGACCAACATTCCCAGGAGTACCTGATCCGCAACATCGGCCGGACGACCCGGCTGGAGGACCTCCGCAACCTCGTCGTCGCCTACAAGACGGGGCAGCCCATCCTGCTCCACCAGATCGCCGCCGTGGATTTCGCCGCCCGCGTGAAGCGCGGCGACGCGGGCGTCAACGGCAAGCCCGCCGTGATCCTGTCCGTCCAGAAGCAACCCGGCGCCGACACCACGACGTTGACCGCCGAGGTGGAAGCCGCCCTGGGCGACTTGGCGAAGTTCCTGCCGAAGGGCGTCCACGCCGACGAGATCCTGTTCAAGCAGGCCAACTTCATCCAGACCTCCATCGGCAACGTGGAGAAGGTCCTGCTTGAGGCGGTCGCCGTCGTGGCGGTGATCCTCTTCCTGTTCCTGCTGAACGTGCGGACGACGTTCATCTCGCTGACCGCCATCCCGATCTCGATCCTGATCACCGTGCTGGTGTTCAAGGCGTTCGGCATGTCGATCAACACCATGACGCTGGGCGGCCTCGCCATCGCCATCGGCGAACTCGTCGACGACGCCGTGGTGGACGTTGAGAACATCTACCGGCGCCTCGGCGAGAACCGGCGGGCGGGCAACCCGCGGCCCGTCCTGGAGGTGGTCGCCTCGGCCTCGCAGGAGGTGCGCTCGGGCATCGTCTACGCCACCATCATCATCATCCTGGTCTTCGTGCCGCTGTTTGCGTTGACCGGCATCGAGGGACGCCTCTTCGCGCCCCTGGGCGTCGCCTACATCGTCTCCATCCTGGCCAGCCTCGTCACCGCCATCACCGTCACGCCGGTGCTGTCCTACTACCTTCTTCCCAGGCTGAAGCGGCTGGAGGAGCACGACAGCTGGCTGGTCCGCAAGCTGAAGGCCGGGAACGCCCGGCTCCTGGGCTGGGCCTTCGCCAACCCGGGGACGCTGTTCGCCACGGTGGGGGCCGCCGTCCTGATCGCCGCGGCGACGGTTCCGAGCCTGCCACGCGCCTTCCTGCCGCCGTTCAACGAGGGCACGCTGACCATCTCCATGGTGCTGAACCCCGGCATCTCGCTGGCCGAATCCAACCGGGTCGGGCTGGCGGCGGAGAGGCTGATCATGCAGGTGCCCGAGGTGGCCTCCGTCGGGCGCCGCACCGGGCGCGCCGAACTCGACGAGCACGCCGAGGGCGTCCACTCCAGCGAGATCGACGTCGACCTGAAGCCGTCCGAACGCAGCCGGGCCGAGGTGCTGGCCGACGTGCGCGCCCGGCTGGCGGCCCTGCCGGTGTCGGTGAACATCGGCCAGCCGATCTCGCACCGGCTCGACCACATGCTCTCCGGGGTGCGGGCGCAGATCGCGCTGAAGGTCTACGGCGAGGATCTGGACACCTTGCGCAGCCTCGCCGGACAGCTTCAGCAGAAGCTCGCGGCGGTTCCGGGACTGGTGGACCTCCAGATCGAAAAGCAGGTGCGCATCCCGCAGGTCCAGGTGGTCGTGGACTACGAGCGGGCGGCGCTCTACGGCGTCACCCCGGCCATGGCGACGGAGGCGCTGGAGAGCCTGTCCAACGGCCGCGTGGTGTCGGAGATCGTCGACGGCACCCGGCGTTTCGACGTCGTGCTGCGCCTGTCGGACGAGGATCGCACCACCAGCGGCTTGGCGAACCTGCTGGTCGAGACCCCGGCGGGCCGGGTGCCGCTCAGCCTGTTCGCCTCGGTCGAGGAGACGGACGGCCCCAACCAGATCCTCCGGGAGAACGGCAAGCGCCGCATCGTCATCCTCGGCAACTCCGACGGCCAGACGGACATGGCCCGGATCGTCGCGGGCATCCGCGACGTGGTCGCCCGGTCGCAGCTGCCGCCGGGTTACTTCACCAGCCTGGAGGGCACCTTCCAGGCGCAGGAGGAGGCGTCCAAGACCATTGCCGCGCTGTCCATGGTGTCGCTGGCGATGATCTTCCTGGTGCTGTACAGCCGGTACCGCTCGGCCGTGCTCGCCCTGATCATCATGGGCAACGTGCCGCTGGCCCTCATCGGCAGCGTGGCGGCGCTGTGGATCGCCGGGCAGCCGCTGTCGGTCGCCTCGATGATCGGCTTCATCACGCTGACCGGCATCAGCACGCGCAACGGCATCCTGAAGATCAGCCATTACATCAACCTGGTCCTGCACGAGGGCGAGACCTTCGGGAAGGCCATGGTGATCCGGGGCAGCCAGGAGCGCCTGACACCCGTGCTGATGACCGCGCTTTCGGCGGGGGTGGCGCTGGTGCCGCTGATGATCGGCGCCGACGCGCCGGGCAAGGAGATCCTGCACCCGGTCGCCGTCACCATCTTTGGCGGGCTGGTCAGCGCGACCCTGCTCGACACCGTCCTGACCCCGGTCCTTTTCCTCAAGCTCGGTGAGAAGCCGCTGAATCGTCTGGTCGCCGCCCAGGCCGGTTCGCTGCGTCCGGCCGAGGCCTACTGATCCCCCTCACCCGGTCCATCCAGAAGGAAACCACACCGTGAAGTTCTCGACCCTCCTCCTCGCCGCCGCCCTGTTCACCGCCCCGGCCACGGCCTTCGCCGACGGCCCGAAGATTGGTCCGAACGGTGGCCAGCGCGCCGACGCGGGCCCCTACCACGTCGAAGTCGTGCTCAAGGGCAACGACGTCGTCCTGTACGTGACCGATGGTGCCGACAAGCCGGTGGATGTGACCGGCGCCAAGGCCGAGGCGACCGTCCTGGCGAACAAGCAGACCCAGAAGGTTGCGCTCGAGCCCGCGGGCGGCAACGCCCTCAAGGGGCAGGCGAACCTCGGCGGCGCGCACGACAGCGTCAAGGTGGTCACCGCGCTGACCATGCCCGGCCAGAAGCCGGTGCAGGCCCGCTTCGAGATGGGCCACGCGGGTCACTGATACGGTTGGAAAATGATCGCTTTCATCATTCTCCAACCGTGAAACCTGGCAGATCAATGCTTTAGCATTGATCGAGAGGGTCATGCCGACGGCGCCTTCAGGTGCCGTCGGCATGAGATCGGCATGGGCGGCATGAGGCTCCCCGCCCCATGCCGCCCCGCAAGCAAGGAGATGCGCGATGAGCGCCAAGAAGAAACTCGCCACGATGGCTGCTGCCCTGCTGGTCGGTGCCATGGTCGCCGGACCGGTCCGGGCGACCGAGACCCTCAAGCTGAACGAGGTCTCGCACCTCCACGGGATTGCCGTCGACCCCGCAGACCCGTCGCGCCTGTATCTCGCCTCGCATCACGGCGTGTGGCTGACCAACCCCGACGGCACGGCCACGCGGGTATCCGACAACCGTTGGGACTACATGGGGTTCACACCGAATCCGGCGCAGCCCGACGCCTTCTTCGCCAGCGGTCACCCGGAGAAGGGCGGGAACCTCGGCGTCCTCGTCTCGACCGATGGCGCGAAGACCTGGAAGCAGGTCTCGGCGGGTGTGAACGGACCCGTGGACTTCCACGCCATGGACGTCAGCCCGGCCGACCCGAAGGTGCTGTACGGGCACTACGGCACCGTCCAGATCAGCCGCGACGCCGGGAAGACCTGGGAGGTGACCGGCAAGCCGCCCGCCGACATGTTCGACCTGGCAGCCTCCTCGAAGGACCCGAACACCGTGTACGGCGCCACGCGCGCCGGACTGATGGTGAGCCGCGACGCGGGCAAGACGTGGCAAGCCGCCAACATCGTGCGGCGCCCGGCGACCATGGTCGCGACCACAAAGGACGGCGCCGCCTACGCCTACCAAGTCGGCACCGGCCTGCTCAAGACGACCGAGCCGAGCCTCGCGTGGCAACCGGTCAGCAACGGCTTCGGTGACGCCGTCCTGCTGCATCTGGCGACCGACCCGACCGACCCGGACCGGCTCTACGCCGTGACCGACAAGAGCGCCATCCTGGCCAGCCAGGACGGCGGCAAGACCTGGAAACCGTTCCGGTCGTGATGTGCCGGGGGATGTGGTGATGAAGGCGATGAAGATTGGCGTTGGCTTGGCCATGGGTGCGGCGATCGCGGTGGTTGGCGTCGTCCTGTTCGCTGGACCCAAGGCAGGCGCCGATCCAACCGACGCCGCCCAGGTTGCCCAAGGCAAGGCGGTCTACGCGGAGCAGTGCGCGTCGTGCCACGGCGCGCGGCTCGAGGGCCAGCCGGAGTGGCAAAGCCGCAAGCCGGACGGCCGTCTGCCCGCGCCGCCGCACGACGCCTCCGGGCACACGTGGCACCACCCCGACGCCGACCTCTTCAACATCACCAAGCAAGGCGTCGTTGAATTCGCCCCGCCCGGCTACGAGAGCGACATGCCCGCCTTCGGCGGCGTGCTGAGCGATGCCGAGATCTGGGCGGTCCTGGCCTTCATCAAGAGCTCCTGGCCCGCGGAGATCCGTCGTCGCCACGCCGCCATGAGCGAACGCGCGAAGAAGTGAGGAGAGGACGCGAGCGGGCCACACAACGCGCTTGACCTTCCAGTCACTGGAAGGCGGAGCCTTGGTTTCATGGATGCCATCGCACGCCGGTGCCGGGAAGCGCGAACGAACGCGGAGGCACCGACGCCTGCATGCGAAGGGAAAAGCGAACATGAACGACCAGCACCGCAGCCACGCACACCATCCTGACCACCACAGTCACGGTGGGCACGACCACCACGCCGGTCCCGACGACCGGCCCAAGGTGAAGGACCCCGTGTGCGGCATGATGGTCGATCCCGAGCGGACCGGGCACCAAGCCGGGCACGGCGGCCAGACCTTCCACTTCTGCTCGGCGCGCTGCCACGACAAGTTCGTCGCCGACCCGGAGCGGTACCTGAAGCCGGAGGCAAAGCCCGCCGCGCCCGAGAAGGCAGCGCAGGCGTCGCCGCAGAAGGGCGTGATCTACACCTGCCCGATGCACCCGGAGATCCGCCAGGAGGGGCCGGGCAACTGCCCGATCTGCGGCATGACCCTGGAGCCGGTCGGAGCCACCCTCGGGGAAGGGCCCAACCCGGAACTCGTCGACATGACGCGGCGGTTCTGGATCGGCTTGGTCCTGAGCGTGCCGCTGCTGGTGCTGGAGATGGGCGGCCACATCCCGAAGCTTGGGCTCCATGACGTGGTGCCGCCCCGCATCTCCGTCTGGGTGCAGTTCCTGTTGGCGACGCCGGTCGTGCTGTGGGCGGGCTGGCCGCTGCTGGAGCGCGGCTGGCGGTCGTTCGTGAACCGCAGCCTGAACATGTTCAGCCTGATCGCGCTGGGCGTCGGGGTGGCCTACGTGTTCAGCCTGGTCGCGACGTTCCTGCCGGGCGTCTTCCCGTCAAGCTTCCGCGGCATGGACGGCGTGGTGGCCGTCTATTACGAGGCGGCCGCCGTCATCACGGTGCTGGTGCTGCTCGGGCAGGTGCTCGAGCTCCGCGCCCGCGAGCAGACCGGCGGCGCCATCCGCGCGCTGCTCAACCTCGCGCCCAAGACGGCGCGGCGCATCCGTACCGACGGCGAGGACGAGGAGGTGCCGCTCGAGGTGGTCCAGGTCGGCGACCGGCTGCGCGTCCGTCCCGGCGACGGCATGCCGGTCGACGGCGAGGTCCTGGAGGGCCGCAGCGCCGTCGACGAGTCCATGGTCACCGGCGAGAGCATGCCGGTCGGGAAGGAGCCGGGCGCCAAGGTCATCGGCGGTACCGTGAACCAGACGGGCGCCCTGGTGATGCGGGCCGAGAAGGTTGGGTCCGACACCATGCTGTCGCGCATCGTCACCATGGTGGCCGAGGCCCAGCGCAGCCGGGCGCCCATCCAGCGCATGGCCGACGTGGTGTCCGGCACCTTCGTCCCGGCGGTGATCCTCGTGGCCGCCCTGGCCTTCGTCGCTTGGATGGTCTGGGGGCCGCAGCCCGCCTTCGCCTACGCGCTGATCGCGGCGGTCTCGGTGCTCATCATCGCCTGTCCTTGCGCGCTGGGGCTGGCGACGCCGATGTCGATCATGGTCGGCGTGGGCAAGGGGGCGACCGCGGGCGTCCTGATCAAGGACGCGGCATCCCTGGAGCGGTTCGAGAAGGTCGACACGCTCGTCGTGGACAAGACCGGCACCCTGACCGAGGGCAAGCCAAAGGTGATCGCCGTGGCTCCGGCGCCGGGCATCGACGAGGCGACCCTGTTGTCGCTGGCGGCGAGCCTGGAGCGGTCGAGCGAGCACCCGCTGGCGGCCGCCATCGTTGCCTCCGTCAGGGAGCGGGGCCTGCCGCTGCGGGACGTCGCCGACTTCGAATCGGTGACCGGCAAGGGCGTCGTCGGGACGGTCGGCGGGCGCACGGTGTCCCTCGGCAACGCCGCGATGATGCGGGACCAGGGTGTCGCGCTGGGGGACCTGGAAACGCGCGCCGACGACCTCCGGCGCGAGGGCGCCACCGCTCTCTTCGCCGCCATCGACGGCCAGCCCGGTGGCGTGATTGCGGTCGCCGACCCGATCAAGGCGACCACGCCGCACGCGCTGGAGACGCTCCGGAACGACGGCGTGCGGATCGTCATGCTGACCGGCGACAACCGGACCACGGCCAAGGCGGTGGCGCGCCGCCTGGGCATCGACGCGGTCGAGGCCGAGGTGCTGCCGGAGGACAAGAATCAGGTGGTGAAGCGTCTGAAGGCGCAGGGCCGGGTGGTGGCGATGGCCGGAGACGGCGTGAACGACGCCCCGGCGCTGGCCGAGGCCGACGTCGGTGTGGCGATGGGCACCGGCACCGAGGTCGCGATTCAGAGTGCCGGGGTGACGCTGGTGAAGGGGGATCTTGCGGGCATCGCACGGGCGCGGACGCTCAGCCGGGCAACGATGCGCAACATCCGGCAGAACCTGTTTCTGGCGTTCGTCTACAACGCGCTTGGCGTGCCGGTCGCGGCGGGTGTCTTCTACCCGCTGTTCGGGTGGACGCTGTCGCCGATCATTGCCGCGGCCGCGATGGCCCTGAGTTCGGTGTCCGTGGTTGGGAACGCGCTGCGGCTGCGTAGGCTCAAATTGTAGAAGGATCGACGGGTGTCGCCCCCGTCCGATCGCCGTAGCGGTCCCGCGGTTCGGCTGGCCCTTGTTGGGGGGAATCGCCCATCCAAGCCCTTCGTCTGAACCAAGCCCGCCGATGCCATCCTCGCCAAGCTCGCCCGTCTGCCTGCACCTTTTGAATGGGTCAGTGTACCAGCTTCGGGAGCGCGACGGAGGACGGGGGCGAAGGGCAGGCTGACGTCCGAAGGTGCGGTTGATAGCCGACACTCACGTCAGTGGAATTCTATCGAAGATGTTCCTTAACCCATTGAACACACTTGATAGAAGATCATTCAAAGCCATCATCAACAGGAAGCGGATGGTCACTGCCAGACCTGTTACCTTCACGTCCCACCGAAGATCGGCGCATCCGTACAGGATGCACCTCAGGAGGGCCGTATGGGGTTACGCTTTCAGAAGCGCGTGACGCTGTTCCCAGGCGTGAGGCTGAACTTCAGCGGCGGCGGGATCAGCACGATGATCGGTGTCCGCGGGGCGAGCGTCAACATCGGACCGGGCGGCGCCCACCTGAACCTCGGCCTGCCGGGGACCGGCCTCTCCTACCGCACCCGGCTTGACGGGAACGGAGCCCACCCCACCCGGGCGGAACCGGTCGTCTCCGCCCCTCCGGCGGGCCCCGTCCCCGCTCGGCCTTTTCCGGTGCAGCCGCTCCCGGCCCCTCATCGTCCCCTTCTTCCGGGCGAGGGCGAGATCCGGAGCGCCGCCATCTCCACGCTCACCAGCGAGGGGCTCGGCGACCTGAAGAGGCTCATCAACGAGGCCGACGCGCGCAAGCGGTCGGCGAAGATGAAGCTCGAAGCCGCCGAGCACTCCCGCGTCCTGGCGGAACGGCGCCTGAACTCCGCCCGGCGTTTCATCGTGCGGCTCTTCCTGTGGTCGGCCATCCCGACCCGGCAGCAGGAGGTCGTCGATCTTGACCGCAAGATCGGCGAGGCCAGGATGGAGCTCGACGGCTCCCACATCGACCTGGGACTTCGCCTTCGACCAGCCGACATACGACGCGTACGATTCGCTCCGCCGCGCCCATGCCCGCCTGCGTGCGAGCGACATGATCTGGGACGTCACGACTTCCTTCCTGACGAACCGGATCGCCGAGCGCACGACCGCCGCCACGCGCGTGGACCGGACGCCGGTGCGGCTGTCGGAGACGGCATCGGACCTCCTGAACACGAAGTGGCAGGGGCTGAAGTTCGACAACGCCAACAGGGAGGACATCTTCGTCTACCCGGGGTCGGACTTCCTGCTGCCCCGGCCCGAAGCCGATGAGCCCGCGGACGTGGAACCACCTGACGCGCCACCGAATGACGGCCCCTCCGCGGTGGTGAGCGGGCGCCCCCCAGCCCGCGCCCTGTTTGCCGACGGGCTCGTGCTCGCCGCTGTCGTAGCGGTCGGCGCCTGGGCGGCCGTCGGACACCGCGCACGCGATTCCGCACCGAACGTCCCCGCCGCCGCGGTTCCGGCGCCGCCCCTGACCGCTCCGGCTCCGCCGCCCGCGACGGCCGAAGCCCCGGCGGCGAATCCCTTGGAGAAGACCCCGGAGACGCCGAAGGCGCGCGAGGCCGTCGTGGTGAAGGCGCAGACCGCGAACATCCGCACCAAGCCGGACCGGGACGGGGAGTGCTTGTGCTGGCGGACCGAACCAACACGGTGCGGCCGCCGATGCGGGCGATGATGGGCTTCCCAGCGGAGTTCCACGCCGACGGCGGGCGCGTCTTGCAGGGCACAGCCACCTATGTCCCGCCGTCGGCGCCGAACCGCGCCCCGGTCGTGGTGTTCCGGCTCCCCGACATGGACGAGCAGGCGTTCGCCGGGGAGGGGATGAGCCTCCACCACATCGACAACCCGCACCTTCGCCCGCTCCGGAAGCACGGCTCGCCCATTCTTGATGACGCATTCATGGAGCGGGTCATGTGGGCCGACGCGGTCACGGATTTCGCCTTCAGCATCGCCGCGGACAACGCGGCACGGACCCTGCCGATCGTGTTCCGCGAATGCGGGCGTCAAGGCGTCGGACGCAAATAGCTCGGTCGCCAAGCTCTAGCAGGTCGCGGAAAAACGAACATATTTCGGCTTTTTGCCTCTGCTGAGGCTTGGAAATGGCGTTTCCGCCGCCCGTTTTTGTCAGAATGGAGCGCCTTTTCGCGCTCCGAGACGCTCGGAGCCGCCGTTCAGGCGGACTCCGAACGTCATTATGCCGCCGCCAGCAGCTTGGGCAGGCGGATCAGGTTGTAGGCGGTAGCGGTCAGGGTGAACATCCAACCGACGCGGGCCGTGCCGCGATGACGCGTTTTGCGCAAGCCAGCTCCCTTGATCCAGCCGAACAGCTCCTCAATCCGCTTGCGGATGCGCAAGGACACGGCATAGCCAGGGTGGTGGGTGGTCCGGCCGTCGATCGCCGAGCGGCGATTGCGCGTGTTCTGCGCGACGTGCGGAGCGGCGCCCAACTCGCGCATGTTCGCCACGAAATCCTTGGTGTCGTAAGCCTTGTCGGCACCCACCGTGATGCGGTGACGGCCAGGAATGGCCTCGACCATGGAAACCGCCGCCTCGCGTTCGGCCAAGCCGGTGGCTGCCGTCAGCCGAACATCCACCACCAGGGCGTTCCGGTTCTCCATCAGGGCGTGGCCCATGAAGGCCAGCTTCGCCGGCTGCCCGTTGCCCTTGCGGTAC
>NZ_JAUJFI010000317.1 GCF_030849505.1 Azospirillum isscasi | reverse complement strand
CCGCCAAGGCCGGGGCGGAGGTGGTCTGATCCCCTGCCCTACGCCTTGTCCTCGCTGGGGAAGTGCCGCCCTTCCCCAGCTTGTCCTCGATGTAGAGCATGTTGACGAGCACCAGCAGGACGACCGCGAAGGGCGTGGCCAGGACCATGCCCATCAGCCCGAACAGCCCGCCCCCCGCCGCGATGGCGGCTCCGGCGGCAGCGCCCAGCTCCGCGCGCAGCAGCGGCGCGGCGTCGAGCGCCAGCGCGCCGAATCCCACCGCGTCGATGACGGCGCTGTCCCCGATCGCCGGCAGGCGCGGGCGGGGGGCGCCGCCCGGCAAGGCAATGTCCGGCCCCTGCGGAGCGGCCGCAGGCGCGCTCGCCCAGCCTTCGCCCATCATGCCCGACAGGCGCAGCCCGAACCGCACCCCGTTGCCGCCCGCCGCCGTCACCAGCGCCGCCCCCGGCACCCCGTCCGCGGCCAGCAGCATCGTCTTGCAGGCGGCCATCCAGGGGTTGAGGAAGAACTGTCCGGCCTCTCGCAGAAAGCCGCAGACCTCGCCGGAACCGCCCAGCCGCGACGCCAGCGTGTCGGTCAGCAGCGCCGAGGCCACCCCGACGCGCCCGTGCAGCTCGTCCCCCTGCTCCATCGCCTCGCGGGCGATGCCGGACAGCTCCACCGGCCCGACCCCGGCCAGCGTCGGGCCGACCGCGCCGTGCAGCAGGCGCAGCCGCTCCACCACCGCCCCGTTGACGATGCCGAAGCGCAGGGCGGGGCCGCCGCCCTCGTTCAAGGGGCTGTGGGCGCGGACGCCGGAGCCGCCCGCATCCTCCACCACATGCAGCCACATCGACCGCGACACCACGGCGGCGAGCGGGGTGACGACGCCCAGGTCCTGCGCCGGGCGCAGGGTCACGGCGCCGCTGCGCACCAGGGCGCGGGCCTCCTCCACCCCCTCGGCCATGCCTTCGAACAGCAGCGCCGCGGCGGCGGCGTTGAGGACCGGTGGGCAGATCTCCTCAGGATTGGCGAAGGGCGGGCCGGCGTGCAGCAGCGTGCGGCGGTCCAGCCCGATCCGCTCCCCGGCGGTTCCGGTCTCCGTCCACACCGGCACGGCGGCCAGCAGCCGCTCCACGGCCCGCGCGGTGGCGTCGTTCATCGCGTGTCTTCCCGGTCTGAGGTTGTCTTTCGGTGCCGTTACGGCAAATGCAGCGGGGCGCGCCCGTAGCCGTTGCTGGCGTCCACCAGATGCAGCAGGTGGCGCAGGAAGACCGCCCGGTCCTCCTTCGGCAACGGCGCGATGGTGCGGTCGTGGGCGCGCTGGGCCTTCTTGTCCATGCGGCGCAGCAGCTTGCGGCCCTCCGCGGTGATGGCGGCCAGCTTCATGCGCTTGTCCACCGGGCTGGCCCGGCGTTGGATCAGCCCGCGCTCGGCCAGCCGCGCCAGCACGCCGGCGGTGGTCGTGCGGTCGATGCCGATCTGGGCGCCCAGCGTCACCTGATCCAGGTCGGGCCGCTCCGCCAGGGCGGTCAGCACGCTGTATTGGACGGGGGTGATGTTGAACTCCGCGCACTCCTCCATGAACATGGCGACGTGGATCTGGTGCAGGCGGCGGATCAGGAAGCCGGGACGCTCCGCCAGGACGCGGTACGCCTCTTCGATCAGTGGGTCGTCTAAGGTCATAGCGGGCGGTCCGTCGGCGCGGGTTCGGGGATCGGGTTCGGGCATCAGTGAGGATGGCGGCGGGCCGGGGCATCGGCAACCGGGCGGAAGGACGCGGTCCTAACCCATCAGCGACACGTGGGCCGCAACGATACGCCACCCCTCCGGCATGCGGACCCAACTGTGGCTTTGCCGCCCGATCCGCTCCGTGGAGGGGCGCGTGAATTCGGTGTTGGCGGTCGCCATGTCGCGGCCATAGGTGGTGATGACCGTGTTGCGCAGCGCCCGCTCCAGCCCCGCCGCCGGGCGGCCCTGGCGGAAGGCGGCGATGGCCTCAAAGCCGTACAGATTCTCCCCGACGCCGTAGCGCAGGGTCGCCGGGTGGTTCCAGAACAGCTCGTCCAGAACGGCGACGTCGTTGCCGGTGAGAGCGCGTTCGTAGCGCTCGAAGGCGGCGGTGACCTCGGCCACCACCTCGGGGATGTTGATCTCAAGCGTCATGGGAAGAGGTCCTCAACGATGTCCAGAAGCGCCGCGTCGCTGCCGCGCGGGCCGATCAGCGACAGGCCGAGCGGACAGCCGTCCAGCCGCGCCGCGGGAATGGAGATTTGCGGCAGTCCGGCCAAGCCGGCGGGGCAGAGGATCGCCAGCGCCCGCCCGCGCTCCGCGTCCACCGCCGCCCCCGACGCGCCGCGCAACGGCGCGATGCCCGGCGC
>NZ_JAUJFI010000316.1 GCF_030849505.1 Azospirillum isscasi | reverse complement strand
CCAGGGCCGCCGCCGCCGCGTCCACCGCGGCGAGGTCGTTGCCGTCCACCACGGTCACCGGGACGCCCAGGCTTTCCGCCCGCGCGCCGGGACCGCCGCCCGCCGACACGCTGCCGGTGCGGGTGGTGGCGCCATAGCCGTTGTCTTCGCAGACGAACAGCACCGGCAGCCGGAAGGCGGCGGCCCAGTTCAGCGCCTCCAGGAAGGGGCCGCGGTTGGTGGCGCCGTCGCCGAAGAAGCAGACGGCGATCCGGTCCCCGCCCTTCAGGGCGATGGCGTGGGCGGCGCCGACCGCGATGGGCAGGCCGGCGGCCACGACGCCGTTGGCGCCCAGCATGCCGATTGAGAAGTCGGCGATGTGCATCGACCCGCCCTTGCCGCCGCAGATGCCGCCCTCGCGCCCGCACAGCTCGCGGAACATGGCCAGCGGATCGGCGCCCTTGGCGATGGTGTGGCCGTGGCCCCGGTGGGTGCTGGTCAGCACGTCGTCATCGCGCAGATTCGCCCCGACGGCGGCGGCGATGGCCTCCTGCCCGATGGACAGGTGGATGTAGCCCGCCACCTGCCCGGCCTTGTGGGCCTCATCGGCCAGCGTTTCGAAGGCACGGATCCGCTGCATCGTGGCGTACAGCCCGAGGAACCGCGCGGGATCGGGTGCCGCGGTGTCCGGGCTTGAACCCGCCGGGCTTGAACTGGGTTGTGGCATGGGAGATTACCGTGCTTGCTAAATCTATTTCCATAGAAGGATAATAGGACTTAGCCACACGCACATATGCATTTCCAGAGATTTTTCGGGGAAAATTTCGTAATTCGCATAAGCATATGTGGAATACAGGACCGGCCGGCGGGCATGGCCGCGGCGCTCCGGCCCTGTGGAACTGGTGGTCGAGACCGGGCCGCCCCCCTATGATCAAAGGACGGATCAGCGGAGAGGGGGAGAGGGAACGCCATGGCATTCGCCCACGCTCTGGCCGGGACACGGTACGGGTTTCCCGATCTGAAGACGCTGCTCGCCCGCGCGTCCCCCGCAAGGTCGGGTGACGCGCTGGCCGGGCTGATCGCCGCCAGCGCGGCGGAGCGGGTGGCCGCGCAAATGGCCCTGGCCGACCTGCCGCTGCGCCACTTCCTGACGGAGGCCGTGGTTCCCTACGAGTCGGACGAGGTGACGCGGCTGATCGTCGACGGCCACGACGACGGCGCCTTCGCCCCGGTCGCCCACCTGACGGTCGGCGGCTTCCGCGACTGGCTGCTGTCGGAGGAAGCGGACGCCACGGCGCTGGCGGCGCTGGCCCCCGGGCTGACTCCGGAAATGGCCGCGGCGGTGTCGAAGATCATGCGCGTGCAGGACCTGATCGCCGTCGCCGCCAAGACCCGCGTCGTCACGCGCTTCCGCAACACCATCGGGCTGCCGGGCCGGCTGTCCACCCGGCTGCAACCCAACCACCCGGTGGACGACCCGCGCGGCATCGCGGCCAGCATCCTCGACGGGCTGATGTACGGCAGCGGCGACGCGGTGATCGGCATCAACCCGGCGACCGACGGCGTGGAGACGATGACCGCCCTGCTGGAGATGCTGGAGGAGCTTCGCCTGCGCACCGGCGCGCCGATCCAGTCCTGCGTGCTGGCCCATGTGACCACGGCGCTGAAGGCCATGGAGCGGGGCGCGCCGGTCGATCTGGTGTTCCAGTCCATCGCCGGGACGGAGGCCGCCAACCGCGCCTTCGGCGTCTCGCTGGCCCTGCTGGACGAGGCGTGGGAGGCCGGAAAGGCGCTGAACCGCGGCACGGTCGGCGACAACCTGATGTATTTCGAGACCGGCCAGGGCAGCGAGCTGTCCTCCGGCGCGCACGAGGGGGTGGACCAGCAGACGGTGGAGGCGCGCTGCTACGCCGTCGCCCGCCGCTACCGGCCCCTTCTGGTCAACACGGTGGTCGGCTTCATCGGGCCGGAATATCTCTATGACGGCAAGCAGATCGCGCGGGCCGGGCTGGAGGACCATTTCTGCGCCAAGCTGCTGGGCCTGCCGATGGGCTGCGACGTCTGCTACACCAACCACGCGGAGGCCGACCAGGACGACATGGACGCCCTGCTGACCCTGCTGGGCGTGGCCGGCTGCACCTTCGTCATGGGAGTGCCGGGGGCCGACGACATCATGCTGAATTACCAGAGCACCTCCTTCCACGACGCGCTGTATGTCCGGCAGGTGCTGGGCCGCCGTCCGGCGCCGGAATTCGAGGCGTGGCTGGAAGCCGCCGGCATCGCCGATTCCGCCGGGCGGCTGCGCTTCGACCCCGCCGCGTCCCGCCTGCCCGCCGCCCTGCCGCTGCCTCCGGAACCGTTCCAGGAGCCGTCATGCCAGGTGCCGTCATGAACCGCCCCGGACATTTTCCGCCGCCCGCCCGGCCCGACCGCTGGGCGCATCTGCGCCGCCACACCGACGCGCGGCTGGCCCAGCAG
>NZ_JAUJFI010000315.1 GCF_030849505.1 Azospirillum isscasi | reverse complement strand
TGAACAGTGCATGCTCAGTCACGTGATCAGGGCCTGCTGAGCTGCGTGATTACTGTCTGCTCATCTGCTTGACAATTTCCAGCTGAGCTGCACGATTCCTGCCTGTCATCTCCTTGACAATTGCCACCTGTGCTGCGTAATTCCTGCCTGCTCATCTACTTGATTATTGCCAGCTGAGCAGCATGATTTCTCAGAGGTGAGTTCCATGATTATAGCCTGCTGACTGATTCCTGCCTACTCAGCTCTATGTTCATTGCCTCCAGAGGCACATGATCAGTGTGTGACACCAAACATGATCAGCACATGATCAGTCACATGATCAATGCATGATAAGCCAGGTGAACAGTGCATGATCAATTATGTGATCAGTGCATGATCAGTCATGTGACCAGTACATGGTAGCTGCGTGATCATTGCATGATCAGCCACGTGAGCAGTGCATGATAGCCACGTGATCAGTGCATGATCAGTCACGTGATCTGTGCATGATCAGTCACGTGATCTGTGCATGATCAGTCACGTGATCAGTGCATGATCAATTACCTGATCAGTGCATGATCAGTCACGTGACCAGTGCATGGTAGCTACGTGATCATTGCATGATCAGCCACGTGATCAGTGCATGATAGCCACGTGATCAGTGCATGATAGCCACGTGATCAGTGCATGATCAGTCACGTGATACGTGTGTGATCAGCCACATGATCAGTGCATGATATCCACGTGATCAGTGCAGGATAGCCACGTGATCACTTCATGATTATTCACGTGATCTGTACATGATCAGTCACGTGATACGTGTGTGATCAGCCACCGGATCAGTGCGTGATGAGCCATGTGATCAGTGCAGGATCAATTATGTGATCAGTGCATGATCAGTCACGTGATCAGTGCATGATCAGTCACGTGATCAGTGTATGATCAGCCACGTGATCAGTGCATGATCAGCCAAATGATAAGTGCATGATCAATTACGTGATCAGTGCATGATCAGCCACGTGATCGGTGCATGATCAGTCACGTGATCAGTACATGATCAGTCACGTGAACAGTGCATGATCATTTACGTGATCTGTGCATGATCAGTCACGTGACCAGTATATGGTAGCTACGTGATCATTCCATGACGAGCCACGTGAGCAGTGCATGATAGAAACGTGATGTGTGCATGATGAGTTACGTGAGCAGAGTATGATCAGCCACGTGATCAGTGCATGAGTGCCACGTGATCAGTGCATGTTATGTCACGTGACAGGTGTGTGATCAGCCACGTGAACAGTGCATGTTCAGCCACGTATTCAGTGCATGATAGCCACGTGATCAGTGCATGATCAGTTACGTGAGCAGTGTATGATCAGCCACGTGATCAGTGCATGGTCAGACACGTGAACAGTGTATGATCAGCCACGTGATCAGTGCATGATATCCATGTGATCAGTGCATGATCAATCACGTGATCAGTGTATGATCAGCCACGTGAACAGTGCATGCTCAGTCACGTGATCCGGGCCTGCTGAGCTGCGTGATTAGTGTCTGCTCATCTGCTTGACAATTGCCAGCTGAGCTGCACGATTCCTGCCTGTCATCTGCTTGACAATTGCCAGCTGTGCTGTGTAATTCCTGCCTGCTCAGCTGCTTGATTATTGCCAGCTGAGCAGCATGATTCCTCACAGCTGAGTTCCATGATTATTGCCTGCTGACTGTTTGATTCGTGCCTACTCAGCTCTTTGTTTATTGCCTCCAGAGGCACATGATCAGTGTATGATAGCAAACATGATCAGCGCATGATCAGTCACATGATCAGCGCCATTAAGTCACGTGATCACTACATGATAGTCATGTGATCAGTCCATGCTCAGTCACGGTATCAGTGCATGATCAGCCACGTGATCAGTGCATGATCTGTCACATGATTAGTGTATGATCATCCACGTGATCAGTGCATGGGCAGTCATGTGATCAGTGCATGATATAGACGTGATCAGTGCATGATCAGTCTCGTGATCAGTGCATGATAGCCACGTGATCAGTGCATGATCAGTCACCTGATGGGTGTATGATCATTCACGTGACCTGTACATGGTAGCTACATGATCATTGCATGATCAGCCAAGTGAGTAGTGCATGATAGCCACGTGATCACTGCATGACAGGCCACGTGAGCAATGCATGATAGCCACGTGATCAGTGCATGATCAGACACGAGATCATTGCATGATCAGTCACGTGATCAGTGCATGATCAGCCACGTGATCAGTGCATGACCAGGCACGTGATCAGTGTATGTCCAGCCAAGTGATCAGTGCATTATAGCCACGTCATCAGTGCATGATCAGTCACATGATCAGTGCATGATCAGTCACGTGATAGGTGTGTGATCATCCACGTGAACAGTGCATGCTCAGTCACGTGATCAGGGCCTGCTGAGCTGCGTGATTACTGTCTGCTCATCTGCTTGACAATT
>NZ_JAUJFI010000314.1 GCF_030849505.1 Azospirillum isscasi | reverse complement strand
GCCACCCGGCGTTCCGGCACATGCCCATACGGGACGAAGCCAATCGGCCCCAAGCCAACCGGGAGGTGTGCATGCCCATACTCAGATCCAGCCGGAGCTTCTGGGGCTGATCGCCATCGACGGGCGGGTGATGCGCCTGTTCGACGTGGACCGGCTGTGCGGGCGCAACGCGGTGCCCGCGGGCGGCGGCTTCGCCGTCGTGCTGCGCGGCGGGGAGAGGCCGGAGGCCCTGCGCCTGCGCACCGTGGACACGGTGACGGAGCTGGAGAACGCCCGCCTGAAGGCCCCGCCGGAGGCCGGCCCCTTCGTCACCGCCATCACCCGGGGCCGCGTCGCCGTGCTGGACGTGCCGGCGATCCTGGAGACGCTGAGGAGCAAGAAAGAAGAATGAAACTGAAGGTCAAGCACAAGCTGATGCTCAGCTTCGGAGTCGTCTGCCTGCTGACCGGGCTGCTGGCGGCGTTCCAGATGATGCGTTTCGCGGACGGCATGAGGGTCATGATGGGCATCGCCACCTACGACATCCAGGTGTCGGAGGCGGTGCGCGAGATCGAGGTGACGGAAAGCAACCTGCGCAGCTTCCGCGAGGCGGCGACCCACGCCGCGGCGCTGGCCCAGCTCCAGGGCCGCAAGCCGGACATCGCCCAGCTCCGCCAGAGCTACCGCGACGGCTCGATGAGGATGTTCGAGCAGACCGCCAAGCTGAAGAGCATCGCCGCCGCACGGGCCGAGGACGGCATCACGGACGAACGCCGCCGCATCTGGGGCGAGCTGGTGATCCAGATCGACAGCTTCGACCAGTATTCGCACCGCATGCTGAACGAAGCCAACGCGATGCTGGAACGGGTGGCGGCCGGGAGCGAGCCGGAGGCGCTGGACCGGCTGACGCGGGTGGAGGAGATGCGGCTGGCCATGGCGGGCCAGCTTTCCGACCTGCACGGCGACATCAGCCGCCTGTCGGAGGCCGGGCGCCAGAACATCCGCTCCCTCTACGACGACGCGGTGCGCTCCTCCATCCTGGCGCTGGTGATCGTGGTGGCGCTCGCCGTCGCCATCGCCATCCTGATCGGCAGCTCGATCACCCGGCGGCTCGGCACCGCCATCGGCTACGTCACCCAGGTGGGCAAGGGCGACCTAACCAAGACGGTGGTGGTGCCCGGCGACGACGAGCTGGCCGAACTCGGCACCCACCTGAACGAGATGACCGGCAACCTGCGCAACATGGCCAGGACCACCCGCGCCACGGCGGAGAGCATGCACGCCGCCACCGCGCAGATCCGCGCCTCCACCCAGCAGCAGGCGGCCAGCGTCGCCCAGCAGCTCGCCGCCGTGGAGGAAACCACCGCGACGCTCAGCGAGATCACCGAATCCGGCGCGCAGATCAACCGCCGCGCCCAGGACGTGGCGCAGAACGCCCAGGTCGCCGCGTCCAATTCCGAGACCGGCCTGAAGGCGGTGGAGGACACCAACCAGGCGATGGACGCCATCCGCGAGCAGGCGGAGGCCGTCGCCGAGAACATCGTCGTCCTGTCGGAGCGCACCCAGGCCATCGGCGAGATCATCCTGACCGTCAACGACATCGCCGAGCGCTGCCACCTGCTGGCGCTCAACGCCGCCATCGAGGCTGCCGCGGCCGGCGAGCACGGGCGGACCTTCGCCGTGGTGGCGAGCGAGATCAAGAGCCTCGCCGACCAGTCCAAGGAGGCCACCGCCCAGGTCCGTTCCAATCTCAGCGAGATCCAGCACGGCATCAACGCCTCGGTCATGCTGACGGAGGAGGCGGTGAAGCGCGTCGGCGCCGGCAAGCGCCAGACCGACGCCACCCAATCGACCATCCGCGACCTCGCCGAGAGCGTCCAGGAGAGCGTGCTCGCCTTCCAGCAGATCGTCGCCGGCACCAACCAGCAGCAGATCGGCCTGGAGCAGGTGATCCAGGCGCTCCAGAACATCCGCGAGGCGAGCAGCCAGACCGCCGCCGGCACCCGCCAGCTCGAAGGGGCCGCCACCAACCTCAACGATCTCGGCCAGGGTCTGGTCGAGGCCGTCCGGAACTACCGCGTGTGACCATGACGACGGCATCCGGAGGCGATGGCGGGCGGAGGGGGCGGGCGCCATGAACGACATCCGCACGCGCCTGCTCGCCGCCTTCGACCTGGAGCACAAGGAGCATCTCGCCGCCATCCGCGAGGCCCTGCGCGCGGTGGAGCGGGACCCGGCGCACCACCCCGATCTGGTGGAGATCCACCGCCGTGCCCACAGCCTGAAGGGGGCGGCCCGCGCCGTGGACCTGCCGGAGGTCGAGCGGCTGTCCCACTGGCTGGAGGCCGCCTTCCTCGCCGTGCAGCGCGGCACCGTGCCCTTCGACGCGGCGGCGCGCGACGTGGTGCGCCGCGCGCTGGACGCCATCCAGCTCGGCATGGGCGGCTACACCCAGGATTACGACACGGTCGCCAAGGCCCCGAAGAAGGGGGAAAGC
>NZ_JAUJFI010000313.1 GCF_030849505.1 Azospirillum isscasi | reverse complement strand
CTGCGGCTGTTCGGGCGCCGCTACAACCAGGCGGCCCTGCTGGCCCAGGCGGCGGGGCGGCAGGCCGGGCGCCCGGTCCTGCCCGACCTGCTGGTGCGCCGCCGGGCCACCCCGTCGCAGGGCGGGCTCGACCGCTCGGGGCGGCGGCGGAACGTGAAGGGGGCCTTCGCGGTCCGTCCGGGGCTGGAGCCGCAAGTGGCCGGCCGGCGGATCCTGCTGGTGGACGACGTGCTGACCACCGGAGCCACCCTGTCGGAATGCGCGCGGGTGCTGCTGCGCGCCGGGGCGGAGCGGGTGGATGCGCTGACCCTGGCGCGCGTCGTCAGGACATAAGCGGTGAAAACGTAACGGGTGGCGCCACGCGGCGGTTGATCTTATAACCGTTCCAAACAGCCAAGGAGCCGCCGGCATGGCCGACGTCGTCATCTACACAACGCCCTTCTGCCCCTATTGCTCGCGCGCCAAGCGGCTGCTCGACAGCAAGGGGGTGGCGTATGAGGAGATCGACCTCTACATGCAGCCGGGCCGCCGCGACGAGATGGTGCAGCGGGCCGAGGGGCGCATGACCGTGCCGCAGATCTTCATCGACGGAAAGCCGTACGGCGGGTCCGACGACATCCACGCGCTGGACCGCGCGGGCAAGCTCGACCCGATTCTGGGAATCGGGGGATGAGCGGCGTCCTGAAGGCCGCCTGCGTCCAGGTCAACGCCGGCACGGAGATCCTTCCCAACCTTCGGGCGGCGGGCGATCTGGTGCGCCGGGCGCGCGACGCCGGGGCGGACTTCATCGCCCTGCCCGAGAATGTCGGCATGATCGTGCAGGGCCGCGCGAAGGTGCTGGAGCGGGTGAAGACGGCGGACGAGCATCCGGCCATCCCCTTCTTCGCCGATCTGGCGCGGGAGACGGGGGCCTGGCTGCTCGCCGGGACGCTGGGCGTCCTGCTGGAGGACGGGCGGGTCGCCAACCGCAGCTGCCTGTTCGACGCCGGGGGCCGGACCGTCGCCCATTACGACAAGCTCCACATGTTCGACGTGGACCTGAAGGGCGGGGAGAGCTACCGCGAATCCGCCACCTTCCGGCCCGGCGACCGCGCGGTGCTGGCCGGCACGCCCTGGGGCGGGGTCGGCATGACCGTCTGCTACGACCTGCGCTTTGCCTATCTCTACCGGGCGCTGGCCCAGGCGGGGGCGTCGATCCTCACCGTGCCGGCGGCCTTCACCGTGCCGACCGGACGGGCGCACTGGCACACTCTGCTGCGCGCCCGCGCCATCGAGACGGGCTGCTTCGTGCTGGCCCCGGCCCAGACCGGCACCCACGACCAGGGACGGCTGACCTACGGCCATTCCCTGATCGTCGCCCCCTGGGGCGAGGTGCTGGCCGACGCCGGGGAGGAGGTCGGCTTCGTCGTGGCGGAGCTGGACATGGCCCGCGTCGAGGAGGCCCGGCGGATGGTGCCGTCCCTAACCCACGACCGGACCTTCACGCTCGACGTGATCGGGATGTGACGCGTCAGGCCGGCAGTGGCGGCGGCAGGGGCCGGGGCTCCGGGTCGCCGTCCAGGCCGCTTCCGGCCTCCAGGTCGTTGACCGCGCACAGGCGCTGCACCACCGCGGCCTTGGGCGCGGCGGCCTCGCCATGCTCGTAGGCGACGACCTGAAGGCGCCCGCGCGCGATGTCCAGAAGCTCGCCGTTGCGCAGCAGAAAGGCGGGGGAGGCCGGGCGCCCGAAGCGGGCGTTGCCCAGAGCGAAGGTCTCGTACAGCAGCACGCCCCCCGGCTCCAGCGCGTCCAGCAGGGCGGGGAACAGCGGGCGGTGCAGGTAGTTGGTCACCACGATCCCGGCGAAGCGGCGGTCGCGCAGCAGCGGGACGGGCCCGCCGTTCTCCAGGTCGGCCTCCACCAGGTCCACCCCCGGCGTGCCGGACAGGCCGGCCACCCCGCGCAGGTCGCGGTCGAGCCCGACCACCGGGTGGTTGCGTGCGTGGAACAGCCGCAGATGCCGCCCCGACCCGCAGGCGAGGTCGAGCACCGGCCCGCCCGCCCGCACCAGCGGCGCGAAGCGCGCGACCCAGGGGGAGGGCTGGCCGACCGTGGAGTGCGGCGATTCGGCGGAGGAGGGGGTGGACAAGGGACGGATGCTCCCACTCATTTTCATGACGTTTGTTTGACCGTGACGCCGCCGCCGTGCTGAATTGGCGGCTGGTCAGCGGTCCTTCACCATACCATCTGTCCTTCACACCTTGGAGCATCCGACGGGGACATGATCCTCTTCGTACTGAAATGCACGGCGGACCACCGGTTCGAAGCCTGGTTCCGCAACGGCGACGCCTATGAGACGCAGGCCGCCGCCCGGGCCATCGCCTGCCCGGTCTGCGGCGACACGCACATCGCCAAGGCCCCCATGGCGCCGCGCATCGCCAAGGGGGGGCGCTCCAAGGACGACGGTCCCCGCGAGGGCGCCCCCGCGCCGGACGCCGCCCCCGCCGCACC
>NZ_JAUJFI010000312.1 GCF_030849505.1 Azospirillum isscasi | reverse complement strand
TGGCCGGGAATGTCCCGTCCTGCGGCCGACCGCACCGTGGATGCCCTGCTGCACTGGCGCGACGAGGCGGCGAGGCGGCCGTGCTGAGGCGCGCTTCCGTCAGCAGCGGCACCGGGCGCAAAGGTTGACGCAGAGGTCCGGGTCGAGCGAACGGCTGACCCGATAGATGGCATCCACCAGTTCGCGGGACCAGTCGGCCATCATGGTGTTGGGGACGAACTTGGCCCAATAGCCGCTGACCTCGACGTCGCGGTACCCGGCGGCCTGGATGTCGCGTTTCAGGCCGGCCCCGTCGTAGACCCGGCGATGGCCCTGGCGGTGGTCGCGCTCGCTCAGGCTGTCGGGCCGTTCCAGAAGTCCCATTTCGACGCCGACGCGCCGATGCAGCGAGTGGCGGTTGGGCACGGTGAAGATGGCCAGAGCCCCCGGCGCCATCCAGGCGCGCGCGCGCGCCGCCACCGCCACCGGCTCCTCCACATGTTCCAGCACGTGGCTCCCGATGACCAGATCGAAGGGCTCTTCCGGCGTGTAATCTTCGAACAGCGTCTCGACGACGGTGATGCCGGGATGTTCCGCACGGAAGGCTCCGGCCAGCATGGCTGAGCCTTCGACGACGGTCAGGTGGGCGCATCGCTGCTGCAGTTCGCGGGCCACCACGCCGGACCCCACCCCCATCAGCAGAACCCGGCGGGCCGCGGACGCCTCCGCCGCCACCAGATCCAGCGTGAAGACATTCACAAGCCTCTCGTCAAGCTTTCCATCATGCGAGCCATAGACGTTGGAGACGGAATCAAGCCATTCCTTTTCATTCGCCATATCGGTTCCCGTGTCACGGCCAAAGGGAAAAAGACGGATGCTTGTATTCTGGAGCGGACCGTCATGATCCAAAGCCAGCATTTCATATCACAGGACGCGAATCCCGGGAAGTGCAGCGGCCGGGCAACTTGAGGGGTAGTGGCGCCCGGGTGTCCATCCATATCGGTTTTCAAAGAAAATTTGGTGGCTTGGCACCGGAGGCGTGAGATAATTTTCCGGTCCCATAGCGGAGTTCGTCATGCGCGTCGCTACCAATTCACCATCCCCCTCGCCGACCCCTGAACAGGTCGAGGCATGGCGGCAGACCATCCGCGCGACCACCTTCGCGAACTACCGTTACGAGATGGGAATCGCTCTCGCGAGGGAAGGGAACACCGCGCAGGCGCTCAACTCCTACCGGCAAGCCGTCGAGCATTGGCCGTCCCTGTACGAAGCTCATGTTCGATTGGTCGAGCTGCTGCGCGCGGTGGGACATTCGACCGAGGCGGAAGCCGCCGACCGTGCCGCCGGTCGGATCAATCCCCTGTATCGTGCCCATGGGTTGGCTGCCATCGCGCTTCGGGACTTGCGCGCCGACAAACCGGAGACGGCGGCGGAGACGGCGCGGACCGTTCTGGACGGCCAGCCCGGTCATCGGCTGGCGCGCGTCGTGCTCATCCTTGCCTTGTGCCAACTGCAGCGTCCGGCAGACGCGGAGCCTTGGCTCGATGGCTTGGACGATGCGAAAATCGGGACGGAATTGGGGAATGGAACAGACGATGCGGAGCAGGATGCCATCCCCATCGGCCACTATCTCGTCGGGACAGGGGCGATGCGGGCGGCCTTGCCGGTGCTTGCCCTGGCCATCCGGAAGGAACCGGACAATTTCCAAGCGCTTCTCGATCAGGCTCTTGCCTATCTGGCCTTGTGCCTGACGGACGAAGCGGAAAGGGCGTTCCGCGCCCTGATCCGCTCGCATCCCCGGAACGCCGTCCTCCACATCTACCTCGGCCAGACCATTCAACTGACCGGACGTCATGACGAGGCGGAAACCTGCTGTAAAGCGGCGCTGGAGATCGAACCGGGCAATGATTTTGCACGCAACGCCATCGCCGTGAACCTGCTGGCCCAGCACCGGCCCGAAGAAGCTCTGACGAACCTGCGGGAGACTTCGGCCGGGCAGCAGGCACCATCGGCCTGGACTTTGAACGACTACTTCAGCGTCACCAACATGGGGCTGGCGCTGATGCAACTCGGCCGCATGGATGAAGCCGCCGTGATGCTGGAAAGGGCGGTGCAGTTGCATCCGATTCCCCAATCGTGGGCGCTGACCTCGCTTGCGCTTTTGCGGCAGAGGCAAGGGCGTGCCGACGAGGCCAAAGACCTGTTCCGGCGTGCCGTCGGACCGCAACCGGGATGGCGGCTCTTCATAGTGCGGATGCGGCCTTGGGCTCAGGCGGAACTGACCGCCGGGTACCGTACGGTCGGCGCCGAACTGGAACCGTCCAGCCTGTCGGCGGGCAAGCCCTGACCAACATCTTGGGCTGGGGGTCTTGGGCTGGGGGTCGCTTCCCGTGGGGCTCCGCAGGCAGTCCGGGTGATTGGCATGCGGCCCACACCACAAGTTTCTAAATGGTGCATCCGCTAAATGAGGGCGACGTTTGGGAGGGCGGCGACGCCGAAGCGTTTTGTCGTCCGGTGGCGCCGTCG
>NZ_JAUJFI010000311.1 GCF_030849505.1 Azospirillum isscasi | reverse complement strand
GGGACGGGAACGCCAATGCAGACGATGAGTTTCTCGGTCGAACCCCTGGACCAGGGGATGAGCTTCAAGGCCAAAGCCTACCAGGCGCTGCGGCAGGCCATCACCCAGATGGACATCTACGGCGGGCCGAGCGAGATCCGGCTGGACGAGCGCCAGCTCTGCGAGGCGCTGGGCGTCAGCCGCACCCCGGTGCGCGAGGCCATGGCGCTTTTGGAGCAGGAGGGCTTCATCCGCTCCATGCCGCGGCGCGGCATCTTCGTGGTGCGCAAGACCAAGGCCGAGATCATCGAGATGATCACCGTCTGCGCCGCCCTGGAGGGCATGGCCGCCCGCCTCTTCGTCGAGCGCGCCGACGAGCGCGGCATGGCCGAGCTGCACGAGACCTTCGACCGCTTCGCCGAGGGCGCGCTGGCCGACCATGTGCTGGAGTATTCCGACGCCAACGTCGCCTTCCACCAGTCGATCATCCAGGCCTCGGGCTGCACGCTCATCGCCGACCTGACCGACCGCTTCTTCATCCACATGCGGGCCATCCGCCGCGTCACCATGCGCCGCGGCGGGCGGGCCGAGACGTCCATCGTCGAGCACCGCGACATCATCGACGCGCTGACCCGGCGCGACGCCGACCTCGCCGAACGGCGGGTGCGCGAGCACACGCTGGGGCTGGCCCGCCATGTCGAACAGCACTGCGATTTTCTCGATTGACCGATCGTGATCCGAATAAGAGTCGGGGAGGAGTAACCCTTATGTCAGCCGTCACTGCCCTCAAGAACGAAGCCACCGCCGCCACCGATGCGGACCCGGTGCTGACGGATGGTTTCCAGCTCGTCATCGATGCCCTCAAGCTCAACGGCATCGAGAACCTCTATGTCGTGCCGGGCATCCCGATTTCCGACCTGCTGCGCATGGCCCAGGGCGAGGGGCTGCGGGTCATCTCCTTCCGCCACGAGCAGAACGCCGGCAACGCCGCCGCCATCGCCGGCTTTCTGACCAAGAAGCCGGGCGTGTGCATGACCGTCTCGGCGCCGGGCTTCCTCAACGGCCTGACCGCCCTGGCCAACGCCACCACCAACTGCTTCCCGATGATCCTGATCTCCGGCTCCTCGGAGCGCGAGATCGTCGATCTCCAGCAGGGCGACTACGAGGAGATGGACCAGCTGGCCATCGCCAAGCCGCTGTGCAAGGCGGCCTTCCGCGTGCTGCACGCCCAGGACATCGGCATCGCCGTGGCCCGGGCCATCCGCGCCGCGGTGTCGGGGCGGCCGGGCGGCGTCTACCTCGACCTGCCGGCCAAGCTGTTCTCGCAGGTGCTGGACGCCGCCGAGGGCGCCCGCTCGCTGGTCAAGGTGGTCGACCCGGCCCCGGCCCAGCTGCCGGCGCCGGACGCGGTGGCCCGGGCGCTGGAGGCGCTGAAGGGGGCCAAGCGGCCGCTGATCATCCTCGGCAAGGGGGCGGCCTACGCCCAGGCCGACGAGGCGGTGCGCGAACTGGTGGAGACGTCGGGCATCCCCTTCCTGCCGATGAGCATGGCCAAGGGTCTGCTGCCCGACACCCACCCGCAGTCGGCGGGGGCGGCGCGCTCGATGGTGCTGAAGGACGCCGACGTGGTGCTTCTGGTGGGGGCGCGGCTGAACTGGCTGCTGTCGCACGGCAAGGGCAAGACGTGGGGCGAGCCGGGGTCGAAGACCTTCATCCAGATCGACATCGAGCCGCGCGAGATGGACAGCAACGTGGCGATCGTGGCGCCGCTGGTCGGCGACATCGGGTCGTGCGTGTCGGCGCTGAGCACCGGGATGGCCAGGGGCGGCTGGACGGCGCCGCCGGCGGAATGGACCACGGCGGTGGCGGCGCGGCGCGAGGCGAACGTCGCCAAGATGGCGCCCAAGCTGATGAGCAACGCCTCGCCGATGAACTTCCACGGGGCGCTGGGGGCGCTGCGCCGGGTGATCCAGGAGCGCCCCGACGCGCTGCTGGTGAACGAGGGCGCGAACACGCTGGACCTGGCGCGCGGGATCATCGACATGCACCAGCCGCGCAAGCGCCTGGACGTCGGGACCTGGGGGGTGATGGGCATCGGGATGGGCTTCGCGGTGGCCGCGGCGGTGGAGTCGGGCAAGCCGGTGCTGGCGGTGGAGGGCGACAGCGCCTTCGGCTTCTCGGGCATGGAGGTGGAGACGATCTGCCGGTACAAGCTGCCGGTGTGCATCGTGGTGTTCAACAACAACGGCATCTACAAGGGCACCGACGTCAACCCGACGGGCGGCTCGGACCCCTCGCCGATGGTGTTCGTGCCGGACTCCCGCTACGACCGGATGATGGAAGCCTTCGGCGGGGTGGGGGTCAACGTGACCACGCCGGACGAGCTGTACCGGGCGGTCAGCGAAGCGATGGACAGCGGCAAGCCGACGCTGATCAACGCGGTGATCGACCCCAACGCCGGGTCGGAGAGCGGCAACATCGGCAGCCTCAACCCCACCAGCACCGTCCGCAAGGGACCCAAGACGTAAGA
>NZ_JAUJFI010000310.1 GCF_030849505.1 Azospirillum isscasi | reverse complement strand
GCTTTGGCCTTGAAGCTCATCCCCTGGTCCAGGGGTTCGACCGAGAAACTCATCGTCTGCATTGGCGTTCCCGTCCCGTCTCTTCTCTTCGTTCCCCTCGTGCGAGAGGGGCCCCGGCTGAAGGGGTGGGCCGCGGTTTCGTTGCCCTGGAGAAGGGAAGCGGCTTGGATTGGAGATACGGTATACCAGATACCATTAGCCCGCAAGCGATTATGTTCGCTCTGCGGACTGTTTCACGAACGGACGGGGGATGCGGGGAATGTCGCGCCGGGGTTGCGGGGGCAAGGTCACCGCGGTGGCGCGATCACCGCGACGACGCCGGGCCGCACGCGGAAGCGGGCCGGGGTGTGGGTGGTGATGTCGCCGTCCGTGTTCACCGGGCGGCGGTGGCGGGTGGCGATCTCCACTTCCTGCCCGTACCAGCAATGGACGTTCTTCCAGTGGCCGTGGCGCCCGCGGCGGAAATCGGGGAACAGGAAAGGCCATTCCCACCAGCCGCGCAGGTCGATGCTGTAAACGTCCAGCTTCCCGTCGTCGGGGGCGGCGTTCTCCTGCACCGTCATGCCGCCGCCGTAATGACGCCCGTTGCCGACACCGATCTGCACCGACTTGACGCGGTGCCGCTTCCCGTTGATGCGGATGTCGGCGCGGAAGGGCGCCATGCGCCGCAGGACGCGGAAGGCCGCCACGGCGTAGCCGAACACGCCCCAGCGCCGCTTCATCTCCCGCGTCAGCTCGCGGGCCAGCTCGACGCTGAGGCCGATGCTGGCGACGTTGAAGAAGGCGACGCCGTTGACCTCGCCGAGGTCGATGCGGCGTACCGGGCCGGTGACGGCCAGCTTCGCCGCCTCCCGCAGGTCCAGCGGGATTCCCAGCGTGCGCGCCAGATCGTTCGCCGTGCCCATGGGCAGGATGGCGAGCGGCAGGCCGGTGTCGGCCAGCGCCGGGGCCGCGGCGTTCAGCGTGCCGTCGCCGCCCCCGACGATCACCATGTCCACCTTGCCCGCATGGCCGCGGATCGATTCGGCGATGTCCTCCCGCTCCCGGCAATCCGCATGGACCAGCGCGACACCGGCCCGGGCGCATTCCTCCCGGATCTCGTCGAGCGCACGCTGCCCCTGGCGGGCCTTCGTGTTGACGATCAGCAGCGCGTTCCGTCTGGCGCTCAGCGTCGGCCTCCCACCTCGTCGAGATGCTCCAGCAGGCCGGCGGGGTCCTCGTAGACGCGGAAGGCCCCGGCGCGCTCCAGCTCGTCCTGCCCGTAGCCGCCGGAGAGCAGCCCGATGCTGAGCGCGCGGGCGCGCCGCGCGGCGAGGATGTCCCACACGCTGTCGCCGACCACGATGGCCGATTCGATCGGGACCTTCAGCCGCTCCGCCGCGGCCAGGAACAGGTCGGGGTCGGGCTTGGCGTATTTCACCTGATCGCGCGTCACCACCGGCACCGTGTCGCGGTCCACGCCCAGAGCCTCCAGCCCGTCGCGGGCCGTCTCGATCCGTCCGCTGGTGGCGATGGCCCAGGGGATGCCCGCCGCCGTCAGGTGGGACAGCAGCTCCTGCGCGCCGGGCAGCGGGCGGACACGCCCGGCCAGCCCGCGGAACGCCTCCCCATGGCGGCGGCGCAACCGCTCCAGAAGCTCCGGGCTGATGGCGAGGCCGGTCTCGCGCAGCAGCATGTTGGCGAACAGGCCGCCGCTCATGCCGATCTTGCGGTGGATGCGCCAGACCGACAGCTCGATTCCCTCATGGTCCAGCGCCTCCTGCCAGGCCAGCACATGCTGGTACACGCTGTCGATCAGCGTGCCGTCGAGGTCGAACAGGAAGGCCGTGTTGATGCGGTCCATGGCAGACTCCCCAGGCTGAATCCCGCTCCGTTGGAGCCGGCCCCCAGAGAGTTGGTGCCGGGCTTGCTGCGCCGCAACGGCCTGCCCGGAGTAGCGCAGCGCTGTTTTTTCCGCCGCCCCCCTCTCTTGACAGCTTTCCCGGCCCTCCCCACGTCTCCGGGACCTGTGATCCGGGCCCCTCTGGCGACTTAGACGTGGTCGCGATGTCGGATCTCTTCACCTGCTCTTGCGCCGACGGGCGTGACCGCACTTGGAGGGACCGATGCCCCCGTGGATCCGCGATACCCAGGCCTCCCGAACAGTCTCCACACCCGCCCCGACGCCGACACTCGCCCAGTGAACGGAATGCCGGGGCCTATCCGCACCATCCCTCAAACCATCGAGAGCATGAGCACCGCCATGGACCAGACCGAACGCCAGATCATTGACGACCTCTTCGCCAAGCTGCGTCAGGCCGAGGCCCAGTCCGGCCCGCGCGATCCGCAGGCCGAAGCCCACATCCGCGACACCATCGCCCGCCAGCCCGGCGCGCCCTATCTGATGGCGCAGGCCATCGTCATGCTGGAGCAGGCGCTGGCCGCCTCCCAGAACCAGAATCAGGAGCTGGAGCGCCAGCTCCAGGAGCGCCCGGCGGCGGCGGCGGGCGGCGGCGGCGGCATCTTCGGCGGCCTGTTCGGCGGCGCCGCCAAGCCCGC